>DATLNO010000043.1:0-15877 GCA_035536715.1 Solirubrobacteraceae bacterium
TGCGATGTGCGAGAAGCTGCTCGCGAACCCGCTGATCGAGGATTTCGAGATCGTCTCGGACGAGACGTGATGCATGTGATGCGTTAGGCTGTGCATCATGCGCACCACGATCTCGATCCATGACGAGCTGCTGCAGAGCGCGAAGCTCCGGGCTCGCGAGCGCGGCCTGACGCTGGGTGCACTCGTGGAGGACGCGCTGCGACGCGAGCTCTCTGCTCGCGACGAGTCCGCGAAGCGAGTGGAGATTCCGGTCTTCGACGGCGGCACCGGCCCGCACCCAGGGCTGGACCTCGACTCCAACCGCGCGATCGCGGAGTTCCTCGATGACGGCGTACCGCTCGACAAGCGGCGCTGAACGTGCTCGTCCTCGACGTCAATGTCGTCATCGCCACCCATCGCGTCGACCATCGTCATCACATTTCGATGCGTCGCTGGTTCGAAGCTGTGTTCGAGGGACCTGAGACGTTCTCCGTGCCGAACGTCGTCTGGGCCTCCTTCCTTCGCCTCGTGACCAACCGCCACGCCTTCCCGGTACCGACGCCGCGAGACGAAGCGTTTGCGTTCGTCGATGCAGTCCGCGCGCATCCGAGCCACCATGCCCTCGAGCCCGGTCCACTGCATCTCGAGCTGCTGCGCCGGGTATGCGACGAGGCCGACGCCAAGGGCGGCCTCATTCCCGACGCGGTCATCGCCGCGATCGCGCTCGAGCACGGCTGTGCGGTGGCATCACTCGATCGCGATTTCGCGCGCTTCCCGTCGGTCCGTCACGTCCGCCCGATCGCGAGCTGATCCGCGCATGCGTTTCGGCGTCGTCCAGTTTCCCGGCTCCTGTGACGAGAACGACGCCCTGCTCGCCTGCGAGCGCGTGCCGGGCGCGTCGGCGCAGATCCTGTGGCATGGCGACCCGGACCTGCACGGCGCCGAGGCGATCGTCGTGCCGGGCGGGTTTTCCTACGGCGACTACCTGCGCGTCGGCGCGATCGCCCGCTTCTCGCCGGTGATGGAGTCCGTCATCCGCTTCTCACGGGAGGGCGGGCTCGTGCTCGGGATCTGCAACGGCTTTCAGGTCCTGTGCGAGGCCGGGCTGCTGCCGGGCGCTTTGCTGCCGAACGTCGGCCTGCGCTTCGTCTGCCGGCAGGTGAACGTCGAGATCGTGCGCTCGAGCCACCCGTTCACCGCCGACATGGCCGACGGCGAGATCCTGTCGATCCCGGTCAAGCACACGACCGGTCGCTACTACGCGCCACCAGAGGTATTGCGGTCCATGACGGCACACGGGCAGATCGTCGCGAAGTACGCGCACGACGGCAACCCAAACGGGTCGAGCAACGACATCGCGGGCGTCTGCAACGCGGCCGGCAACGTCTTCGGCCTGATGCCCCATCCCGAGCACGCGGTCGATCCCTTGACGGGTTCCGCCGACGGGCTGAAATTCTTCACCTCGATGGCCCATGCCCACGGTTGAGGCCGCGGTCGCCCTCGGGCTCACGCCGGACGAGTTCGCGCTGATCGTCGAGAAGATCGGGCGCGAGCCCAACGAGGTCGAGCTCGCCGTCTTCTCGCTCATGTGGAGCGAGCACTGCGCTTACAAGCACTCCAAGAGGCTGCTTCGGTCGTTGCCGACGGAGGGCCCGCGGCTGGCGCTCGGCCCGGGTGAGAACGCCGGAGCGGTCGATGTCGGCGACGGCTGGGTGATCGCCTTCAAGGTCGAGTCGCACAACCACCCGTCGGCGGTCGAGCCGTTTCAGGGCGCGGCAACCGGCGTCGGCGGGATCCTGCGCGACATCTTCGCGATCGGCGCGCGGCCGATCGCCGTACTGGACTCGCTGCGCTTCGGCGAGCCCTCGAGCGCCCGCTCGCGCTACCTGCTCGAGCACGCGGTCGGCGGGATCGGCCACTACGGCAACTCGATCGGCGTCCCGACGATCGGCGGCGAGGTCTACTTCGAGGGGCCATACGAGCAGAACTGCCTCGTCAACGCGATGGCGCTGGGCATTGCGCGCGGCGATGCGCTCATCCGCAGCGCCGCGACCGGGATCGGCAACGCGCTCGTGCTCTTCGGCGCGTCGACGGGCCGCGACGGGATCGGCGGCGCGTCGGTGCTCGCCTCGGCCGAGCTCGGCGAGGCGGACGCCGACAAGCGCCCGACCGTCCAGGTCGGCGACCCGTTCGCGGAGAAGAAGGTCATGGAGTGCTCGCTGGAGCTGCTCGAGCGCGGGCTGCTGGTCGCGCTGCAGGATCTCGGCGCCGCCGGGCTGTCCTCGTCGAGCGCCGAGATGGCCTCCAAGGGCGAGGTCGGCCTCGACATCGACGTGGGCAAGGTCATCCTGCGCGAGGCGGGGATGGAGCCGTGGGAGATCATGATCTCCGAGTCGCAGGAGCGGATGCTCTGCGTCGTGCAGCCGTCACAGCTCGACGAGGTGCTGGCTGTCTGCGAGAAGTGGGAGGTCAACGCAGGCGCGATCGGCACGGTCACGGACACCCGCGCGCTGCGCGTGTTCGCCGGCGACGAGATGGTCGGCGACATGCCGGTGCCGGCGCTGGTCGACGACTGCCCCCTGTACGACCTCGTGGTGCAGGAGCCCGCGGCCGGCCTGTACCCGGCGCCGCCGCCGGTCCTCGTGGCCGACGCCGCCCCCCGCGACGTCCTGCTCGCGCTGCTCGCCTCGCCGAACATCGCCTCGCGCCTACCGCTCTTTCAGCAGTACGACTGCATCGTGCAGTCGCGCACCGTGCGCCGGCCCGAGCAGGCCGACGCGGCGGTGCTCGCGTTGCCCGAGTCGCCCCGCGGGATCGCGATCTCGATCGACGGCAACGGCCGGCGCGTCGCCTGCGACCCGTACACGGGCGCCATCGAGGTCGTGCTGGAGTGCACCGCGAACCTCGCCTGCGCGGGCGCCGAGCCGCTGGGGCTGACGAACTGCCTGAACTTCGGCAACCCCGAGAAGCCGCACATCGCCTGGCAGCTGACCGAGGCGATCCGCGGCCTCGGCGACGCCTGCCGCGCGCTCGACGTACCCGTCGTCGGCGGCAACGTCTCGCTGTACAACGAGAGCGGCGACGGGCCGATCTATCCGACGCCGGTCGTCGGCATGGTCGGCGAGCTGCCCGACGTCGCGCGCGCCGGGCGCTCTGGCTTCGCCCGCAGCGGCGACGCGATCGCTCTCGCCGGGCCACTCGATCCGCGGTTGCCCGGTTCTGAGCTCGCCAAGCTGCGCGGCGACGACTTGCCTGTCGGCCTGGAGGCGATCGACATCGCGTCGCTCCGCGCGGCGCAGGAAGCGATCCGCGATGCTGTCCGCGCGGGGGCGGTCCGCAGCGCGCACGACGTGGCCGAGGGCGGCTTGCTCGTCGCCGTTGCGGAGTCCTGCCTGGGCGGCGGCATCGGTGCGACGCTCGACCTCGGCCCGATCGCGGGCTTCGACAAGCTCATGCGCACGCTGTTCGGCGAGTCTCCCGGCGCCGGATTCGTCGTCTCGGGCGCGGAAGACGACCTGCGCACCCTGGCCAAGCGCGTCGACCTCGACATCATCGGCACGGTCGGTGGCGACGCGCTCGAGGTACGCAGCGGCGATGTACGCGTGGAGGTGACGCTCGAGGATCTGCGCGCCGCGCACGCGGGCCTCGCGCCGCTGTTCGCGTGAGGAACCCGTCGGTCCGGTGGACACGACACCCAGCGTGCCGTGCCCGAGAGCGCTCTAAGGTTCAATCCGTGACCGCGCACAGCGAACGCACGTTCAGCGCGTCGATGCCCCGTACGCAGCGCAGCAGGGACCACACGGAGACGGCGTGCCGGGGGGCGTGAGGTTCGCCGGCGCGCTATCCGTGCTCGCCAGAGCGGTCGCGTTCATCGTCGTCGCGGTCGTGGCGGGCGCGGGTTTTGGCTGGGGGCTTGCCTCGCTGAGCGCAACCGACGCGGGTTCCGATGCCAAGCTGCGCCAGACGATTCGCGTGCAGGTTCTGTCGGCGATCTTGCATCCCGCCTCCACCAGCTTGGGGAAGCGACGGCAGCGCGCCCGTCTGAGCGTTCATGTACGCGTGATCAACCGTGCCCGTTCGGCTCGCGCACCGGCCACGCCTGCGTTGCTGGCGCAGACGACTGTCGTCAACGGCAAGATCGTCGACTCCGGCCGCCCGTCGTTACGGGATCCGCTGAACCCCCGCAGCCAGGCTCAGGGTAGGCTGCGGTTCGAGATCGCGGGACCGGTGACGGCGCGTATCATCGCGACCCGTCGCATCCGGTTTCGCATCGCGGGTGTGACCGTCTCCACGGCGCGCGTCAAAATCGGCCGGCCGGTCGCACGCTCCGCGCGCGAACGCGACCGTCGTGGCACGCCCTCGCGCAGGCGCCCTCGCAACGGCGACGGTCCTGCGTCCGCGTCCGGACCGAGCAACCCCTCGACGCAGGCGACGCCTCGACGCTCGCGGCCTCCGGTCGCCCCGAGGCCGGCTACGCGGCCACCTGTCCCACCGCCGGCCCGTCCACCCCGCACTCCGCAGAGAGCACCACAGCAATCCGAGTCGCCCGAGGGCGGGTTCGACACCATCGGGTGAGCGTGCGTCGGCTGACGGCGCGCGGCAGCAGCGTCAGTTTTCACGTCCCGCCGACGTACCTTCATGTAGCTCTCACGTCGAGGTCGCTCCTCGGTACGCCGCCCCATGTCCATGAGTCCTGAAGGAGCCCCGCCGTGAAACGCCTGCTCACGCTGGCCGCGCTGTCGCTGGCAGCCGTCCCACTGCTCTCCTCGCCCGCCGTCGCCCAGACCTCGACCGCCATTCGAGGCGCCACGGAGAAGGTCACGGCGACGACGACGCCTGCGCGCGACCGGTCCCGGCCGTACGTGTTCACCACGCGGGGCCGGATCGTCCCGCCGGCCGGACATTGCGCCTTCGGCGTCCTGCCGACGGCGGAGGCGAACTGCCTGCCGATCGTCTGCCCGCCGGGCGCCACCGCCGCGCAGTACTGCCAGCTCCCGGGGCCGAGCGCGTTCTGCAGGGGCGACGTCACCATCCGCTATCAGAAGTTCGGCACGACGATCTCGTCGCGCGTCTTCGAGCTGCGACCCGACTGCACCTACCGCGGCTCGGTCACGTTCAAGTCGAGGCTGCGCACGCGCATCGGCCGGCTGACCGTCATGGTGCGTTTTCAGGGCAACCAGCTGCTGCGGCCGAGAGCATCGAGCACGCAGGACGTTCGCGCAGGCTAGGCGGTACCTTGGGCGGCGAGTAGCAGCACATGGATCGAGCTCGAGAAGGTCCCGCCGTCTCTGGGAGCAGGCGCTGGCCCCGCTGCATCCACAGCAGCGATCAACGATGGTGCGTCAGGTGGCGGACCGACACCTGCGCGCCATCGCCGACAGGCGTGCCTTCAAGCTCTACGTCGACGAAGGCGAACGGCCAACATCCGCCTGCGCGCGGACGACCACGAGCGGCTGGCGAACGCGGCCGACGCGGTTGGGCTCAGGCCGACGACGCTTGCGCGGGCGCTCGTGCTCAACGGCGCGGCGAGGATCCTGCAGGAGCACGCGAGATAAACAGGCCGGCGAACGGTTCGACGCCGAACGCACGGCTATCCTTGGGTCCGTGACCAACCTCGACGAGCGCGAGGGACCACGGGACGAGTGCGGCGTATTCGGCATCTACGCACCCGTCCACGAAGTCTCGCGACTTGCCTATTTCGCGCTGTACGCCCTGCAGCACCGGGGGCAGGAGTCGGCCGGCATCGCTGCCGCCGACGTGGGCGGCCACATCATGACGCTGCGCGAGCTCGGGCTCGTCAACCAGGTCTTCGACGAGCAGAAGCTGCGCGCGCTCGGTGGCGACATCGCCGTCGGCCACGTCCGCTACTCGACGACAGGCTCAAACGGCTGGGACAACGCCCAGCCCGTGCACCGCTCTGACCGCCGCGAGCTCGCGCTCGGCCACAACGGCAACCTCATCAACGCCGTCGAGCTCCACACCGAGTTGCGCGAACTGGGCGTCAGCTTCCGCTCGACGTCGGACTCGGAGATCATCGCCGCGCTGCTGGCCTCCCACCCGGCCGACCGGATCGAGGACGCGGTGTCCGCGATCGTCCCGCGCCTGCAGGGCGCGTTCTCCACCGTCCTCATGACGAAGGACACGCTCGTCGCCTTCCGCGATCCCGCCGGCCTGCGCCCGCTCGTGCTGGGCCGCATCGGCGACGTCTACTGCGTCGCCAGCGAGTCCTGTGCGCTGGACATCATCGGCGCCGAGCTCGTGCGCGACGTCAACCCCGGCGAGATGGTCTGGGTCGACTCGTCCGGGCTGCATTCGCGCCAGCTCGTGAAGGGCGCCCGCGAGGCGTTCTGCATCTTCGAGTACATCTACTTCGCGCGCCCGGACTCGCGCATGAACGGCGACGTCCTGCAGGCCGCGCGCGGGCGCATGGGTGAGATCCTCGCCCGCGAGGCGCCCGCCCCGAACGCTGATCTCGTCATCCCGGTGCCGGACTCCGGGGCGCCCGCCGCGCGCGGCTACGCCCGCGCCAGCGGCCTGCCGCAGGACGACGGGCTGATCAAGAACCGCTACGTCGGGCGCACGTTCATCGAGCCCGGCCAGGAGCTGCGCAAGCACGGCCTGCGGCTGAAGTTCAACCCGCTGCCGGAGATCGTGGGCGGCAAGTCTCTGGTGGTCGTCGACGACTCCATCGTGCGCGGCAACACCACGCGCCAGATCGTCCAGATGCTGCGCGACGCCGGCGCTCGCGAGGTGCACATGCGCGTCTCTGCGCCGCCGATCCGGCACCCGTGTCACTACGGCATCGACATGTCCACGCGCGAGGAGATGATCGCGCACGAGCGCACGCCGGAGGAGATCGCCGCCGAGCTGGGTTGCGACTCGCTGGCCTACCTCTCGCTCGAGGGCGTCTACGAAGCCGTCCGAGGCGATCCGGGTCGCCACTGCGACGCGTGCTTCAGCGGCCGCTACCCGCTCGAGGGCAGCGACGACGCGAACGGCAAGTATGCGCTCGAGCTTCCGCTCGTCGGCGCGCGACTCGGCGGCTAAGCGCGCTCTACTTGACCTGGGGGCCGTAGCCCCACTTCGGCATGGCCGAGCGGCCGCCGACAGCGATCGCGCGTTCCTTGTCGGGATTGCGCAGGTTCGTGGGGTACGGCGGGCGCTTCCAGGGATGCCAGCCGATCGTGCCGTAGTGCGCGCGCAGGAACGCGATGAGGTCGCCGCGGTGCTGCGCGCACGCGTAGCGCGGCGGACCGTAGAGCCCGCGACCGTGCCAGATGAGCCATTGCTCCGGCATCGCATCCTCGTAGGCGCCCCATATCAGCTCGGGCACGCTCTTCTCCAGGCTGATCTGCGTCAGCGGATCAGGCTGTGCCCTGCAGAACTGACAACGGAAGATGAGCTTCACAGACATCTCCCTGCGCAGGGTACCCCTCGGAGCGGTCCGGCAACAGCGGAGTTGATGGCGCGGTCAGAACCCGCCTGTGATCCCTCGCCGCGTCGCAATGTTCCACGCATTGTCGGTGTCGGTGGACTCGAGGCTGTGCGGATAGGGCGGCCGTTTCCACGGATGAAAGCCGATCGTCCCATAGTGCTCGCGCAGGAAGGCGACGAGATCGCCGCGATGGTCCGGGCAGGCATATCGCGCCGGCCCGTAGAGGCCGCGCCCGTGCCAGATCAGCCAGCGCCCGGGCAGCGCGTTCTGATAAGCGCCCCAGACGAACTCGCGCATGGCGCTCTGCAGCCGCAGCTGCGTCAGCGGATCAGGCTGGGCAGTGCAGAACTGACAACGGAAGATGAAGCTGACGGGCACCTTGATATCGAGCGTAGCGCTGACTTGAGAGCAACTTCGGCGTTACCCGCAAAGGCACGCTCATGCGCGCGAAGTCGCAACGTCCGTGTGCCGAATCTGCGCAGCTTGCGGTCCTCGCCGGAGCGCCCGCTAAGGTCGATCGTCGCCATGGACCTGAACGTCGCCCTGCGCGAGAACTTCGGCTTTGACGCCTTCCGCCCCGGCCAGGAAGACGCCGTGCGGGCCGCGGTCGGACCGCCTGCGCGCGACGTGCTCGTGGTCATGCCGACGGGTGCCGGCAAGTCGCTCTGCTACCAGCTTCCCGCGCTCGTCCGCGACGACCTGACGCTCGTCGTCTCACCGCTCGTGTCGCTCATGCAGGACCAGGTCGACGCGCTCGCGAGGATCGCGCCCGGCAAGGTGGCGCTCGTCAACGCCCAGCAGGACGGCGCCACGAATCGCGAGGCGTTGGAGCGCGCCGTCTCGGGCGAGTTGCGGATGCTCTACGTCGCGCCGGAGCGCTTCTCCTCCTCGCCGTTTCTGCAGGCGATCCGCAACACGAAGATCGGGCTGTTCGTCGTCGACGAGGCGCATTGCGTCTCGCAGTGGGGCCACGACTTCCGCCCGGACTACTTTCGGTTGGCCGACGCCGCGCGCTGGCTGCAGGCCGAGGCGATCATCGCCTCGACGGCGACCGCGACGCCGACGGTGGCGAACGACATCGTCGATCGTCTCGGGCTGCGCGACCCCGTCCGCGTCGCGACCGGCTTCGATCGCCCCAATCTGTCGTTTGCGGTCCTGCCGTGCGCCTCGACGCAGGCCAAGCACCGCCACATCGCAGCCGCGTTGGCGCAGCCCGGCGCGACGCCCGCGATCGTCTACGCGGGCACGCGCGCGGGGACCGAGAAGCTCGCGACGAAGCTGTCGGGCAGCCTCGAAGGCTCGGTCGGCGTCTACCACGCCGGCCTCGGGCGCGAGCAGCGCGCGGAGGTGCAGCGCCGCTTCATGGACGGGCGCCTCGATGTCGTCGTCGCGACGAACGCCTTCGGCATGGGGATCGACAAGTCCGACGTGCGGACGGTCTGCCACGAGTCGGTGCCCGGCTCGGTCGAGGCCTACTACCAGGAGGCCGGGCGCGCCGGCCGCGACGGCAGACCAGCGCGCGCGCTGCTGTTCGCCGAGGGGCGCGACAAGGGGCTGCACGTGTTCTTCATCCAGCGCAGCGAGGTGACCGACGAGGCGATCTCGACCGTCGCGCGGCGCCTGCAGATGCGCTCGCAGGAGGGTCGCTACGACCTCGGGACCGACGAGATCGCGTCGGTGCTCGACGGGCGCGGCGAGAACGACGACCAGGTGCGTGCCGTCGTCGGCCACCTCGCCCGCGCCGGTGTCGTGCGGCCGGCGCCGTCGTCGCCGGACCGGCTGCGCGGGCGGATCGAATCAGCGTTCGACGGCCGGGCGCGCGCCGCCTGCCGGACCGCTGCCAAGGAGGGCACGCGCGCACGCTGGAGCCAGTACCGCTCCGTGTGGGCCTTCGTGGAGGTCGACAAGTGCCGGCGCGCGGCGATCCTGCGCCATTTCGGCGACCCGAGCCCGCCCGCGCCGCAGCCGGGCGTGCCGTGCTGCGACGTCTGCGATGCCTCGTGGGTCCCCGCCCCGCCGGCCAACGCGAGCCGCGCGCGGGTCGCGGCAGACACGCGCAACGGGTCCAGCGCCCCCGCGCCCGGCGACCTCGACGCCGCGATCGTCGAGGTCGTCGAGACCGCGCAGCCGGCCGTCGGCCGCACGCGGACCGTCGAGATCCTGCGCGGCGGGCGATCGCAGGCGCTGGTGAAGAGCGGGCACGACGGGCTGCCCGCCTACGGCACCTTCGACCATCTGACGGCGAAGCAGGTCCTCGCGCGCGTGGACGAGCTCATCTCCGGCGGGCGCCTGCGTTCGACCGGCGGGATGTACCCCAAGCTCGAGGCGGCCTGAGCCCTTGAGCGCCGCCGCTGCGACGGGCCCGCTGCGCATCGGCGTGCTCGCGTCCGGCGAGGGCACGAACCTGCAGGCGCTGCTGGACTCGGTCCACGGCGAGGAGGCGCTCGTCGTCGGCGTCGCGGCGGACAGGCCGGACGCCGTCGCGCTGGAGCGCGCGCAGGACGCCGGCATCCAGACCGGCGTGTTCCCGATCGCCGACTTCGGGGATCGCGACGCGCGTGACGCCGCGATCGCCGACTGGCTGCTGTCGCGCGACGTCGAGCTCGTCGTGCTGGCGGGCTACATGGCGCTGCTGACGAGCCCGTTCCTGCGCCGGTTTCCGGGCGCGGTCATGAACATCCACCCCTCGCTGCTGCCGGCGTTCGCCGGCATGCGGGCGGTCGAGCAGGCGATCGATTACGGCGTGAAGGTCTTCGGCGTGACCGTCCATTTCGTCGAGGACGACGGCGGCGTGGACACCGGGCCCGTGATCGTGCAGCGGACGCTGGAGATCGCCAACGCCACCGATCCGGAACTCGTTCGCGCCCAGCTGCGGCCGCTCGAGCACGCGCTGCTGCCGGAGGCCGTGCGCCTGATCGCACGCGGCGCGCTGTCGCGCGACCCGGAGAACCCCCGGCGGGTGGTCGTGGCGCAGGGCTGAGGTCTAGAACCGTCTAGGTTCGCCGAACACCTGTCCATTCGATCTTGTCCGCCGCCAGCGCGCTCGGCATCCTCGCGCCGTGTATCCACGGGGAGTCCGATCGATCTCGCCGCGGGCGCTCATCATCGCGATCGCGCTGACCCTGCTCCTCGGCCTGCCTTCCGCCCAGGCGATCGTCCGCGAAGGCAGCGGGCGCAACGACAAGCTCACCGGCACGAACGAGCGTGACCTGCTGCGCGGCGGCCACAGCAACGACGTGCTGCGCGGCCAGGCCGGCAACGACGTGCTGCTCGGCGGCTTCGGCTCGGACAAGCTGTTCGGCGACGGCGGCAACGACCGCCTGGAGGGCGAATCGGGCAACGACAAGATCCAAGGCGGCGACGGGATCGACCAGATCGAGGCCGGCACCGGCAACGACATCGTCGACGGCGGCCCGGGCGACGACCGCCTCGACGGCGGTGACGGCGACGACAGCGTCGTCGGCGGCGAGGGCGACGACTTCATGCTCGAAAAGGGCTTCGGCAACGACCTGCTCTACGACGGCGGCCCCGGCGACGACTACATCAACACCAACCGGGGCGGCGACAAGATGGTGATGGGCCGCGAGGGCAACGACATCCTCATCGGCGGCTCGGGCATCGACGAGCTCTGGGGCGGCGGCGGCAACGACGTGCTCGAGGGTGGCGGCGGCGGCAACGACATCCTCCACGGCGAGGGCGAGGACGACACGATCATCACGGTCGGCGGCTCGAACGTCATCCGCGGCGGCGGCGGCAACGACACGATCTGGTCCGGCTATCTGACCGACAGCGACGTCGACTGCGGCGATGGCGTCGACACGGTCTACGCCGGCAGCATCACCCTCGGCCGCGGCGAGCGCGGCACCTCCCAGCAGATCCAGGATTTGCGCGTGCGCCCACCCGTGGTCTTCAGGAACTGCGAGACGATCATCCCCGTGACCGTGCGCCCGAGCCTGCTGTCCAACGAGTACCTCAACCCGCAGTTCATCGACCCGCTCACGCAAGCGGGCATCGCCACGAACGCCGGTTTGCTGAAGGCGGGCTCGCCAGGCGCCCAGGACGTCGCCGACGTGAAGACGTTCAACTCCAGCCAGCCGCGGCGCCGCTACGGCAAGGCGACGAACGACAACGACTCGCTCACCGTCCTGACCAAGGACGTCCTCGACCCCGACGGCGCCCTCTACGGCCTTGCCGGTAACGATCGCCTCGAGGGTGCCGCGAGCGACGATCGCCTCTACGGCGGCTCGGGCAACGACGGCGTGTACGGCCGCGGCGGCGCCGACCTGCTCGTCGGCGGCAACGGTGCCGACACCCTGGAGGGCGCACGCGGCCAGGACCTGCTCGACGGCGGTCCCGGCAACGACAAGCTCAACGGCGGCTTCGGCGAGGACTCGCTCTCCGGCGGCAGTGGCAACGACACGATCGTCGCGCTCGGCGGCGGCAAGGACACGATCGACTGCGGCGGCGGCAACGACCGCGTGCTCGCCGACAAGAGCGACACCGTCAAGAACTGCGAGCAATTCGAGTAGAGCCGCCCGCGCGGGCGGCGATATCCTCGCGCCATCGCCATAGAGCCCGACAACCAGCAGAAACGCAGTGAACCGCTCACCGCGCCGGCGGCCGTGAAGATCCGCCGCGCGCTTCTTTCCGTCTCCGACAAGCGCGGCGTCGTCGAGTTCGCCCGCGGCCTCGCGAACCTCGGCGTCGAGCTCGTCTCCACCGGCGGCACCGCCACCGAACTGGCGGCCGCAGGCCTCGAAGTCCGCTCGATCGAGGACTTCACCGGCTTTCCCGAGATCATGGATGGGCGCGTCAAGACGCTGCACCCCCGCCTGTACGCCGGCCTGCTCGCCGTCCGCGACGATCAGGCCCACGTCGACGCCGCGACCGAGCACGAGATCGAGTACGTCGACCTCGTCTGCGTGAACCTCTATCCGTTCGAGCGCTGCGTCGCGCGGCGCCTGCCGCCTGCCGAGATCATCGAGAACATCGACATCGGCGGGCCGACGATGATCCGCTCAGCGGCCAAGAACCACGCGTTCGCCGCGGTCATCACGAGCCCGGAGTCCTACGACGCGCTCCTCGACGAGCTCCGCGACGCCGATGGCCTGCTCTCGATGTCCACGCGCGAGTCGCTCGCAGCCGAGGCGTTCGCCTACACGGCGCGCTACGACACCTCCGTCGCGCGCTGGTTCGCCGAGAAGTCCGAGGACTTCCCGGCGCTGCACGTGCGCGCCTACGAGAAGATCGCCGACCTGCCCTACGGCGAGAACCCGCACCAGCGCGCGGCCTATTACCACGAGGTCGGCGCGCGGATGCACGTGCTGTCGATGGTCCAGCAGCACCACGGCAAGCAGCTGTCCTTCAACAACCTGCTCGACCTCGACTCCGCGCGCAACCTCGTGCGCGACTTCGACCAGCCCGCCTGCGTGATCGTCAAGCACAACAACCCGTGCGGCGTAGCGGTCGGGGCCAACGCACTCGAGGCCTACGAGCGCGCCTTCGCGACGGACCCGCTGAGCGCGTTCGGCGGCGTGATCGCCTTCAACGAGCCGATCGACGTCGACGTCGCCGAGCGGCTCTCCGAGCAGTTCGTCGAGGTGCTGTTCGCGCCCGGCTACGACGACGGCGCGCTGGACATCCTCACCGCCAAGCCGTCGGTCCGCATCCTCGAGGACAACGAGCGCCGCGAGCCGCTGACCGCCGAGCCCGACATCAAGCAGGTGATGGGCGGCCTGCTGATCCAGGACCGCGACCTCGAGTTCGGCGACCGCACGGAGATGGAGATCGTCACCAAGCGCCAGCCCACCGACGAGGAGTGGCGCGACCTCATGTTCGCCTGGAGGGTCTGCAAGCACGTGCGCTCCAACGCGATCGTCCTCGCCAAGGACGAATCCACGGCGGGCATCGGCGCCGGCCAGATGAGCCGCGTGGACTCCGTGCGCCTGGCGATCGACAAGTCGCGCCTGGAGTCGCTGGCGGGGTCGGTGCTCGCCTCGGACGCGTTCTTTCCCTTCTCCGACGGCCCGGAGATCGCGATCGGCGCGGGCGTCACGGCGATCATCCAGCCGGGTGGCTCGCGCCGCGACCCGGAGGTCGTCGACGCGGCCGATGAGGCCGGCATCGCGATGGTCTTCACAAGCCGCCGGCACTTCCGCCACTGAGCGTGGCCGCGATCGCGCGCTTCGCCTCGGGCGGACCCTGGGAGGCCCGCTTCGGCTACTCGCGAGCCGTGCGCGCCGGTGACCTCGTGCTTGTCGCAGGCACGACGGCGATCGACGGGGACGGCGTCGTGCGCGGCATCGGCGATCCCGCCGCGCAGACAGCCTTCGCCCTGGACACGATCGAGGCGGCGCTCGCGCAGGCCGGCGCACGCCTCGACCAGGTGGTCCAGACCCGGATGTTCGTCACCGACGTCAGCCGCGCGGACGAGGTCGGGCGCGTGCACGGCGAGCGCTTCGGCGACCACCCGCCGGTCTCGAGCATGATCGGCGTCGACGCACTGCTGGACCCGCGGATGCTCGTCGAGATCGAGGCGATGGCGTACGTCGGAGGCTGACACACGGCGTTGCAGGAGACCTTCGGATCCGTCCGCCCCATCGCGGACACTGCGCCGCTCGTGCTCGTCGCAACCGTCATCTCTTGATCACCCTCCGGGACCGGCGGAGACAAGCGCTGGAGCGCCTGACGGCGTGGGACGAGGGCTCGTTCCTGCTGTCCCCCGCGCCCGGCGCCGGCAAGACGATCCCGTCCCTCGTGTTCGCGTAGCGGTGCTGGAGGCGGGCACGATCACGCGCGTGCACGTCGTCTGCCCGACGTGGCCGCTCACGCGCCAGTGGGCCGAGGCGGCCGGCCGG
Organism: Solirubrobacteraceae bacterium; assembly: GCA_035536715.1. Taxonomy (GTDB): domain Bacteria; phylum Actinomycetota; class Thermoleophilia; order Solirubrobacterales; family Solirubrobacteraceae; genus CADCVQ01. The sequence continues at coordinate 14,272 of DATLNO010000043.1, forward strand.
ATCGGGGTGCAACTTGCGCCTGACGACGAGGAGCTCGTCCCGCCGCGCGACTTCCACGGCGTGCGGTGACCTATGCGCGCGCCGCGCAGTCGGCCAAGCGCTGGGCTTCGCAGTGGCGACGACGTCATCGAGTCCTCGTTCGCCGTGCGGCGCTGAGCGGCCGCGACGCCGGGGGCCGCTGGAGCACAGTTATCTGTTCCTGCCTGCGGACGGGCTGCTGCGGATGCACGCGGCCGAGGTCGAGCAGGAGCTCTCCCACGTCCCTGCGCGCCCGCCGAGGAGCCGCCGGACTTCGACTGCCCGAGCGCCGGCGCAGCGAGGTGGCCGAGCCCGAGGCGTTCGTGCCGCTGAACGCCGAGGTCGCGCCGCAGCTTGCGCTCTTCGGCGGCGGGCCGCGGCCACCGGTGAAGACCACGGTCGCGCCGCCCGCCGTGGCGCCGGGAGCCCGAACAACCGGTCTTCCAGCGCCGCACCGCGAGATCAACACCTGGTGCAACCGCGAGGTCGGCGCCAACACCGTCCGGGAGGCGACGATCGACCAGCTCGAGCGCTCGATCGAGGTACCTCAGGCCAAGCTCGACGAGATCGCGCGGCGGCGGGCGAAGCGCGCCTCTTAGACTGTCGCCGACGGCCTGCCAGCCCCCATGGTGTAGCGGTTAGCACGCGAGGTTTTCATCCTCGTAGCGGGAGTTCGACTCTCCCTGGGGGTACTGTCATGCCGTCCGGACGCAGTGCGAACATGTGTTTGTGTGAAGCGAAAGGTCGCTGAACACGCACGGGCTCGCGTCCTGCGCCTGCTGGCCGTACAAGCGCATCGCCCTGCTCCTCGCAGTGTCGCCAGGAACCGTTCACGCGTGGACGCGAGACATCGAGCTGACCGCGGAGCAGCGTGCCCATAACCTGCGCGGGCGCGCGGTCCGCAGAATCCTGCGCTCGTCGCCCGCCGGGCCGCGACCTGGTCCGCGACCTGTCGCGCCAAGCGCGCCGCCTATCAAGCAGAGGGACGTCCGCGGGCTCGCGCGGGCGGCGATCCGCTGCACCTCCAAGGCTGCATGCTCTACTGGGCAGAAGGCCGCAACGTCGTCGTCTTCACGAATTCTGAGTTATCGATGGTTCGCCTCTTCCGTGCCTTCCTGCGTGACTGCCTTGGCGTCGAGGGCGTGCGCCTGCGTCTCACGCTCACCGCGTACACGAACAACGGCCTCTCCATCGACGACATTGAGGCGTACTGGCTGACGAGCTCGACTTGCCGCGATCCTGCGTCCGCAAGCACATCGTTGATCACATGCCGACATCGAGCAGCGGTCACGCGAAGAACCGGCTCGTCTACGGCGTCTGCTCGCTCAAGCTCGGCAGTACCCACGCGCTCCAGCACATCTACGGCGCGATCCAGGAGTACGGCGATTTCGAGTAGCCCCGCTGGCTCGACTGATCCACCTGGCCGGCTTGTCCCTAAGCTCTGACGCGTGAGGGCCGTTAGCTCAATCGGTAGAGCAAGGGACTTCGGTATGGAGCGCCAGTCGGGAAACCGCTGGTTTGTCGGCAGCTGTTTGCTGGGATCCCCTGAGAGCCTGAGGTACCCATCGTGGTGACAATCCTCAGGATT
>DATLNO010000044.1:0-5981 GCA_035536715.1 Solirubrobacteraceae bacterium
GTGTGGTTCGCCGCCGGCACGACGGCCGTGCTGCTGACCGGGCGCCTGACGTTCCTGCTCGGCGTCGCGATCGGGCTCGGCGCGCTGCTGGCGCTGGCACTCGGCCGCCGCTCGCTCGCGGCGGCGCTCGCCGCGCTGGCGACGCTGGTCAGCCCGGTCGCCGGGCTGTTCGTGGCGCTCGGAGCGGTCGCCTGGGGCCTCGCCGACCGGCGCGCGCGCGGCGCGGCCGGCGCGCTGATCGCGCTCGCGGCGATCGCGCCGATCGCGATCATGCTCGTGCTCTTCCCACAGGGGGGCAGCGAGCCGTTCGTGGCCTCGGCGTTCTGGCCGGCGCTGGCGGGCACGCTGCTCGTCGCCGCACTTCTGCCGGCGCAGGAACGGACCCTGCGCATCGCCGCCCTGGTCTACGCGCTTGCGCTCGCGACGGCGTTCGTGGTCGCAACGCCGCTGGGCGGCAACGCGAGCCGGCTCGGCGCGCTCGCCGCCGGACCGATCGTGCTCGGCGCGCTCATCGGACGCCGCAGCCCGCTGCTGCTCGCCGCCCTCGCGCTGCCGCTCGCCTACTGGCCGGCGTATCCGGCGGTGCGCGACGTCGTGCGCGCGAGCGGTGACCCGTCGGTGCAGGCGAGCTACTATGCCCCGCTGCTGCGCTTTCTCGACGGGCTCCCCGGGCGCGACGGGTTCAGGGTCGAGATCCCCTTCACCGAGAACCACTGGGAAGCCCGCCACGTCGCGGGCGGGCGGGACGGATTTCCGCTCGCGCGCGGCTGGGAGCGCCAGCTCGACCGCCGCGAGGGCGAGCTCTTCTACGACGACAGCCTCGACGCGGAGAGCTACCGCGCCTGGCTCGACGAGCGCGCCGTCGCCTACGTCGCCGTCGCCGACGTGCCGCTCGACTACGCCGGGCGCGACGAGGCTCGGCTCATCCGCGACGGCCTGCCGTACCTGCGCGAGGTCTGGCGCGACGCGCACTGGCGCGTGTACGTGGTCGACAGGCCGGCTCCCATGGCGGCCGGCCTCGGCGCGATGGCCACCCTGACCGGCGCGGACACCGTCACGCTGCGCGCGACCCGCCCCGGCGACGTCCTCATTCGTGTGCACCACACGCGCTGGTGGCGCGTGACCGCTGGCAGCGCGTGCGTCTCGGCGGCGCCGGGCGGGATGACGCGCGTGCGTGTCGACAAGCCCGGAACCGTCCGTCTGGAGGCGCGCCTGACCGGCTACTCGTGCCGCCCGTGAGGCCCGCTGGACACCGTGTCAACAGACACTTCGCGATACGCCTGAATCGCAACCGTGATGTTCCGTAACATGAGCAAGTCCTCATGTCCGCTCGCCTCAGCACGGCTCAGGCGCGCCTACTGCCGCACGGCCCCCTCGACGTCGTGCGCCAGGTCGCGCTGTTCGTGGCCGCCTTCCAGCTCTACCGCCTCGTCCGCGGGCTGGCCAACGATCCCGGATCGGCAAATGCGGCGTTCTCCAACGCACGCGATCTCATCCACGCCGAGCAGGCATTGAACATCTTCATCGAGCCATCGCTGCAGGCCTTCGCAGCCGGTCAGACCTGGCTGCTCGACGGCGCGTCGTGGATGTACATCAACACGCAGACGTCGATCACGCTCGGCGCGCTGACCTGGCTGTACCTCTTTCGCAACGAGAGCTTCTACTTCGTTCGCAACATGTTCCTCGTCGCGTTCGGGGTGGCGCTCATCGGCTACACCGTCTTCCCAACGGCACCGCCGCGCTTCTTCCCGGAATGGGGATTCTTCGACGCCGTCTCGGACTTCACCGGTGTGGCACAGGACAGCGTGACGATCAACGAGCTCTTCAACCCCTACGCCGCCGTGCCCTCCATGCACGTCGGCTTCGCGCTCATGATCAGCATTCCGCTGGCACGGCTCGTGCGCTGGCGCGCGCTGAAGGTCTTCTGGGCGGTCTACCCGCTGCTCGTCTTGTTCGTGATCGTCGTCACCGCCAACCATTTCCTCGCCGACGCCGTGCTCGGGGCGGTGGCAGCCGGTCTCGGCGCGCTCGCGGCCCGGGCACTGGCCAAGACGCGACCGCATGTGTGGGCGTTCGCCCCAGGGCGAACGGCCGAGGCGCGGGTCATGGTCGCCCGCACGGCAGAGGCGACGGCGCCTTGACCCCGTCCGACACGAGAACCCCGCCTCCGACGACGCCCGAGCCGACCCCTCCCAGCGAGGATCCGCCGCGGCGCCCGCGGTCGCGGCCACTGCCCAACCGCCTGGAGGTCCTGCGCGACCGCCTGATCGCGTCGCGGCTGACGCCGAACCAGATCTCGATGGCGGGCTTCACGCTCAACGTCATCGCAGCCGTGCTCGTCTGGCAGCACGAGTTCTTCATCGGCGGCGTCGTGTTCATCGTCGGGTCGATCTGCGACACGCTCGACGGCGGCTACTCGCGCATGTCGGGCAAGGGCACGCCCTTCGGCGCGTTCCTGGACTCGACGCTGGACCGCATCGTCGAGGGCTTCGTGCTCATCGCCGTCGCGGTGACATTCACCGAGGCGGGCGACGAGCTCGCCGTCGCGGCCGTCGTCCTCGCGGTGATGTCGTCGCTCGTCGTGTCCTACACCCGCGCGCGCGCCGAGTCCCTGGGCGTCGAGTGCAAGGTCGGCATCGCCGATCGCCTCGTGCGCGTCATCATCCTGTCGGCAGGCCTGGTGTGCGCCGACTTCGGGCTGTTGGAGCCGGCGGTGTACGTGCTGGCGGCACTTTCGACCATCACCGTCGTGCAGCGGATCCTGCACGTCAAGGGCCGGCTGACAAGCCTGGATCCACCGAAGATCGTGGATGGATCGGCGCCGTGAGGTTCGGTGGATCCAGGCTTCAGGCGCCCGTGTAACGAGCCATCCCTCGCGGGGTGTAATCACCCGCGAACGCTGAGACGAAAAGGAACCCATCTGACATGACTCCCACCAACGGCAACGGCAACGGCGCCGCCGCCACCAACGGCGCAGCGCGCTATCAGCAGGACAAGGTGCGTGTAGCGATCGTCGGCGTCGGCAACTGCGCGTCGGCCTTCGTCCAGGGCGTCGAGTACTACAAGAACGCGGATCCCAACGAGGACGTCCCGGGCCTCATGCACGTCGACCTCGGCGGCTACCACATCTCCGACATCGAGTTCACGGCCGCCTTCGACATCGACAAGACCAAGGTCGGCAAGGACCTCGGCCAGGCGATCCACGCCGGCCAGAACAACACGATCCAGTTCGCCAAGGTGCCCAAGAAGCTGGGCGTCCAGGTCCACCGCGGCATGACCCATGACGGCCTCGGCAAGTACCTCAAGCAGAAGATCGAGAAGGCGCCCGGCGAGACCGCCGACATCGTCCAGATCCTCAAGGACACGCACACCGACGTCGTGGTCTCCTACCTGCCGGTCGGCTCGGAGGACGCGACGAAGTGGTACGTCGAGCAGGTCCTCGAGGCCGGCTGCGGCTTCGTGAACTGCATCCCCGTCTTCATCGCGCGCGAGGAGTACTGGAACAGGCGTTTCAAGAAGGCGGGGCTGCCGATCGTCGGCGACGACATCAAGTCGCAAGTCGGTGCCACGATCGTGCACCGCTCGCTGGCGCGCCTGTTCCACGACCGCGGCGTGAAGCTCATGCGCACCTCGCAGCTCAACGTCGGCGGCAACATGGACTTCTACAACATGCTCGAGCGCGAGCGCCTGGAGTCCAAGAAGATCTCCAAGACCAACGCCGTGACCTCGATCATGGGCCACGAGCTGCCGCCCGGCGACGTCCACGTCGGCCCGTCGGACTACGTGCCGTGGCTGACGGATCGCAAGTGGGCGCACATCCGCCTGGAGGGCAACTCCTTCGGCGACGTGCCGCTCACCGCCGAGCTCAAGCTCGAGGTCTGGGACTCGCCCAACAGCGCGGGCATCGTCATCGACGCCGTGCGCTGCTGCAAGCTCGCGCTCAACCACGGCCTGTCGGGTCAGCTCGACGGCCCGTCGTCCTACCTCATGAAGTCGCCGATGAACCAGCGCCCCGACGAGCAGGCGCACCTTGATACCGAGAGCTTCATCGCGAAGTACACCCGCGCCCCAGGGACCGAGCCGAAGGCCGCGAAGGCCACGGGCAAGAAGGCGGCGAGCGCGAGGAAGTAGCCGTCCCGGTCCCTTGCGGAGCTAGGATCCGTGCATGAGCACGGACGACAGCAGCACCAAGACCGCACCCTCCTCGAAGAAGGCCGCGCCGGCACGGACGCTGGCGACGCTCGGCCTGGGTGCCGCCAAGCGCTTCAGCGGCACCGCGATGCGCTTTCCGCAGGACGACGGCGGCTGGGGCCGCACCTCCTATCCGCAGCTCGGCGCGGACATGCGCGCAATCGGCAAGGGCCTGATCGCGCTCGGTGTCGAGCCGGGAGACCGCGTCGCGATCCTCTCCAACACGCGCGCGGAATGGACGCTCGCCGACTTCGGCGCGATCTGCGCCGGCGCCGTCGTCGTGCCGGTCTACCAGACCAACTCGCCGGAGGAGTGCGAGTACGTGCTCGACCACTCGGGCGCCAGCGTGCTCTTCTGCGAGGACGACGGCCAGCTCGCGAAGCTCGCCACGATCCGCGAGGCGCTGCCCGGCCTGAAGCACGTGCTGCGCTTCGAGGGCGACGGCGGCGAGGGCGGTGCCATGACGCTCGACCAGCTGCGCGCGGCGGGCGCGGACGTCTCCGACGCCGACTTCGACGCGCGCGTTGCGGCGATCAAGTCAGACGACGTCGCCACGATCGTCTACACCTCGGGCACGACGGGGCCGCCGAAGGGCTGCATGCTCAGCCATGGCAACCTCGTCTCGGACGTCGACGGCATCCACCAGCGGCTGAAGATCACGCCCGACGACGATGTCCTGTACGTCTTCCTGCCGCTGGCCCACGTCCTGACGCGGATCGTGCAGCTGTTCGCGATCGACGCCGGCGGCGAGATGGCCTACTGGCGCCGCGATCCGAAGAAGATCGTCGAGGACGTGCAGATCATCAAGCCGACGTACCTGCCGTCGGTGCCCCGGATCTTCGAGAAGATCCACACCGCCGCAACCGCCAAGGCCGAGGCGGCCGGCGGCGTCAAGGCGAAGCTCTTTCACTGGGCGGTCGGCGTCGGGCGCGAAGTCGCCCGCCGGGAGGACCGCGGCGGCCATCCAGGTCTCATCCTGAAGGGCCAGCACGCGCTCGCCGACAAGCTCGTCCTGCACAAGATCCGCGACCTCTTCGGCGGCCGCGTGAGGCTCGCGCTCAGCGGCGCGGCGCCGATCGACACGGAAATCCTCGAGTTCTTCCACGCCGCCGGCGTGTGGGTGCTGGAGGGCTACGGCATGACCGAGACCTGCGCCGTCGAGACGCTCAACACGGTCGAGGAGCATCGCTTCGGCACGGTCGGCAAGCCGCTGCCGGTGTGCGAGGTGAAGATCGCCGATGACGGCGAGGTCCTGATGCGCGGTCCGAACATCTTTCTTGGCTACTACGACAACAAGAAGGCAACGGACGAGACACTGAATGCTGACGGCTGGCTGCACTCGGGTGACCTCGGCGAGCTCGACGCCGACGGCTACCTCAGCATCACCGGTCGCAAGAAGGACCTCATCATCACCTCCAGCGGCAAGAACGTCTCGCCGTCGAACATCGAGAACGCGCTGAAGCTCTGCCGCTGGATCTCACAGGCGGTCGTCTTCGGCGACCGGCGCCCGTATCTCACGGCGCTGCTGACGCTCGACCCCGACGAGGCGGGCGCGCTCGCCGAGAAGCTCGGCCTGTCGTCGAAGGACCCGGCCGATCTCGCGCAGGACGACGCCGTGCGCGCCGAACTGCAGGCCGCGGTCGACGAGGCCAACGCGAAGTTCGCCCGCATCGAGCAGGTCAAGAAGTTCACCGTCCTCGAGCGCGATCTCTCCCAGGCCGACGAGGAGCTCACGCCGACGCTGAAGGTCAAGCGCAACGTCGTGTACAAGAACTACGCGGACGAGTTCA
>DATLNO010000045.1:0-17528 GCA_035536715.1 Solirubrobacteraceae bacterium
CCGAAGCGGTTTTTGAGCGGTCCTGACGATCTCGAAACACCGCCCATGAAGTGACCCTTCCAGCGCCCTCACCCCACGCGTTACCGCAAGCCGGTCTCGACCGGCAGAGTGCTCTGTTGCGCGCGGCGGCGTCCGACGCTCGTCGTGTCCCGATAGAGCTGTCCGAATTGACACCCGGGACACGGGCGTCGGGCGGTACAGACAGCGAGGCGTCGAAGCTCGCGCGCGGTCGGTGACCGGCGGGCGCTGTTGACGGGCTCAGTCGCCGCACCGGGCTGGGCACAAAGCCTATCTGCCGTCAGAGCTCGTGGTGCAGTCCGCGGTCGCGGTCGACGACGACGCCGAGTCGGCGCTGCGTCCGCTCGAGGACGCGGTTGGATTGGCGCCAGTGGCGGCGTGCCTCGCCGCCGGCGGGCTCGGGCCCGGGGCTGGAATGCTCGGCGAAGTGCGGACGATTCCCGGGCGTCGAGTACCAAGCGGGCAACCTCACGCTGCAGGTGATCGAGGCCGCCGCGATGGGGCGCCCGTTCGTTCCCCACGCCTTCCCGATCGCGCTGCAGGTTCAGGACATGGCGACCGTCGCCCCGAGCTGGAGTCGCGCGGCGTGAAGTTCACCCAACAAGTTCGACAGCGGCGTCTGTCACAACGCGGTCTTCAGCGACCCCGACGGCAACGCGCTGATGCTGCATGAGCGCTACGCGCCGCGCGACTGAGCTCAGCCCGGATCAGAGTGTCAGCCGGACCTGTCGTATGTGCGTCTGGGCGTTGCCAGCGCTGTCGGCGATGCGCATGCGCATGGTGACGATGATGCGCTTCTTGGCTCGCAATGCGCGGCGGATCGCCGCGCGCGTCTTTCGGCCGAGGTCCAATCTGACGAACGCCGCCCCGCCGCTGGCGATCGTCGTCGTGACAGTGTTGAGCGTGTAGGTCCTCGCGGCCGCTCGCCCGACCCTCGGCACGCGGACGGTCCCCGTCGTGGTCACGCGGCAGGCCTCGTCGATGCACGCGACGGTGGCCGCGACGCTCCTGCGCAGCTTCTGAGCGCGAGAGCTGATGCGTATGACGGGCGGGGTCGTATCGAGGACCCGCACCGCCGGCGGCGCAGGCACCGCCCGTGCCGGCGGCGTCGGCGCGACCGCCGCGGTGGAAAGCGGGACGAGCGGTGGCACGATCGGCTGGGGAGGAGGGGGCGGATCGGTCGTCGCGTGGCGCAGCGCGATGAACTGCCCGGACTCGCCCGGGCCGAACGAGAATCCAGAGACCAGCAGCAGCGGCGATCCGGCGGCGTCCCGCAGCGCCCGCACCGTCGGGTTGCCGAGGGCGAAGGCGCCGGCCGGCAGGGTGATCGGGAGCAGCCTCGCCTCCTGGCGCTCGCGGTCGTACAGATACCAGCGCCACGTGCCGAAGACCGTCCGCACCGATTGAGCCTCGAGGACCGCGAACGAATGGCCCTCGAAGAGCAGGTCGGCGCGATCGCCGAGGTTGCCGCGCGTTCCCAGGCCGACGAACAGGTCGTTGACTGCAGTGTCGATCTGCGGCGCCCAGCTGGCCGGATCGAAGTTCGTCAACTGGCCCGCGGCCTGGCGGTCGACGAAGAGATCCTTGAAGTAGTGAAACGTGATGTCGATCTGCGAGTCGTCCGGGCCGTTCCAGCGCGTGACCTCGAGTGCCGGCGTGCCTTCCGCGGTCGGCGCTAAGCTCCGCGGGAGGCTGACCTCGCGGTGGGTGCCATCCAGGAGCGCCGCCCAGGTCGCGTAGTGCCGCACCACGAGGTTGTTCCCCGCGACCGGGACCTGGACATCGCGCTCCAGCCCGAGCAGAAACCCGCCATCCGGAGTGCTGGCGAGCGTCGGTTGCGAGGCATGCGTATCGAGGTCGGCGCGGTGCGTCCAGGTCGTCAGGTTGTTCGACGTCGCGACCTTCGACACGAACACGTTGTTGATGAGCGTGTGGTACACGCCGATGTAGAGACCCGGAATCCCCAGCCCCGGAGGCGCAGCGATGACGTCGAGGCAGTCGAGCGAGTTGCCGAGGTTGTCGCGCGCGCCGGGCACGAACGTTTCCGCCGTCCGCGGGTCCAGCAGGCCGGCCAGCCGCGCGCCGCGATCGTCATCAGGCGTGACGACGAGCTGCGGTGCATCGGGTCCTTCGCGTGACGAGAAGCTCGCCGGGTTCGCGAACAACCCCTCGGGCCCTCGGATCTGGAGGCCGACGTCGCCATCGGCGGGCACCGCTGCGCTCACGTCCCACTCGGCCCATGTCCCCACGCCGGGGTTGGACAGGGTTGCGATCACCGTCGGTCCCGGCTGGGCCGCGGTGGCCTCGTCCTCAGCAAACGCCGACGGGAAGGCGCGAACCGCGAGACTTCCCGTCGTTGGGTCCGTCACGCGCAGGCGGAGCACCGCTCGCGCCGGCGCGCCGCCGAGTCCCTGCACGCGAAAGCGCAGCAGCGTCTCGTTGCCGTTGCCCGCGGTGAGGCTCGTGTTGCGCCCCGCCGTCTGCGGGTTCAGGCCCGACGCACGAGTCGTATCCGCCGCCACCGTCGCCACAGCATGCGCCGGACCAGCCAGAACGAGCATGAGCCCGCACACCATCAGCGCCCACGCCAGGCCGATGGCGGTCCGGGTCACGGCGAGCACGGACCCGGCTTCACGAACGTGAGCATGCCCCATCAACGCGCGAGCAGCGGGCATCCGTCTGCCCTCCAGGCAGCCAGAACCGGCCTACCTGGAGGTGTACGACGCGACGGGGCTTCCCGAGAAGCTCTGCCAGGTGATGTTCCAGCGGCGACCCTTGCGGTAGCTCGCGCTGACCGTGAAGTAGCCGCGCGAGTCGGTCGTGACGGCGCGCAGGGTCTTGAAGGTCGAGGAGCCGCCATCGGCGTAGGTGATCGTTGCCGTGGTCGACCCTGCCGCGGGCCGCACGAGGCCCCAGATCGATACCTTCGAGCCGACGCGCTTGACCGCGAGCGGCAGCCGGAACGCCGGCAGCGACGGCTTCGGCTTGCCGTCGGCGAAGCGCAGGCCGGACTCGAAGCCGCTGTACTGCTGCGGCCCCGGTGGGCCCGGGTCGCTGTCGCGCAGGAGGTACTGCGAGAACGCCAGCACGCGCGGGTTGTTCCAGGCGATGCGCTCGGAGATCGCGCGAAACTGGACCTGCCGTGCGAGCGATACGCCGCTCTGCGTGTCCGGCGTGGACTGGATGCCGAACTCGGTCAGGTAGAGCGGCAGGATCCGTTTGAGCGCGCCCGCGGCCCGCGCTCGATCGAGCGCCCTCGTCAGGCGCGACAGCACGCCGATCGTCACGTCGTCCTTGCTGTGCGGCGCGGGCGGCACGAAGTACGGCCCCTGCCGCGTCGTGTAGGCGTGGTGGGCATATCCGTCGGGATCGAGCGCGCCGCAGTTGGGGCGCTTCTTATACCGCTCGCTGAGACAGAGCATGCCGCGCAGAAAGCGCAGCGGGGGGACGATCCTGCTGGCGTTGCCGCGCGGCGACGTCTCACCGATGAGGACCTTGTCGTCGCCCTGGCCGGCGCTGACGAGGCCGCGTACCGCGGCCTGATAGAGGGCGCGATAGATCTTCGGCGACTCCGCCTGACCGCCACGCGCGAACTGCGGGCGCAGGAACTGCGGTTGGTTGGGCTCGTTCCAGATCGCCCACGTGTTGACCTGGTCGCCGAATTTGCGCCCGATCGCCGTCACGAATGCTCCGAAGGCGCTCGGGCTGGGCCGCGTGACGTTGTCGCGCTTGGCCGTTGTCGCCCATTTCGGCACCGGCCCCGTGATCGTCACGAGCACGTCCATGCCGCGCTCTTTCGCGGAGGCGAGCAGGGCCTCGTACTCACCCCAGTCGTAGGCGGCGGGGTCGGTCGCCTCGAATCTCGGCTTCTCGGCCTGGTCGGCCCCCGGCGCGACCGTCGACCACGACACGATCAGGCGCAACGAGCGCACGCCGAGCGACTGCACCTCGTTGAGCGCGCCGGGCCGCGATTGTGCGTTGAGGAAGTCCTTCGGGCCCTCGAACGACATCGACTGCGAACGCGACGCGCTCGCGGCGGGCGCGAGGGCGAGGACGAGCAGGATTGTCAGGGGCAGCAGGAGTCTGGGCATGTGCGAATCCAAACCAACGTAGCGAGACAACGTTGCGGGGCGCCTGACTAACGTCTCATGAAGATGAGCGCGCCGCTGGCTCCCGACGACGTCGTCGCCACGCACGCTGCGGCGGCGTCCAACGCGCGCGAGCCGCTCGTCGTGGTAGCGCCGCTGCGCGCGTTTCTCGCGCAGCACGGCCTGGTCGACGGCACCGGCGGCGAGCTCGTCGTCGAGCCGCTCGGCGACGGTCATTCCAACGTCACGCTGCTCGTGGGCTGCGGCGGCCGCGAGCTCGTCCTGCGCCGCCCGCCGCGGGGTCCGCTGCCACCCAGCGCGCACGACGTTCTGCGCGAGGCGCGGCTGCTGCGAGCGCTCGAGCCGACCGCCGCGCGTGTGCCGCGCGTGCTCGCAGTCGGCGACGACCCAGAGTTGATCGGCGCGCCGTTCTACCTCATGGAGCGCGTCCGCGGCGAGGTCCTCACGAGCAGCCTGCCGGTCGCGCTCGACACGCCCGCGCAGCGCCGGGCGATCGGCGAAGAACTCGTCGACGCGCTCGTCGAGGTGCACGGCGTCGACTGGCGGGCCGTAGGGCTGGAGGGGTTCTCCACCCGGCCCGAGGGCTACCTCGAGCGCCAGCTGGGCCGCTTCCTCGGCCTCTGGGAGTACAACCGCACGCGCGACATCGCCGCGGTGCAGAGCGTCGGCGCCTGGCTGCGCAAACACCTGCCGTCGTCGCCCGCGCCGACGATCGTGCACGGCGACTACCGCCTGGGCAACGTCATGCTGGCGCCGGACGCACCGGCGCGGGTGTCGGCGGTGCTCGATTGGGAGATGGCGACCATCGGCGATCCGCTCGCCGACGTCGGCTACCTCTGCGCGCTGTGGGTCCAGCGCGACGATCCGCCGCTGGGTATGTTCGAGCTGTCGGGCGTGACCCGCGAAGACGGGTTTCTCACGCGCGACGAACTCGTCGCGCGCTACGAGCGCGGGAGCGGGCGGTCGATGACCGACGTCCGCTGGTACCGCACACTCGCGCTGTGGAAGGCGGCCGTCTTCATGGAGGGCAACTACCGCCGGGCGGTGGCGGGGAGCACCGACGACCCGTGGCTGCACGGCTTCGGCGAGGGCGTCGTGGCCCTCGCCGAGCGAGCCGAGCGGTTGACCCGCGAGCGCTAAGCCGCCTTCGGACCGTCCTCGCCGTAGGTCGGTTTCGTGCCGGCCGGCGTGTCTTCGCCGTAGGCGGGCGTGCCGGTTGCCGTCGGTTCCGTCGTCGGCGCCGTGGGAGCGGTGGGAGCAGTGGGAGCGGTGGGAGCAGTGGGAACGCCGTCCTTCTCGCCGCGCTTCTCGGCGAGCTTCTCCTTGACGTTGCCGATCTGCTCCTCGACCTTGCCCCGAGCGCTGTCGAGCTTCTCGCGATTCTTCGGGTCGTTGGCCATGGCCTGGGCCTTGTCGATGAGTTCCTTGCCCTTTTCGGACTTGGCGAGCTGCGTGAGCTTGTTCATAAGGGACATGCCCAGACGTTAGCGCGCGCCGTCGTCATCTATGCGCCGTTTCAGCTCGTCACCTCGCCCGGCGGAGACCGCGCGGGCCGCGCGCCGCTCGTCGAGCGTGACGCCGCCGGCTGCCGCGAGGTCCAGCAGCTCCTGGCGCTCCTCGCCCTCGCGGGCGCTGCGCAGAAACAGCCAGCCGAACAAACAGATCGTGAGGATCGATCCCTCGACCATCATGATCGAGCCTGCGACGACCTGGTCGGTATGCGGCATGATCGCGTTCGCGCGCTCGCCCTCGGCGTAGACGTCGAAGAACGCGTCGTTGCTCCACACGAAGACGTTTGCCAGGACGGTCGACGTCAGCCGGACGACGACGATGTACAGCAGCTTGGCGAAGTTGCCGAACCAGGCCGGCTTCGGCAGCGGGCCGAGCAGCGCCATCCACATGTTGATCCCGAAGCCGACGAACAGCATGTGCTGCAGGGCGTGGACGACATCGTTGTCGACTGCGGCCTCGTGCGGCCCGACGAGATGCCAGAAGAAGAGGTTTGCCGCCCACAGCCCGAAGGCCGGCACCGGGTGGGCGAGATGGCGCAGCCAGCCGAGCGCGTTCGTGCGCAGCAGCGGTGCCAGCAGCTGGCCGGTGAGGCCGAGCACGAGCAGCAGCGCGCCGAGGTCGGCTATCAGCAGGTGCTCGGCCATGTGCGCCCAGAACAGCTCGTCCGCGACGCCGGCCAGCGGCGAGACGAGCGTGATCGCGATCAGCGCGAGGCCGCTGTAGAAGCAGACCTGGCGCCAGGTCGGCACGGTGCGCCCGCGCGCGGCCAGGCGCTTGGCACGTACGAAGTACATGACTCCGAACGCGACCGCCGGAGCGAGCTGCAGCGGCTCGACCTGGAATGCGGCGGCGGCTGGCGACATCGCACTCAAGGCTGACAGGAAGCGCGTGCGGCGGCGCACAGCGCGCCGCAGCGGCCGACTCGGCGGGCGATGACGACCTGTGCGCCTGCGAACGGCTACCCCTTGGGCTTGGACAGCGTCGCGAACGCGACGAGGTTCGGCGCGCGGCTGACGATCCCCAGCTCGCGCGCGGTGCCCTTGCCGAGGTTGATCTTGTACAGGCGCGACCGTGCGAAGCGGGCACGGCGGGCCAGCACGTAGGCCTTGCCGTCGCGGGCCGAGATGTCGAAGCTCACGGGGCCGACGAGGTTGACGCCGAGTGGCCCGACGGTCGTCAGGACGCCCTCGTTCGGCGGAGCCTGGATCGCCAGCACGTCGCGCGCGGAGTCGATGTCGTACAGCGTCGTCGTCGTCGCACCGGCGACGCTGTTCGTGTAGGCCGAGGCGACCGCCACCGGCGCGATGCCCGCGCCGCCGTCGCCGTCGATGTAGCGCAGCGTGCCATCGGTGAAGGCGACCGCGCCCGTGTTGGGGTTCAGGCGCAGGTTCTGCCCGCTGTCGGCGACGAGGCGGATGCGGTCGACGGTCGGGTTGAAGTCAAAGCCGAACGCGATGCCGCTCAGCGCCGGGGAGAGGGTGCCCTCGCTCAGCGCCGTGACGCGGGCCTTCGAGCGTTGCACGACGTACAGCCGGCCCATGTTCGTCAGCGCGAACAGCTGGCGATTCGCCGGCCGGACGTCGAGTCCGACGATGCGCTCGCCCTCGGCGAGGCCGTCCAGCGGCTTGGAGCGCGTCCACTTCGCGGGCGCACGGTCGTCGAACGTGTACAGGCGATTGGCGGAATCAGCCGCGACGAAGCTTTCCGCGAACGCGGCAGGCGCGAAGGCGAGAGACGTGGCGGCGGCTGTCGCAGCCGCTGCGACGAGAACGTGACGGCGAAGCATGGGACCTCCGTGGCGGATCGGGTAGCACGTGCATGTTCGCCGCTTGGCGCGTGACGGTTCACGCGCGGGGCGCGGCGGTGCGCCAGCACCCGAGCGCCCTCAACCCGCGGCGATCAGCACGACGCCCACCAGCGCCACGATCACGCCGATCCGCTGCACGCCCTGCAAGCGCTCACCGAGCAACAGCGCGGCGAGCATGACCGTCGTGACCGGGTACAGCGAGCTCGCGACGGCGACGCTCGACAGCTCACCGATCGTCGTGGCGTAGTTGTAGAAGAAGTTCGCGCCGAGATCGAGCAGTCCGATCCCAGCGAGCACCGCCGCGACGCGACCTCCCGGCCGCGCGCCGCCACGGCGCAGCGCGACGAACGCAAGTGCCGCGATGATCGGAAACGCTGACGTGCGCGACAGCAGGAGCGCCCACCCGACGTCGCCACTGGAGCCGATCTCGGCGAGCACGAAATAGGACCCGAAGCCCAGCCCGGCGACGATCGCCAGCACGATGCTGAGGCGCTGCAGGCGCACGTCCGCGGTGCCCTCGTCGTCCTCGCGCGAAGCGAGCACGATGCCCACGACCGCCAGCGCCAAGCCGACGGAGCCGGCGACGCCCGGGCGGTCGCCGCCGATCAACCCGACGATCACCGGCAGCGCGACGCCCGTCGACGCGATCGGCGCCACGATGCTCATCGTGCCGATCGCAAGCGCCCGGTAGAACGCGGCCAGGGCCGCGATCCCGACGAGCCCCGCGCCCAGCGACGCGAGTACGTTCTCGGCGGGCGGCGGGCCCTCGCCACGCGCGGCGATGAAGACGAGCATCACCGTCAGCGACGTCAGGTACATCATCGCGAGCACGACGGGCACAGGGAACGTGCGGCTCTTCAGGCCGCCGAGGTAGTCCGACAATCCCCAGAGCACCGATGAGAGCAGCCCGAGGGCGATCGCGGCCATCAGGCCCTACCCAACCAGCTATCTGAGAGCGCTGCGGCGCGGGCGCCGGCCGACGTTCAGCGCCGCCGGCCGCGGCCGTAAAGCAGCCGCAGTCCCCAGAACAGCGCCTTGGAGACCTTCGGCCGGTAGGGGAACATGTAGACGTCGTTCTTGAGGTGCACGCGGCTGACGAAGATCGACTGCTGCTTGGTGAACTTCCTGATTCCGGCGGCGCCGTGGCGCGTGCCCAGGCCGGACGCCTTCCACCCGCCCATCGGCAGCTCGACGGCGACGTAGTTCAGCAGCGCGTCGTTGACGCAGACCGCGCCCGCCTGCATGCGCCGCGCGAGCGCCTCCCCGCGCGCGCGGTCGCCGCTGAAGACGGCGCCGCCGAGGCCGTAGGGCGAGTCGTTGGCGAGCTTCAGCGCCTCCTCGGCGTCGGCGACCTTCATGATCGGCAGCGTCGGCCCGAAGGTCTCCTCGGTCATCGCCTTCATCGTGTGGTCGACGTCGACGAGCACGGTCGGCTCGTAGAACATCCCCTTCCCGGGGCGGCGCTTGCCGCCCGTCAGCGCGCGCGCGCCCTTGGCAATCGCGTCGCGGACGTGCTCCTCGACGATCTCCAGCTGCTTGGGGAACGTCATCGCTCCGACCTCGACGGTCGCCGGGCCGGTCGACTCGCC
The DNA here is from genome assembly GCA_035536715.1 of Solirubrobacteraceae bacterium. Lineage (GTDB taxonomy): Bacteria > Actinomycetota > Thermoleophilia > Solirubrobacterales > Solirubrobacteraceae > CADCVQ01. The sequence continues at coordinate 9,036 of DATLNO010000045.1, forward strand.
CTGGCGCAGCACGCCGACCTTGTCGACGACCTTGCGCACGAACTCGTCGTATGCGGGCGCCTCGACGTAGACCCGCTCGATCGAGATGCACGTCTGCCCGCCGTTGCACATCGCGTAGTACACGGCGAGGTTGGCCGCGCGCTCGAGGTCGGCGTCGGATAGGACGATCATCGGGTCCTTGCCACCGAGCTCCAGTGCGACGGGCGTCAGCGTCTGCGCCGCGCGCGCCATGACCTTCTTGCCGGTCGCCGTCGAGCCGGTGAACATGATCATGTCGACCTCGTCGACGAGCGCGGCGCCCGTCTCGCCGCGGCCGGTCGCGACCTGGAAGACGCCGTCGGGCAGACCGCTCTCGGCGAGCCCCTCGGCGAGCAGCAGCGACGTCAGCGGCGTCACCTCGGAGGGCTTGAGGATCACGCAGTTGCCGGCGAGCATCGCCGGGATGCAGTCGCCGAACGAGTTCGTCAGCGGGTAGTTCCAGGGGCCGATCACGCCGATCAGGCCCAGCGGCTCGTAGCGGACGACCATCTTCTTGCCGAGTACCGCGAGCGTGCTGGTGTGGACCTTCTCGTCGGCGAGGTGCTTGGGCGCGTGCCTGAGCCAGTAGTCGATCGCGCCGCCGGCGTAGTTGATCTCCAGCATGAACGCGTCTTCGTAGGTCTTGCCGGTCTCGGAGACGATCGTCTGCACGACCCGCTCGGAGTTGTCCATGATCCACTGCTTCATCCGCCGGATGACGGCCCCGCGGCCCTCGAAGCCCATTGCCGCCCAGCCCTGCTGGGCGGCGCGTGCGCTGCGCGCGAGCTCGGCGACGCGATCGGCGGGAAGGTCCGCGACGTGCGCGATGACCTCGCCGGTGGCGGGGTTCTCCACGGGGATCTCGGCTCCGCCGGCGTGGCCGTCGGTGCGTTTGGCGACCGTGGTGTCGACGCTGGCCATGTCAGGTTCTCCTCAAGATTCGACGTCGTGTCAAACCCTACCCGCTCGCGGCAGGTGAACCGCCGGCCAGTGGGCCACTAGGCGATCGTGCCTGTTGCTGCGAGCACGAGCACGACGGCACCCAGCAGCACCCGGTAGGCGACGAAGACGCCCGTCGTGTGCGTCGTCAGGAACTTCAGCAGGAACGCGATCGACAGATAGCCCGAGATGAAGGCGAAGACCGTCGCGACCGCCGTCGGGCCGAGACCGACTGCTCCCTCGGCGCTGCCGGAGACGACGTCGCGCAGTTCGTAGATCCCGCTCAGGACGACCGCCGGGATCGACAGCAAAAACGAGAAGCGCGCCGCCGAGACACGGTCCATCCCGAGGAACAGGCCGGCGGTGATCGTTGCGCCCGAGCGCGAGACGCCGGGGATCAGCGCGAGCGCCTGCGCGAACCCGACGATGATCGCGTCACGTCGCGTGATCGTCGACAGGTCGCGCTCGCGGCGTGAGACCTTCTCGGCGATCAGCAGCACGATTCCCAGCAGGATCAGGGTCGTGCCGATGAGATACAGATCGCGCGCACCGTTCTCGATCTGGTGGGAGAACGCCACGCCGAAGATGACGATCGGGATCGTCCCGATGATCAGGTACCAGCCCAGGCGCGCGTCGAGGTCCCTGCGCCGCGACGCGTCACGCAGCGACGCGACCCAGGCGCGCGCGATGCGGGCGAGGTCTTCGCGGAAGTACAGGACGACCGCCGCCATCGTCCCGAGCTGGATGACGGCGGTGAACGCGGCGCCCGGGTCCTCCCAGCCGGCGAAGGCGGGAACGATCCGCAGGTGGCCGCTGCTGGAGATCGGCAAGAACTCCGTGAGCCCTTGGACGATGCCAAGGACGATCGCTTGGAAGAGGTCCAAGCGCTCAGGCTGCGCGGTCGGTGTTCCGGCCGACCGGGTCGGGTCCTATTCGCCGAGCTCGATCGAGGCGATCCTGATCGGCTCGATCGGCCGATCGGCACCCTGCGTGGGCACGTTCTCGATCTTGTCGACGACTTCGATCCCGCCGGTGACCTCGCCGAAGACGGTGTGCTTGCCATCGAGCCACGGGGCGGCGTCGGTCGTGACGATGAAGAACTGCGAGCCGTTCGTGTTCGGGCCGGCGTTCGCCATCGCGAGCGCGCCGCGGACGATCTTGTGGTCGTTGAACTCGTCGTCGAACTGGTAGCCCGGACCACCGGTGCCGGTGCCCTCGGGGCACCCGCCCTGGATCATGAAGTCCTTGATGATCCGGTGGAACGTGAGGTTGTTGTAGAAGCCGTCGGAGGCGAGCTTCTTGAAGTTCGCCACGGTCTCGGGCGCGTCGTCGTCGAAGAGCTCGAAGACGATGACGCCTTCGGTGGTGCGCATAGCGGCTGCAGACATGGCGCGCAGACTAGCGACTGGCGCCTGAGTGACGGCCCGCGGCACCTCCCGCGCGGCTAGGGTGTTCCGCGCAGCGCGACGTCGCCGATGGCGACCCGCGGGTCGGTCGGCTCGGCGGGGTCGGTGATGTGCAGCAGCAGCAGCTGGACCTTGACGCCGCCGCCCTTGCCCTTCAGGAAGATCAGGCCGTCGTCCGTGACGCCGGCCTTGTCGGTGAGGTGGATCCAGCGCTTGTCGATGACGTCCGCCGGAAGCTCCTTCGCGCTCTTGGCGCCGTAGATCTCCACGGTGAACCCGGGCGTCGTGGTCGCGAGGCGCAGCGAGCGCAGGGCGTAGGGCTTGCCGAGGTCGATGACGAGGCCCGCGCCGATCGGCTGCCCGTCGGCCGGAACCACGACGTCCCACACCGTGTTCGGCTTGTCGTCGATCGCGTTGGCCGCCGGACCGAACTCGGCGCCTGCCCGCTCGGGCTGGTTGTAGGTCTTCGCCGCGTCCTTGCCAAACGCGATGAGCTCGCTCGTGGGCGTCGTCGCGCCTGCGGAGCCCGCGCTGCCCGTGGATCCGGTGGAGCCGGTGCTGCCCGTCGAGCCGGTGCCGGGCCTCGAGCCGGTGCCGGGCGTGGAGCCGGAGGCAGGTGGGTTGGCATTGGCCACCGAGCCGGGCGGGTTCGCTGTCGCGACGGGCGGCGGCGTCACGGGCACGGGCGTGTTCGTCGGTGGCTGCACGGGGATGATCGGGTTCGCCGCGGCGGGCGGGGTGGTGCCGGGACCGGTCGCACCGGGCTGCACGGGGACGGCGCCAGCGGGAGTCACGGGAGCGACGGCGCCAGGCGTGTCCGCCGTGATCGGGTCTGCCGAGCCGACCTGCGCGGTCGCGGCGCTGCGCTCCGCATCGCCGGTCAGCGCGGCGTAGGTCGCGATGACGGCGCACAGCAGCAGCGTCGTCGTGAGGCCGACGACCGTGAATGCGGCGCGCCACCCGGGCCGCCCACCGAGCCGGCCGGGAGCGGCCGTGCCGCACTCCAGACACCAGTCCTGGCCACGCTGCATCTCCGCGCCGCAGGACTCGCAGGCGAAGTCGGGGGCGGTGGTCGAAACGGCGCCGTCGGGCGGCGGGCCGGCCGCCTCAGGGCTTGCTTCGCGGTCTCTCAGGAGCAGTGCCACGTCAGGGAAGGGTAACGCGCCCGCCCGTAGGGAGTTGCGGGATCCGGTTCAGTCGGCTAGGTCGCCGGCATCGGCCGGGACGTCGACCGCGTGCTCTTGCAACGCCTCCAGCGGCACGATGTCGAGCGCGCGCCGGTGCGTCGAAGCGAGGACGACGTACGCCGCGGCACCTTCCTCGTGGGCGCGCAACCAGTTCACCGCGGTGACGCACCAGCGGTCCCCGGGGACCAGGCCGGGGAAGTGGTACATCGGCATCGGCGTGCTGAGATCGTTGCCGATCTTGCGCTGGTGTTCGAGGAACTCCTCCGTCACGACCGCACAGATCGTATGACTGCCGAGATCCTCGGCGCCGGTGCTGCAGCAGCCATCGCGATAGAAGCCCGTCATCGGGTCCGTGCCACAGGGCTCCAGCTTGTCTCCGAGGACGTTGCGTTCCACGTCAGGCCTACCCGTCAGACCTTCGCGGGCTCCACGCGGATGCGCCGCCCGCGCACGCGCTCGCCGTCGACTGCCTCGGCGATCCGCACAGCGTCGGTGGCGGGCACGGACAAAAACGCGAAGTGCTCGAGCACCTTGACGTCGCGCACGGCCTCGCCGTCGATGTCGGCGGCGTGGGTGACGACGCTGACGAGGTCGGCGACCTCGATCCCGGCGGAGCGGCCGCCGGCCACGATGAGCTTCGCGTACTGCTCGTCGCCGTTGCGCGTGATGTGCGGCTTGCTGTGGCGCCGCGGCTTCTCGACGACGATCGGGGCGGGCTCGACGGTGGCGCCCGGCTCCCACGGCGAGACCTTGACGCCGGTGTGGCGCTCGATCGCCTCGAGCTCCTTCTCCTGCCTGGGCTCGACAAACGTGATCGCGCGGCCCGAGCGGCCGACGCGCCCGGTGCGGCCGATGCGGTGCACGTAGACATCGGGTGAGCGCGGCACGTCGAAGTTCACGACGTGCGTGACGGTCGAGATGTCCAGCCCGCGGGCGGCGACGTCGGTCGCGACGAGGATCGGCACGCGTCCGCCCTTGAAGCCGAGCATGACGCCGTCGCGCGAGCCCTGGGACATGTCGCCGTGCAGCGCCTTCACGTTGAAGCCGCGGTCCTTCATCTTCTTGTAGAGCTGGTCGGTACGGATCTTCGTGCGCGCGAAGACGATCGCCTGGTCGGGCTTCTCGGCCTCGAGCACCTCGACGAGCTTGTCGGCCTTGTCCGCGGTCTTGACGGTCACCTGGAACTGCTCGACCGAGTCGACGGTCATGGTCGCGGACTGGACCTTCACGTGCTCGGGGTCGTAGAGGTAGTTGTCGGCGAGCTTGCGGATCGGCGGCGGCATCGTCGCGCTGAACAGCGCCGTCTGGCGGCTGTTGGGCGTCAGGCGCAGGATCTTCTCGACGTCCTCGAGGAAGCCGAGGTCGAGCATCTCGTCGGCCTCGTCGAGCACGACGAAGCGGCAGGAGTCCAGCACGAGCGAATGGCGGCTGATGAGGTCGAGCACACGTCCGACGGTGCCGACGACGATGTGCCCGCCCGCCTTGAGCTGCGCCTGCTGCGTGCGGATCGGCGCGCCGCCGAAGACGGCGACGACGTCGGCGCCCTTGCGCTGCGCGTAGGCGCGGAGCGCCTGCGTCACCTGGATGCACAGCTCGCGCGTAGGGGTGAGGACCAGCGCCTGCACCTCGGGCTCGGTCGGATCGATGTACTCGATGATCGGTAGTCCGAAGGCGGCGGTCTTGCCGGAGCCCGTCTGGGCCTGCCCGATGACGTCGCGGCCTTGAAGCATCGGCGGGATCGCCTGCTCCTGAATGGGGCTCGGCTTCTCGTAGCCGACGTCCTCGAGCGCTTCGAGGGTACTGGGGGAAAGGCCAAGTTCTGCGAAGGTGGTCACGCGCCTCAGCTTAGTCGGTGCAATGACACCTTCCCCGCGCGCGTGACCAGGTCAAGCGCGACGGATGAGCGTTGTCAGCCGCGCCGCTCCGTCGCCGCCGCGCGCACCGACGCCGCTTGGGCCGCGTCGCGCTCAAGCTCCTCGAGGCGCTGGGCCGCCAGCCGCACACGGCCGTCGACGTGCATCGCGGCAAGGCGGCGCGTCTCGGCCTCGCAGTCCCACAGCGCCTCGACCGCAACGTCGCCGCTGAACGTCGGGTCCGACGCCGCCAGTGCGCTGACGATGTAGCGCCGGCCGTAGGAGTAGGGCATCTGCTCGTAGGCGCGATGCAGCTCCTCGAACGGGCCATGCACGCCGCAGCGGCCGAGCGCCTCCGACAGCGAGCCGATGACGTAGACGTCGCCGTCGAGGCCGAGGTCGAGCTCGTCGGACAGCGCACGGCGGGCGGGCTGCAGGTCCTCGTCCTCGGCCCAGGTCGCGAGCATTCCGGCCGCCTTGCGCCGGCGCGCCCAGTCGCCCGAGGTCAGCCAGTCGTGCGCGAGGGCGCGCGTCTGGGAGATCGGCATCGCCTCCAGCGCGAGGGCCACCGCGCCCTGCAGCTTGCCGCGCTGAGAGTGGCTCGTGGCCTGCTCGGCGATCTCCAGCACCTCCCGCCGGCCCTGGCGCCCGAGCGCGAGGATCGCCGCGCGGCACATCGGCACGGCCGGATCGCTGGCGGCCGCGACGAGCTGCTCGACGTCGGCGGGAGCGGTCCGCGCCGCGAGCTCGTCGGCGATCTGCGTCCAGCGCGAGTCCTCGACGATCTGCAGGAGCTCGGTCGTGCTCATCTCGCGCGGGCGCCGGCGTCGCTCCGGCCGCTCGCCGCGCGCGACGCGGCGCTTGGACGCGCCGCCGGCAGGACCAGCGGTCGCGCCGCCGCCGCGCTGCTCGAGCGCGAAGGCGCGTGCGATGCGGCGGTTCTCCACCGACCACATCGTCCACGGGCGCTCGCGCGGATCGAGGCCGGCCACCGCCTCCGCGAGCGCATCGTGCGTGGCGAAGCGCTCGACGAGCACGGCATCCAATCCGCTCACGACCTCCGGCCACGGCGTGCCGGCATGCAGCACGTCGTCGTCGCCGATCAGCCGGTCGATCGCGCGCGGCCAGAAGCGCCCGTATGCGACGTACTCGCGCAACACGCGGCGCGCATCCTCGTGGCCGCGGATGGCCATCCGGCCGAGCATGCCGAGTACGTCGTTGGTCGTGTCGGCGTCGTCCTCGTCGCTGTCGCGCAACCACAACTCGAGAGCGCCCGCGTCGAGCTGCACGTCAAGCGCGAGCGTCGCGTGAAAATCGTCACGGTCGTCGAGCTGGCGGTCCCAGCGCGGGTCGTTGAACACGCAGTGCATGAGCAGCGCGTGGGCCACCGTACGGTCGGCGTCCAGCATCCAGAGGTAGCCCGCGCCGAGGCCGCGCTGCAGCTTCCCAAGCGGGTCGGCGGCGTCGGCGAGCGGGGGTGGGCCGGGCTTCATTGGACGATCGTCCCAGGGATTGCCCGTGGGCAACGCTGGAACTCAAGCCCGCAGCACATTGAGCCGACGAAAAACACAAGTGGCCTCGAACCTCACACTCCCCGCTGCTCGCGTTGACGACACCGTCCTGCGAGCGGCGCTTGACGCGATCATCTCGATCGATGCCTATGGCCTCGTAGTCGAGTTCAACCCGGCCGCGGAGCGCATGTTCGGCCGTCTGCGCGATGACGTCATCGGCGCAGACATGGCCGATCTGATCATTCCGCCGGGCCAGCGCGAGGCGCACCGGCGCGGGTTGCAGCGTCTGCTCGACGGCGGTGCCGAGCGCATGTTCGAGCAGCGCATCGAGCTCGAGGCCCAGCGTGCCGGCGGCTCGACGCTGCCCGTCGAGCTCGCGATCACGCGCCTGGCGGGCAGCGGTGCGAGCGCGATCTACACCGGCTTCATACGCGACCTGACCGACAGCAAACGCGCCGAGCGCGAGCGTCACGAGCGGATCGCGCGCCAGGCGCTTGTCGTCGCGCTCGGACAGACCGCGCTGGGTGGGCTCGGCCCGCCCGAGCTCGTCGCCCACGCGCTGGCGACGATCGTCGAGGGCCTCGCAGTCGAGCGCGGCGTTGCGCTTGCGGTCACTCCCGACGGCGGCATGCGCCGCGAGGCGGCGATCGGCCTGGGCTCGCTCGCCGGCCATGGCGAGCCCGCCGGCGAGGCGCAGGCACAGCTGCTGCACCGCACCGTCGCAGCCAACGGCTCGCTGCTGCTGCGCGGCGCCGAGCTCGCCGACCTCGCCGATACAGGCATGCTGTTCGTCCAGGGCATGCGCGCCGTTCTCTGCGTGACGCTGCAGGGCGACCGTGGCAGCGTCAACGGCCTGCTCGCGATCGCCGCCGCCGACGCCGACGCGCTCGGCTCCGCCGACATCGGCTTTGCGCAGGCGATCGCCAACGTCGTCGGGACGGCCGTGGCGCGTTGGCGTGCCGACCAGGAGATCACGCGGCTGGGGCTGCACGACCCGCTGACGGGACTCGCGAACCGGCCGCTGTTCGAGAACCGCCTCGAGCAGGCGCTCGAGCGCTCGCGCCGCGGTGAGGCCGAGGCGGGACTGCTGTTCGTCGACCTCGACGGCTTCTCCAAGCTCAACGACGGCTTCGGTCACCGCACCGGTGACGAGGTCCTCGTCGGGGCCGGTGCGCGCTTGCGCGGCGCCCTGCCGGCGGGAGCCACGGCCGGCCGCCTGGCGGGCGACGACTTCGGGGTGCTCGTGCCTGATGTCGAGGCCCACAGCGAGCTGCTCGACCTCGCCAACAGGATCGGGATCGCGCTGCGCGAGCCGATGCTCGCGGGTGGGCGGGAACTGACGACGACGGCGAGCATCGGCGTCGTGATGACCGATCGCGGGCTCGGCAACGCCGGTGAGCTGCTGCGCACCGCATCGGCGGCGGCGGTTCGCGCGCGGGAGCGCGGCGGCGGGCGCGCCGAGCTCGCGACGCAGGGCATGCGCCGACGCCTCGTCCACGCCGCCGAGATCGAGCAGGGGCTACGCCGTGCCCTGACCGACGGCGAGCTGCGCCTGCACTACCAGCCGATCGTCGACCTG
>DATLNO010000046.1:0-18515 GCA_035536715.1 Solirubrobacteraceae bacterium
CGTCACCGACCGCATGCTGAGCATGTTCAAGAAGAAGCCCGAGCCGGCGGCGGCGCCGTCGGAGGACGCAGAGCAGTGACCGCCGCCGGGACCGCGTTCTTCCAGGACGTCGACTTCATCACCGCGGCGTACATCGTCGCGTTCGGGATGTTCATCACGGGCCTGGCGAAGCTCACGAGCCCGACGACGGCCGTCCAAGGCAACAAGATCGCCGCCGTCGGCATGCTCGTCGCCGTCGTCGCGACGCTGCTGAACCCCGACCTCGACGGCGCGGACTTCCTGCTCATCGCGGTCGGCCTGGCGATCGGCACGGTCATCGGCATCCCCGCGGCGCGCAACGTGAAGATGACCGCGATGCCGCAGATGGTGGCGCTGTTCAACGGGGTCGGCGGCGGCGCGGTCGCGCTCATCGCGTGGGCCGAGTTCCGCGAGCTGGGCGGCGACCTCGGCGCCGAGCTCGACGTCGGCATCCCGCTCGTGTTCGCCGCGATCATCGGCTCGATCTCCTTCTGGGGCTCGAACATCGCCTTCGCCAAACTCCAGGGCCTGATCGGCGGCAGCCCCGTGAAGATCCCGGGTGGCCTGTTCGTGAACATCGCCCTGCTGGCGACGGCGATCGGCGCCGGGGTCGCGATCCTGCTGGGCTCGAAGAGCGAGGGCATCTTCGTCCTCCTCCTCGTCGCGTCGGCCGTGCTCGGCAACCTCGCGGTGCTGCCGATCGGCGGCGCCGACATGCCGGTCGTCATCTCGACGCTGAACGCGTTCACGGGCCTGAGTGCGGCGGCCGCCGGCATCGCGCTGAACAACTACGCGCTGATCGTCGCCGGCATGATCGTCGGCGCCTCGGGCACGATCCTCACCGACCAGATGGCCAAGGCGATGAACCGCTCGATCGGCTCCGTGCTGCTCGGCGGCTTCGGCGGCGAGGCGCCGGCAATCGAGGGCGGCGACAGCGAGACCGGCGGCACGGTGCGCTCCACGAGCGCCGCCGACGTCGCGATCCTGCTCGCCTACGCGCGCCAGGTCGTGGTCGTGCCGGGCTACGGGATGGCGGTGGCGCAGGCCCAGCACACCGTGCGCGAGATGGCCAAGGCGCTGGAGAAGAAGGGCATCGAGGTCAAGTACGCGATCCACCCGGTCGCGGGGCGGATGCCGGGGCACATGAACGTCCTGCTCGCCGAGGCCGACGTGCCCTACGAGCAACTGCGCGAGATGGACGACATCAACCCCGAGTTCGGCCGCACCGACGTGTCGCTGGTCATCGGCGCCACCGACGTCACGAACCCCGACGCGCGGATGAAGGCCGACTCGCCGATCTACGGCATGCCGATCCTCAACGTCGACGAGTCCAAGCAGGTCATCGTGCTCAAGCGCTCGATGGCGTCGGGCTTCGCCGGGATCGAGAACCCGCTCTTCTACGACGACAAGACACAGATGCTCTTCGGCGACGCGAAGGCCAGCGTCGCGGAGATCACGTCAGAGCTCGGCCAGCTTTAGGCCGACGGCCGCGGCGCGGCTGCGCCCAGCGCCGGACCTGCTCTCATGCAGTCCTGACGCGGCGCTCGAACATCCGTTCAAGAACACCCTCGCGTGGCGGTCCGCACAACGACGAACGGCCCGCTTGGCACACGCAACGCCTATTCGGCTGCGCGCGTGCCTCGGGCCGTCGCCGTGCTCACAAAGCGGGACTAGCGCTTGATGTTGATCCTCGTGTTGTCGGAGTCCTGGTTCTTGAAGACGTCGACGGCGAGCGTCCCGACCGACATCTTGGCGCTCTTGGACCGGCCGAGGGCGCGCTGGGCAGCGCGCGACAGGCGGACGGTGACGACGAGCTTGCCGGCCTTGCGGTACCCGAGTGTGATCTGCGGGACCTTGATGATCTTGCGCGAGTGCTTGACGACCTTCGCGCCCTTCTTCGCCCTCACCGCTGCGCCCGGACGGACGTTGCCGGCGACGGCGACGATGCCGGGCTCGTTCGTGCGGATCTCGAGCTTCATCTTGCCGCTGGAGCCGATCTGCTTGAGCTTGGAGAGGACCTTGACCGTCGGGCGCGGGGCGCTCGCGTCGAGGACGATGCCGCCGGGGCCCGTCGAACCACCGCTGAGGACGATCACGCCGCCGGAGTTGCCGGTGCCGGGGGTCCCGGGTGCGGCCGTGCTGTTCCCCAGCAGCGTGCCGAGCAGCGTGTCGAGGACGCCGGCGGGAAGCAGCCCGTCGCCACCGCCGAGGACGCCGCCGAGGGTCTGGTCGAGCGTGCCCGTGACGGTGTTCTGCACGCCGGTGACGACGCCCCCGACCGTGCCCGTGACGCCCGTGACGATCCCGCCGGTTCCAGGCAGAATGCTGTCGACCGTGCCGCCCAATGTCTGGCCGGTGCCGGTCACGATGGACCCGATGTTTGGCAGCGGGCCGCCGAGCAGTTGGGCCTGTGCGGGCGTTGCGGCGACGGCTGTACCGACGCCAAGCGCTCCGATGGAGAGAAGGGCCGCGGCGCGGCGCGAGCGAGTAGCGAGCATACGTTTGATTCGGCACGCGGGCGCGCTTACTTGAACCCCTGCAAGACTGAAAATCGATGATCGACCGTGCGACAGCCCTGAGTGCGCTTGCGGAGGAGGAGTTCGACGTCGTCGTGATCGGCGGCGGGATCACCGGTGCCGGCGTCGCGCTCGATGCCGCCACCCGCGGCTACAGCGTCGCGCTCGTCGAGCGCGCCGACTTCGCGGCGGGAACGTCCAGCCGCTCGTCCAAGCTCGTCCACGGCGGCCTGCGCTACCTGCAGAACTTCGATCTGGGCCTCGTCCGCGAGGCGCTGCTCGAGCGCCAGTTGATGGTCGCGCTGGCACCCCACCTGGTCCATCCGCTGCCGCTCGTCGTCGCGGCATTCGACGGCGCACGCCCAGATCGCATGATTGGCGTCGGCCTGAACCTCTACGACGTCATGGCCGTCGAGCGCCTGCGCGGGCGCTCGCGCTACCCCCGTGCGCGCCGCGGCCGCCCGGCCGGCGACCTCTCCGCCGACTTCTCCGAGTGGAGCCCAGAGCGCCACCGCGTGATCTCCGGCGAGGAGGTGCTCGCACTGATTCCGGCGCTCGCCGAGCGGGCTCCGACATCCGGTTACCTCTTCTATGACTGCCAGACCGATGACGTGCGGCTCGTCCTCACCGTGTTGGGGGAGGCCGAGCGCTTCGGCGCGGTCATGGCCAACCGCCTGAGCGTCGAGGAACTCGTCCGCGATGACACCGGTCGCGCCGCCGGCGTGAAGGTGCGCGACGCCGCCGGCGGCGCCGAATTCGTGATCCGGGCCTCGAACGTCGTCAACGCGACCGGCGTCTGGGCCGACCGCCTGCGGCCCGACGAGCTGCACGACGAGGCGGAGGTGCCGCGCATCTCACCAAGCCGCGGGACGCACATCACGCTGCGTCACGAGGATCTGCCGCTCGTCGGCGGCGGCGCGATCGTCCCCGCCGGCGGCGGGCGCTCCATCTTCGCGCTGCCGTGGCTCGGGCGAACGCTGCTCGGCACCACCGACAACGACTTCTCCGGCGAGCTGAACGACCACCACGTCGCGCCCGCCGAGGAGGACATCGCCTACCTCCTCGCAGCCGCGAACGACTACTTCGGAACGTCGCTCGTCGCCGGCGACCTGACGGGCGCCTACGCGGGGGTGAGGCCGCTGATCTCGACGGGCGACCCGAAGAAGTCCGTCGACATCTCGCGCAAGGCCGAGCTCTACGAGACCTCGAGCGGGATGGTCACGATCACGGGCGGCAAGCTGACGACCTGGCGCCGGATGGCGAAGATGACCGTCGACCGGCTTGTCGAGCGTGAGGCCCGCGACGCGCACTGTCGCACGCACGAGATCCCGCTGGGGGCTCCGGTCGCGGTGTCCGAGTTGCCGCAGGTCGAAGGCGTTGCGGAGGCGTCGCTGGTAGCGCTCGCCGGACGGTACGGTCACGCCGCTCACGACGTGCTCGCGGTCGCGCGCGAGCGCGGGGAGCTTGCCCAGCCGATCGTCGAGGGCCTGCCCGACCTGCTCGCGGAGGTCCCGTTCGCGGTCCGCCGCGAGCAGGCCGCCTCGATCGGTGACGTGCTGCTGCGGCGCACGCGCCTGGGCCTGCTCGCGGGCCACGATCTGGCCTGGAACGGACCCGTCGCCGAGCGTGTCGCCGCCGCGCTGCAGGTCGAGTTGGGGTGGGACGAGGAGCAGCGACAGGCCGAGCTCGAGGCCTGGGGCGCGGAGGCGCGCGCTGAAGGCGTCGTCGGCAGCCCGTAACTTTGCGCGTGCCCGCCGGTTGAAAGGCCTCGATGCGCCGACTTCTTCTTCTCACAGCACTGCTCGCCGCGCACGCCGCGATCGTCGCCGCCCCGGCTCAGGCCGCGTTCTTCCCCGGCGACGCGATCGACGGTCCCAGCGCCGACATCCGCTCGCTCGGCGATCTCGACCTCGCGCGTGACGGCACCGGCGCCCTCGCGTACGTCAAGAGCGTGGAGGGTGTCGCTCACATCTTCGTCGCGCGCTTTGAGGAGGGCGTGTTCAAGCCCGGCGAGCGGATCGACGGCGCGCTGGCGGCCGAGGGCTCGCAGCCGGTCGTAGGGGCCTCCGATGCGGGTCGGCTCGTCGTCGTGTTCGTCAGCGGCGGCGTGGTGCACGGCGTCGTTCGCGTGGCAGGCGCGTGGTCGGCTCCGGTGCCACTGGGCAGCGGCGCAGACCCTGCCGTCGACCTGTCGATCAACGGCACCGGCTACGCGACCTTCACCGCAGCCGGCGACGTGCGCGTCGCGCGCCTGGACCGCCGGACGCACGCGTGGACCGTGATCGCGCAGCCGGCGGACGTCGACCCGGCACGGGCCGCCGGCGTCGGCAACGGGCGCTCGCGGGTCGCGATCTCGGCGGACGGGATCGGCGTTGTCACCTGGGGTGAAGGCGGCCGCGTCTACGCGCGCAAGATGTTCGGCGGCGGGCTCTCGACCGCCCCGCAGGATCTCACGCCGGCGGACTTCGAGGGGCGCGTCCCGGTGCTCTCCGACTTGCCCGACATCGACGCGGAGGACGATTCGAGCTATGCCTGGGTCGTATTTCGCCAAAGCTTCGCCGACGGCGGCACGCGGATCCTCGCGCGCCGCCAGCGCGGGACGAGCTTCGAACCGGCGGTCGCCGTCGACGAGAACACCGGCGAGCCCGTCGGGCGCCCGCGGATCGACATCAACGGCCGGGGCGTCGGCGCCGCGATGACGACCGGCGCGACGAGCGGGCAGCCGATGTGGTCGATGCTCGAGCGCGACGCCTTCGGGCCCGGTGCGCGCATCTTCGCGCCGAGCGCCGCGGCACCAGCGGTCATGTCCGCGATGGCCGAGAACAACGACGGCGTGCTGGCAGCGGTCCTCGGCGGCCCCGGCGAGGCGCCGGCCGTCCGCGTGCGCACGATCGAGGACGGCAAGGCAGGCGCCAAGGACGAGGTGCTCTCGCGGCCTGAGCTCGGCCCGGTCGTGCCGGCGCTCGGCTTCGACGTCGCGTCCGATCGTGGCAGCGGCGTCGTCGTGGCGTGGGTGCAGGGCGGGGCAGACGACCGCAGGATCGTGGCCGGCTACAACGACCGCCCGCCGGGCTTCTTCGCCGGCTACACCTCGCAGCGCTGCTGTCAGAACCCGCTGCCACGCCTGAGCTGGCAGCCGTCGTTCAGCCTCTGGGGCGCTGTGAAGTACGTCGTCAGCGTTGACGGCACCGTCGTGGGCGAGACGACGCAGACGTTCTTCACGCCGACGGCGCCGATCATCGGGCCGACCCACAAGTGGCAGGTGCAGGCCGTCGACCTGCGCGGGCAGACCAAGCGCATGCGAACCCGCGGCCTGCGGATCGACGACCTCCTTCCGCTCGTGCGCGTCGGCTACAAGCGCTCGCGCCGCGTCGTGACGCTGGGGATCCGCGCGCGCGACCCCGACCAGCCCGGCCACCACAAGTCGGGCCTTGCCTCCGTCGTGGTGTCGTGGGGCGACGGCTCGCAGGGCGTGCGATCCACGGCGGGACGGCTGCGCACCCGTCACCGCTATAGCGGCAGCGGCACGTTCGCGCTGACGGTCACCGGCCGCGATCGCGCCGGAAACGAGCGCGTGGTCACACGCACGGTGAGGATCGCCGGCGGCTGATGCCTCCGGCAGGCGGTCAATCGCCTGTACCGCGGTACACGGTCGCCGCTGCGGGCCGCACGCTGGAACTGGGCGAGCGGCCCTGGCTGATGGGGATCGTGAACGCGTCGCCGGACTCCTTCTCGGACGCCGGCGCGTATTCGGGCCTGGATGCCCAGGTTGCCCGCGCGGCGGACCTGCTCGCGGACGGCGCAGACATCATCGACGTCGGCGGCGAGTCGGGCATCACCCTGCGCCCGCCGGTCGCCGTCGCGGAGGAGATCGAGCGCGTCGTGCCGCTCGTGCAGCGGATCGCGGGTGAGCTCGGAGCGATCGTCTCCGTCGACACGTACAAGCCGGCCGTCGCGCAGGCCGCGATCGACGTCGGCGCCGTGATCGTCAACGACGTGAGCGGGCTGCGCGATCCCGCCCTCGCGGGCGTCTGCGCGCGCACGGGTGCGGCGCTCGTACTCATGCACACGCGCGCTGCCCCGAAGCAGCGCCTGCAGGACCCGGATCTCTACGACGACGTCATGGGCGACGTGCTGGGCTTCCTCGCCGAGCGGATGCGCGTCGCCGCCGACGAGGGCGTGGCCGACGAGCAGCTGATCCTCGACCCCGGCCCGGACTTCGCCAAGACGCCGGCGCAGACGATCGCGCTCTTAAGCCGCCTGGCGGAGCTGCACGACCTCGGGCGGCCGCTGCTGCTGGCGGTCTCGCGCAAGGACTTCGTCGGCGCGCTGACGGGCCGCGCGCCCGCCGGACGGCTCGCCGGAACGCTGGCCGCGATCGGTCACGGGGTGCAGGCGGGCGCGCACATCCTTCGCGTCCACGATGTTGCGGCTGCGGCCGATTTCCTCGCCGTGCGTGCGGCGCTGCGGGGCGATGCGGCGGTCGACGCGCAGCTCGCGCTCGATGACGCGATCCGCCACGCGCGCTAACGTCTTGCCACACGAGTCGCCGGCCGCTGTCCAACGCGCGCCGGACGCCAACCGACGATCACAGGAGGACAACATGTCCGTCATCTCTCACTCCGCATTGGAGTCCAGCCCGCTCGCCGACCTGCACGAGATCGCGTCCGAGCTCGCCATGGACGGCTACCGCCGCCTGCGCAAGGCGGATCTGATCGCCGCGATCATCGAGCGTCAGGGCGCCAACGGCGACGAGCCCGCCGACGTCGATGCCATCGTGGACCTGGTGGCGGACGCCGAGTCGCCTGCCGAGGCCGGCGCCGAGGCTGAGGTCGACGAGCGGCCGGCTCGCCGCTCGCGCCGCGGTGGCCGCGGTCGCAGCCGTGCCCGCGACCGCGACCCGGGCGACATCGAGGTCGGCGAGGACGACGCCGACACCGACGCCGCACCCGCAGCGCCGGCGGCGCCACGCGGCGGCCGTGAGCGCGGCGATCGCGGAGGTCGCGGTCGCGACCGCGACCGCGCCGGCGATCGCGACAGCGCGCCGGCCGAGGACCGTCTCGTCACCGGCACCGTCGAGCTGCTGCCCAACGGCTCCGGGTTCGTGCGCGTCTCGCCGCCCGAGCCGTCCGACGACGACGTCTACGTCTCCGCTGCCCAGGTCCGCCGCTGCGAGCTCGTCTCCGGTGACGAGGTCGCCGGCCCGGTGCGCCCGCCGCGCCGGTCTGAGCGTTACCCGTCGCTGATCCGCGTCGACACGATCAATGGCCGCGCGGCCGACGAGGTCGCCGAGGGCACGAAGTACGACGACTTGGTCTGCACCTGGGCGACCGAGCGGATCGCGCTGGACGACGAGGACGCGACGCTGAAGGCGATCGAGTGGCTCACGCCGTTCGGCCGTGGCTCACGCGTGGTCATCGTCGGCGCAGCGCGCGCCGGCAAGACGGAGGCGCTGCGGCGCCTTGCGGGCGCGCTCGCGCGTCAGGAGGACCTCGAGTGCAGCCTCGTGCTCGCCGGCGTTCGCCCGGAGGAGTTCGGCGACTGGAAGGCCGGTCCCCTGCAGCCATCCGTCGAGCTTGGCCTCGGCGCCACGCCCGACGCACACGGCCAGGCGATCGAGCGCGCGATCGAGACCGGGCGCCGGGTCGCCGCACGCGGTGGTCACGCCGTCGTGCTGATCGACACGCTCGAGCACCTGCCGGCTCCGCTGGCCCGCCGCACGCTGGCCGCCGCGCGCAACATCGCCGACGGCGGATCGCTGACGATCGTGGCCACAGCGAGCGAGCCCGCCGGCGGCGAGACGACGGTCATCGCGCTCGACGCGACGCTGACCGCGGCCGGCCGCATCCCGGCGCTCGACCTCGGCGCAAGCGCGACGATCCGCGCCGATCTGCTCGTGGGGGAGAAGGGCGCCGAGGCGATCGCCGAGGCGCGGTCGGTCGCAATCGGCAGCTGAGTTTTCCCGGCGGCGCGCGGCCGGGCCGGTCTAGCTGGATGAGCTTCTGCACGAACGGGGAATTGATCCCTCGCAGCTAGCCCTCGAGCCCGTCGAAGCCCATCTGGCCCGACGGTGGACGGCCCTCGCGGCGCGCCCCGCTGCGGGCCCAGTGGTCGGTGATCTCGCCGGCGCTGACGTGGCGGTAGCTGATCCCGCGCTCGATCGGCGCGACCTCGAAACCGCCGCCCGCGGCGAGGCCGCGGACGTGGGCATGGAAGATCCGCCCGCGCTTGGTGACGAGGACGATGTCGCCGGGCTGAACAGCACGCGTGCGCATCGGGCAGAAGATGCTTGCGCAGGCGCCGGACGGCCTGCTGAAGACGCGCCGCGTTCAGGCTCGTCGCGGCATGTACGCGACCCGGTCCCAGGAGGGCTCGGGTGACAGCTCGATCGCTTCGCCGTCGCGATCTGGCTGGACGTAACCGAAGGTCTGCGTCTCGGTGCAGAAGGAGATGTCCAGCTCGCCTTCCTTGACGCGCTGGTCAAGCCATGCCGAACGGAACACGAGGCGCCGCAGCCAGTGCACGAGCGAGCGCTCCGACCGGCCGCACAGCTCGGGCCAGCAGTCGTTGACGTGCTCGCCAAGGGCCGATGCCGGCGCCTGAATCTCGCCGTTGACGGCGAGGTTGACAAGGTCGTCGAGCTCGTTCTCGCCGAGGCGGCCATGGACGAAGCAAAGCTTCAGAGCAGCCTGCTCGCAGCGCTCGCTGAAGTCGCGCTCGTTGAAGGTGAAGCGCAGCTCACCGTACTCGAGAACGAAGTCCTCCCCCGAGTCGTAGTTGCCGCGTCGTTGGGTCTCGTCCATGACGCGTCGGCATCCTAGGCAGGACTCCTTCTCCCGCGTTCAAGTGCCCGTGATGTTGCACCCCGTCCACCCAATCTGCACACACCTGAGGGGCGAATCTCAGCCGCTGGGCGCCTCATAGGGGTATGACCAACGACGATCTCGCCACGATCCTCATCGTCGAGGACGACGACGCCACCCGCACGTTCCTCGCCGACAACCTCTCCGCCGACGGCTACGACCTGCTCGTCGCCGACTGCGCATCGATCGGGCTGAGCCTGATCGAGCGCAAGTTCCCCGACCTCGCGCTCGTCGACGTCGGCCTGCCCGATGCCAGCGGCTTTGAGCTGCTGCGCCGGGTCCGCAGCGCTGACGGCGTCGCGAGCCGGATGAACCCCGACATGCCGCTGATGGTCATCAGCGGCCGCGCCAGCGAGCTCGATCGCGTCCGCGGATTCGATCGCGGGGCCGACGACTATGTGTGCAAGCCCTTCTCGTATCCGGAGCTGCGCGGGCGCGTGGCAGCGCTGCTGCGGCGCGCGGACCACCGTCCGTCGCACGCACGCCTGCGCGCCGGGCCGCTCGAGGTTGACCCGCCGTCGCGCGAGGTGCGCCTGCACGGCGAGCGCATCGCCCTGTCGCAGAAGGAGTTCGCGCTGCTGCGCACGCTGGTCTCCGAACCACGTCGGGTGTTCACGAAGGAGGAGCTCCTGCGCACGATCTGGGGGTACCGCTCACGCGGCTCGACGCGGACGTTGGACTCGCATGCCTGCCGGCTGCGCCACAAGCTCGGTGTCCATGGCGACCGCTACGTCGTCAACGTCTGGGGGGTCGGCTACCGGTTGGTCGACGGGCCGTCGTCGAAAACAGACGCGCTCGGCGCCCAGCTTGTCGCCTGAACCGCCTCGACGGGTGGGGCGAACTTCTTGCGCCCGGTGCCTAGTACACGCACATGCCCACGAGCATCCTCCCCTGGGCGCTTGCGCTCGCGTGCTTCGCGCTGGCCGTCCTCGCGGCGTTTGAGCTGCGCCGCCGGCGTGAGCTCGTCGCGCGCGCCTGCCACGAGCTGCGCGGGCCGCTGACCGCCGTGCGGCTCGCCCTCGCCACGATGGAGCGCCGGCGCGAGGCGCCGCCTGAGTCCCTGGCGAGGCTCGACCACGAGCTGCGTCGCGCGGGCCTCGCGCTCGACGACTTCGCCGCGGCGCGCAGCGGGAAGCGAGTCCTCGATCGCGCGGAGCCCGTCGATGTCGGCGAGCTCATGGAGGAGCAGTTCCACAGCTGGGAGGCGGTCGCGTGCGCGTTTGACAGCGTCGTGCTGCTCGGCTGCGTGCTACCGGGAGCGACCGTCATGGGAGATCGCCTGCGCCTCGCGCAGGCGATCTCCAACCTCATCGCCAACGCGCTCGAGCACGGCCCGGGACAGATCGAGCTGACCGCGCGCTTCGTCGGCGCCCAGCGGGTGCGCGTCGAGGTGATCGACGAAGGGCCCGGCCTGCCGCGTCCGTTGGAGGAGCTGACGCGCCGCGCCCGTGCGGGCCGCGGACGGCGCGGGCGCGGCCTCGCGATCGCAGAGCAGATCGCCGGGCGCCATCGCGGCAGGCTCGTCGCGGCTCCGGCGCCGCGCGGGGCGCGGCTCGGGTTGGAGTTACCGCTCGTGCGGCGCCCGCGACAATGACGGCGCGTCATCGCGCGACGAGACCTGGCGTCGAGCCGCAACGGAGATTCTCGCGATGAGTCGTCGGCGGCGCGCGCTTCTCCTCGGCGGTCTGGCGCTGGTGCTCGGCGGCCTGGCGGCATTCAACGTCGCTGGGCGCGAGGCGGCGCTGGAGCGACGCATCGGCGGGCTCGTCGACGTCGTCGTCGCGCACGAGCCGATCCGCGCAGGTCAGCGGGTCCCCGCGCGAGCGCTCGCGGTTCGCCGCGTTCCTGCGCGTTTCGCGCCGCGCGCCGCGGTCGGCGACCCGCGGCGGTTCGTCGGCCAGCGTGCGCGGGTGCCGATCCCGGCAGGCGCCGACCTCGCTGTGGAGATGGTGGGCAGCAGCGATGTCGAGCCCGTCGGCCCACCCGTGGCTCGCGGTGAGCGGGTCGCGCAGGTCGTCGCGCTCGCGGCGCCGCAGCTCGTCGTCGCCGGCAGCCGCGTCGATCTGCTCGTCACGCCCGAGCCGCGCGGCGACCGTCCAGGAGAGGCGCTGCTTGCGCTCGAGGACATCGAGGTCATCGCGGCGACGGCGCTGGGCGCCGACGATGCATCGGTCGGCAAGGGCGGCGTCGCGGCGGGCCCGCGCGTCGCGGCGTCGTTGCGCGTGAGCGTGCGGCAGGCGGTCTACCTTGCCGCCGTGCAGGACTTCGCGCGCGAGCTACGGCTGCTGCCACGTGCGACCGGCGATCACGGTCGTGGGCGCGCAGGGCTGCGGATGATGCCGGAGCTTCCGTAGGCGCTCAGCCATCGGCCAAGCGTCAACCGTAAGGCAATCGGCTCAGGTCATCCGCTCGACTCCGGTGCGTCCGTGATTACGCCCAGTGCCGCGCGAGAGCCGCGGACCCTGCTGCACTCCCGCTACCGCTGCCCCTGCGTCACGTTCGCGTGCTGAGGAGCCAGACCAAACCGAGCAGTCGCGCGCCGCCGGCCTGTCTGCGAAGGCCAGTGCCGCGAAACCGGTCAGTGGTACGTCGGTCGGCGCCCCGCTAGAAGACGCCGGTTGACGAACGAGAGTGAGTCTACGGTTTGATGTTCTGGTTGAGGTGGAAGAGGTTGTCCGGGTCGTACTTTCGCTTGACGTCGACCAGGCGGTCGTAGTTCTGCCTGTAGTTCGCTTTGATCCTGTCCTGGTCGTCGTCTGCCATGAAGTTGACGTAGCCGCCCTCCTCAGAATGTGGGGCGGTGGCGTCGTAGAAGTCGCGCACCCACGCGATGTTGGCCTCGTTCTGCGTGGGGTCGGGCCACATGCCCGCGATCACCGTGGCGAAGGTCGCGTCTCGGTACGCAAACGCCGTCTCCTCAAGGCCGACGCGATGGCACGCGCCGTTGATCGGGTAGATGTGCACCGTCGAGTTGACGACCGGCACCTTCGGCCCGTGCTCGAGATGCGCGGCGATGGCCTCGTCCGTCAGCTCCTTGACGAAGTTTGCCTTCCAGTAGTGCTGCAGGCCGGGGGGTACGAGGGCGTCAAACGCGCTGTTGAGCGCTGGGTAGGGCATCGCCCCGAGTCCCTCCGCGACGACCGGTGCCACCTCACGGAAGGGTTGGAGGGCAGCCTCACCCTCCTCGACAGGACCCGCCCAACAGGCCACGAAGACGAGGAACGTGTCGCCATGCCGGTCCTCCGGGATGAACGGCAACGGCGGGGCGATCTGCCAGGCTGGGAAGCCGCCGAACTCCTCCGGCGCGTCCTGGATGAATTCGCGGTAGAACGTCAGCACGGTGGCGGCGTCGTGCAGCTCGTAGAGCATCGGGCCGCCGTAGATCTCGCCGACCGGATGCAACTGGTACTCAAGCGAGGTGGCAACGCCGAAGTTGCCCCCGCCGCCGCGAATGGCCCAGAACAAGTCCTCGTTCTCCTGGTCGCTGACCCTCAGCGTCCGGCCATCCGCGGTAACGACCTCGGCCGAGAGCAGGTTGTCGCAGGACAGCCCAAAGCCACGGCTGAGGTACCCGATCCCGCCGCCGAGCGTGAGCCCCCCGATGCCGGTCGTGGAGATGATGCCCCCCGTGGTCGCCAGGCCGTGGGCATGGGTCGCATCGTTGAAGGCTCCCCAGGTCGCTCCGCCCTGAGCCCGCGCCGTGCTCGTACCCGCATCGACATCGACGGCTTGCATCCGAGACAGGTCGATCACGACTGCCTCGTCGGCGGTGCCGAAGCCCGGGACGCTGTGCGAGCCCCCACGCACCGCAAGGTCAAGCCCGCTCTCCCGCGCGAAGTTCACCGCTGCCGCGACATCGTCGGTTCCGGCGCACCGGACGATGACTCGCGGACGCCGGTCAATCATCGCGTTGTACACCCGGCGGGCCTCCTCGTAGTCACCGTCCTCGGCGGTGACGACCTGCCCCCGCACCTGCTCGCGGAGCTGCCCCACGTTTGGCGTCGCCATGATCGTCCTCCTCTCACGGGGGTCAGGGCGTTCTAGTAGTACTACGAATGGACCTCGAAAGAAACCCGCAGGCCGAGCGAACGTGCCAGTGGGTTCGAGGCGGTGCTGCGACCGACGCGCGCCGATCAATCGTCACCCTGTCGGCCCGCGCCTCGGGTGCCGCATCTGCACCGGCGTCGAGCCGGCCTTCGATTTGACGGCATTGTGGCTGCGCCCGAGTTAGCCGCGTCACCTGACCGCCGCCTGATCGCGCCGCGGGAGGGGGCGAGGTTCGCCTGCCCGCAGCCTAGACAGACCATGGACTGCACTGACCGCGACGCGGCGCTCGACGAGCTGGCGACCTCGTTGCGCGAGCGCCTGCTCGGCGAGGCCGCGCAGCACGCCGGCGGCGATCTGCACGAGCGCATCCGGGCGCTCGTCGACCGTGAGGCCGGCCTGCTGGACGACGACGCGCGCGCCCAGCTCGTGGCGCGCGTGGCGCAGCGCTCGTTCGGGCTGGGTCCGCTGGAGCCGCTGCTGGCCGATCCGACGGTCGACGAGGTGATGGTCAACGGGCCGGGGCGGGTCTGGGTCGAGCGCGGCGGTCGCATCGAGCCGACCGCGGCCGGCTTCGACGACGAGGCCGCGCTGCGCCACGCGATCGAGCGGATCCTTGCACCGCTCGGGCGCCGGGTCGACGAGTCCGAGCCGATGGTCGATGCGAGGCTTCCTGACGGCTCGCGCGTGAACGTCGTCGTCGCGCCGCTGGCGCTCGACGGCTCGGTCCTGACGATCCGCCGCTTTCGCCCGCGCGGCCTCGGCCCCGACGACCTCGTCGCCAACGGCACCTGGGCGGCGCCGCTGCGCGACCTGCTCGCCGGCGCGGTCAGCGCGCGCTGCAACATCCTCATCAGCGGCGGCACGGGCTCCGGCAAGACGACGACGCTCAACGCGCTGACCGAGTTCATCGACGACGGCGAGCGGATCGTCACCGTCGAGGACGCCGCCGAGCTGCGCCTGCGGCATGCGCACGTCGTGCGCCTCGAGGCGCGGCCGCCCTCGCTGGAAGGGCGCGGTGAGGTGACCGTCCGCATGCTCGTGCGCAATGCCTTGCGCATGCGCCCGGACCGGATCGTCGTCGGCGAGGTCCGCGGCGCGGAGGCGCTGGACATGCTCAGCGCGATGTCCAGCGGCCACGACGGCTCGCTCTCGACCGTCCACGCCGGCTCGCCGGAGGAGGCGCTGCGGCGCGTGGAGACACTCGCATCGATGGCAGGTCTCGGGCTGCCGCACGAGGCGATCCGTGAGCAGGTCGCCGGGGCGCTCGACCTCGTCGTCCATCTGGCGCGGATGCCCACGGGCGCGCGCTGCGTCGTCGCCGTCAGCGAGGTCGTGCGGGTCGCCGGCGGCGCGGCCACCCGCGAGCTCTATGCCCTGCACGACGGGCGTCCTTCCTGGCGCGCGCCGCTCGGAGACGAGCTGGCGGCCCGCCTCTCGCGGGCAAAGGCACACGTCGCATGACAGCGGCCGTGCTGCTCGCGGCCCTGGCGGGCGTCTGCGCCGTCCTCGCGACCTGGGAGGCGATCGCCGTCGCCGACGAGCAGCGCCTCGTGCGTTCGATCCGCGGCTGGCTGGCCCCGGCCTTCGACGCGGTGCGCTCCGGCCGCGAGCCGACGAGCCCCGAGCAGCGCCGGCTCACCGTGCTCGGCGCCGTGTCGCTGCTCGGCGGCGGGTGGCTGTTGGCGGGGCTCTGGACCGGAGTCGCGCTGGGCGCCGCGGCGCCGTGGGTCGGGCGCGCGGTGGTGCGTATGCGCCGCCGACGGCGCGCGGCCGCCGTGGCCGCGGGTGCACCCGTGATCGCGCGCGTGCTCGCCGACGCGCTCGCCGGCGGGAGCTCCGTCCGCGGCGCGCTGATCGCCGCGGCGCGCGACGGCGGCGTGAGCGGCCCGGCGGGCGAGGAGCTGCGCATCGCCTCGGGCGCGCTCGATCTCGGTGAGCGCACGGAGGACGTGCTGGCGCAGCTTGCGCGCCGCAACGCCGCAGGGCAGTCGCATGGCCCGCTTGACAGCATCGTCGCGGCCGTCCTGCTGCAGCGCGACGCGGGCGGCGACCTCGCCGCCTTGCTGCGCGACCTCGCGGCCGCGCTCGAGCAACGCGGGCGCGTGCTTGCCGACGCACGCTCGGCGACGGCGCAGGCGCGCTTCACCGCACTGATCGTGACGGGCCTGCCCGCCGCCGGCCTGGCGCTCGGCGAGCTCGTGCAGCCGGGCTCAGTCCCCGCGCTCGCGGCATCGCCGCTGACGGCTGCGATGGTCGGGCTGGCCCTCATCCTGCAGGCGGTCGCGTTTGTCTGTGTGCGGCGGATCGCGCGGATCGGCGAGCCCTGGTGAGCATCACGGTGCTGCTGGCCGCGGCCGCCGGGACCTGCGTCGCGGCCGGGATCATGGAGTGGCTCGGGGCCCCGCGACGAGCGCGCTCCAAGGCGCCTGGGCGCCACGGCGAGGCGGCGGGGGCGCTCTCGCACGTCGGCGGGATGACGATCCTGCTGGCCAGATTCGCGCGCCGCGCAGGCGTCCGTGCCGCCCCCGGCGAGCTCGAGGCGCGCATCGCCGCGGCCGGTACGCCGCTGGGCCTCGCCGTCGGCGATGTCATCGCGCTGAAGGGCGCGGCAGCGCTCGGGCTGGGGCTCTTCGTCTGGCCGTTCGCCGGTCTTCTACCGGGCAGGCTCGGCATCGCTGCGCTCGTCGCGGCGCCGGTCGCCGGCTACTTCGCGCCAGAACTCGTGCTGGCGCGCATGGCCCGCGCGCGCGGGCGCCGGATCGCCGGCGAGCTGGCCGACGTGCTGGACCTGCTGCGCGTGGCCGTGGGCGCAGGACTGCCCGCCGGACGGGCGATGGGTGAGGTGGGACGGCGAATGAGCGGCATCCTCGCCGCCGAGCTCGACGGCGCCGCGGCGCGGATGCAGCTCGGTGCCCCTCGCAGCGACGTTCTGAGTTCGCTCGTCGCACGCTGTCCAGCCTCCGGTGTGGCCACCCTGGCCGCCGCGATCGCGCGTGCCGACCTACATGGCGCCTCACTGGCACCCGCGCTCGAAGCGCTCGCCGCGGAGGCTCGCGCCGAGCAGGCGCGAGGGCTACGGGACGCGGCCGCCAGGGCGGCGCCGAAGATCCAGCTCGTCGTCGCGCTCGTGCTCGTGCCGGCTGTCATGCTGCTCATCGGCGCGGTGCTCGTGCAGAGCATCGACGCGTAGAGCAGTCCGACGCCGCTCTCGATCGCCCGGTCAAGGCCGCCCGCGTCCCACGGTCGGCCACGGCACAGCACATCGACCGGCGGAATCCTCCCCGGAGTGCAAGATCGCGACCGTTTTTCGGCCTTGCAATCTCACGCTCGCGTTCTGCGGCCCGCGAGGTGTCTCGCGCCGGACAGCGAAAATCCCTGCTCAGACCGCAGTTCCGGATGACGTGGACAACTGTTGTATCGCTAGGTGGGAGAAAGTATGCAAAATGAGTTGCTAAGTGGGAGAAGGTGGGATAGCGTCGCGGCAGCGAGCCGGACTGGAGGGGCTCCTCCCACCCCTTCAGTCCGGCTCCTGACTCTTCTGTCGCACCTCTGGCAATGGCCTTCCGCGGAACCTTCGACTACACCCTCGATGCGAAGAACCGCCTCACCGTTCCCGCTCGCTTTCGCACCGAGCTCGCTGGCGGTGTCCTTCTCGCCAAGGGCCTCGAGGCCTGCGTCTCGCTGTGGACTCCCGGCGCCTACGACGAATACACCGCGGCGGCGCTGCAGGGGCTGCACCCGCTGTCCAAGGAGGCCCAGAAGCTGCGTCGCTTCTTCTCGGCCAACTCGCTGGACACCGAGCTCGACGCGGCCGGGCGGGTCATGGTCCCGAGCTTCCTGCTCGACCACGCGGGCCTCAGCAAGGAGGTCGTGGTGACCGGCGCCGGCGACTCCCTGGAGATCTGGGACCGCGCGACCTGGACGACGTACAACGAAGCGCTCTCCGCCGATGTCGACGAGATCACCGCATCCCTTGGCCACACTGCTTGACATGACCATTCCCCACGTGCCGGTTCTTGCCGGCGAGGCGATCGAGCTGCTTGACCCGCGGCCTGGTCAGACCGTCGTGGACTGCACCTTCGGCGCGGGCGGCCACTCCCGGCTGATCGCGGGGCGGATCGGCGCGTCCGGCACCCTGGTCGCGATCGACCGCGATCCGGTCGCCGCTGAGCGCTTCGTGGAGATGGCGCCCGAGTTCTCGCCGACCGCGCGGTTCATCCGCGCCTCGTTCGTCGACGGGCTCGCGCAGCTGCGCGACGAGGACGTGCGCGTGGACATCGTGCTCATGGACCTCGGGATGTCCTCGATGCAGATCGACACGTGGCAGCGTGGCTTCTCCTACTCCTACGACGCGCCGCTGGACATGCGGATGGACCCCGGCCTCGAGCAATCGGCCTTCACCATCGTCGACGAGTACGAGCAGCGCCACCTCGAGACGATCTTCCGCGACCTCGGCGAGGAGCGATACGCCCGGCCGATCGCCCGCGCGATCGTCCGCGAGCGCCAGAAGGCGCCGATCGAGTCGACGATCGCGCTTGTCGACGTCATCTCTCGCGCGATCCCCGCGCCCGCCCGCTTCGCCGCCGGACATCCGGCCAAGCGCGTGTTCCAGGCGCTGCGCATCGCGGTCAACGACGAGCTCGGCCAGCTCGATGCCGCGCTGCCGCTGGCTTGGGGATCACTGCGCACCGGCGGTCGATTCGCGGCGATCTCCTTCCATTCGCTGGAGGACCGGCGCGTCAAGCGCTTCCTCGCCGCAAGGGCGCAGGGCTGTATCTGCCCGCCGGACCTACCGATCTGCGCGTGCGGGCGCGAGCCGGAAGCGGAACTCGTCAGCCGTCGCGCGATCGCACCCACACCCGGCGAGGTCGCCGCCAACCCACGCGCGCGGTCAGCCCGTCTGCGCGTCGCGTCGAAGCTCAGGGAGGATCAAGGATGACAGCGCGCCATTGCTCGACCGTGGTCGGCGTCGAGCCGGAAGGCAGGTCCTCGCGATGAGCCGCTCCGCCGCTGCCCGTGCCGATCACCACCGCTCGCCGCGCACGTCGCGCGCGCCGGCGATCCCGCGCCG
>DATLNO010000047.1:0-7704 GCA_035536715.1 Solirubrobacteraceae bacterium
CGGCCAGCGTCGCGACGAGGTCGACGCCGTCGCAGACCGCGAGCGCGCGCAGCCAGCGCGCGCTGACCTGCGGCCTGTCGATCGTGTGCAGCAGCATCGCGCCGAGCACGACCTCGCGGACGCCGAGCGCCCGGCCGACCGCGGCCGCGCACGGCAACCGGCCGACGTTCACGGCCTATCGCCGGCGCCGTCGCCACGTCGAGGCGTTCGCCCCGGCTTGTCGGTGACCGCCGGCGAGCGCGCGCCCGCGCGATTGAGCCTGCGTCAGGCGGCGCTGTCGGCCGCGCGGCCGTGCAGATCGAGCTCGTCGGCCCGTGCCTCGAGCGCCGCGATCACGAAGGCCACGTGCTCGTCGAAGTCCGCGCCGAGCTGGTCGGCTCCACCGCGGACATCCTCACGTGAGACGGCGGCGGCGAACGACGGCTGCTTGAGCTTCTTCTTGACCGATTTCGGCGTCAGCCCGTGGATGCCCTCGGGGCGCACGTAGGCACAGGCGACGAGGAAGCCGCAGAGCTCGTCGACCGCTACCAGCGTGCGCTCCATCGGCGACTGCGTCGGCACGCCCAGGTAGCTCGCATGCGACGCGATCGCCCGCACCATCTCCGGCGGCGCGTCGCGGCGCTCGAGCTCGGCCATGATCGTGCGCGGGTGGCCTTCCTCCGCGTCGTCCATATCCGGGAAACGCTCATAGTCGGCATCGTGCAGAAGCCCCGTGACGCCCCACAGTTCGGCATCCTCGCCGCTGCGCTCCGCAAAAGCGACCATTGCGGCCTCCACGGCGAGACAATGGCGGCGCAGGGATTCCGACGAAACCCAATCCACGAGCAGGGACCACGCCTCATCGCGCGAAATCCGGGAGGACATGGTTGTTACCCTAGCCCAGGCCTTCGGCCCTGCTCCCGTCGCTGGAAGGCGCCCCCAAATGGAGAAGTTCGTCATCGACGGAGGCATCGCTCTGTCCGGCACGATCACGCCGGCCGGTAACAAGAACGGTGCCCTGCCCATCCTTGCGGCCTCGGTCCTGACCGAGGATGAGGTCGTTGTCCGAAACGTCCCGAAGATCAAGGACGTCGGCGCGATGCTGGCGATCCTCGAGGCACTCGGTGTGAGCGTCACATGGTTGTCCGATCACGAGGTCGCGCTCTGCGCGGCGGGCCTGACCGCCGACGAGGCGGTCATCGACCGCGACCTGTCCGAGCGCATCCGCGCGTCCTTCCTGCTCGCCGGGCCGCTGCTTGCCCGCTTCGGCCGCGTTCGCATGCCTCCGCCCGGCGGCGACGTCATCGGGCGCCGCCGCTTGGATCCGCACCTCGACGCCTTCGCCGCCCTCGGCGCGACGTTCGAGCACGGCCGCGACATCGTGCTGAGCGCCCCCGGCGGCCTGCGGGCCGGCGACGTCTTCATGGACGAGCCCTCGGTCATGGCGACCGAGAACGCGCTGCTTGCTGCGGCCCGCACCCCCGGCCTGACGGTCATCGGCAACGCCGCCTGCGAGCCGCACGTACAGGATCTCGCGCGGATGCTCGTGAGCATGGGCGCCGGCATTGAGGGCATCGGCTCCAACGTCCTGACCGTCAACGGCGACGCCGAACTGCACGGCTGCGATCACACGATCGGCCCCGACCACATCGAGATCGGTTCGTTCATGGCACTCGCCGGCGCGACCGGCGGCGAGCTGCGCATCCGCGACACGATCCCCGGCGACCTGCGGATGATCCGCCTCGTCTTCAGGCGCCTCGGCCTGCACTCCGAGCTCGACGGCACCGACGTGATCGTGCCAGGCGACCAGACCCTGCGTATGGCGCGCGACGTCGGCGAGCACAAGATCACCGTGCAGGACGGGCCATGGCCGGCGTTTCCCGCCGACCTCACGTCGATCGCGGTCGCGCTCGCGACGCAGTCGCGTGGCACCGCGCTCATCCACGAGTGGATGTTCGAGAACCGCATGATCTTCACCGACAAGCTTGTGCTGATGGGCGCGGACATCACCATGTGCGACCCCCACCGGGCGATCATCAGCGGCCCCTCCCAGCTGCGCGGCGAGCGCCTCGAGTCGCCCGACATCCGCGCGGGGATGGCGATGCTGATCGCCGCTCTGTGTGCCGAGGGCCGCTCGGAGATCGGCAACATCCGCCAGATCGATCGCGGCTACGAGCGCATCGACGGGCGCCTGCGCGAGCTCGGCGCTCGCATCGAGCGGGTCGCGACCGAGCCGGTCTACACCTGACCGGCCGCACCGCCGGACCAGCCCGCGATCCCGTCCACCTGATCATCGATTCAACGGCCGACACCGGCCGCGAAACCAACCATCTAGATTGCCAGCCACCTGTGCGCCCGCAGATCCACCCGATTCCCTCCGGCACCCGCGACGTGCTACCCGACGAGATGCGCGAGCTGCGCGACATCACCGAGGCGATCCGCGCCGTGTTCGAGCTCGACGGCTACGGCGAGGTCTGGACTCCGGCGCTCGAGTACGAGGAAGTGCTCGCCCGCGGTGGCGGCGCGCCGCCCGCCTACCGCGTCTTCGATGACCACGGCGAGGTCCTCGCGCTGCGCACGGACATGACGGTGCCGATCGCTCGGCTCGTTGCCACGCGCTACGCGACCAGCGAGCCGCCGCTGAAGTTCTGTTACTTCGCCCATGCCTACCGCGGCGTGCGCCCGCACCGTGGGCAGATGCGCGAGTTCCTGCAGGCGGGCATCGAGCTCGTCGGCGCGCCCGCGCCGCAGGGCACGGCCGAGGCGCTGACGGTGGTCTGCCACGCGCTGGATGCCGTCGGCCTGCGCGACTACCGGATCGGTCTCGGCGACGCATCGCTCTACCCGACGCTGCTGCGCTCGCTCGGGATCGCACAGGATGCGGCCGACGCGCTCATGGATGCGCTCGTGGCGCGGGACTTCGTCACGCTGGAGCACGAGCTCGGACAGCTCGCGCTCGAGGACGCGGACCGCGAGCTGCTGCTGCGCGTGCCGCAGGTGCGCGGCGGGCCCGACGTCCTGGCCGACGCCGACGGGCCGGTGGCCGATGCCGTCGCGGGGCTGCGCGGCGTCTACGGACTGCTCGCGCCCGAGGTTGCCGAGCGGGTCATCTTCGACCTCGGCCTGGTCCGCAAGATGGGCTACTACACGGGCGCCGTGTTCGACGTCTACGACCCGGCGCTCGGCGCCCCGCTCGGTGGCGGTGGGCGCTACGACGATCTGCTCGGCCGCTTCGGCCGCTCGCTGCCGGCGGTCGGCTTCGCGCTGACGATCGACCGGCTGCACATCGCGCTGACCGGCGAGGAGAAGACCGTCGGGCTGACGGCCGGGACGATCGCCGACGTCGTACGGGGCGCGTCCTCGTGAGCCCGCCGAGCCTGACGATCGCCGTCCCCCGGGGCGCGCTGATGAAGGGCACGCTCGACCGCCTCGACGCGATCGGGGTCGACACGAGCGAGGTGCGCTCGAACGACCGCAAGCTCCTGTTCGCCGACGTCGGCATCGTGACGATGCGCCCTTCCGACGTGCCGACCTACGTCGAGGCCGGTGCCGCCGATGTCGGCATCACCGGCAAGGACGTGCTGACCGAGCAGGCCGAGCGTGAGGTCTACGAGCTGCTCGACCTCGGCTATGGCGCCTGCCGCATGATCTTCGCGACCGTCGACGGGCCCGACCCGTCGGCAGAGGCCCTGCGGCGGCTCGGTGTCATGCGCGTCGCGACGAAGTACTACAAGACCGCCGCCGCCTACTTCGAGCGCACCGGCCGCCAGGCCGAGATCGTCGAGGTCAAGGGATCGGTCGAGCTCGCACCGCTGACCGGGCTCGTCGAGGCGATCGTCGACCTCACGGCTACCGGCACGACGCTCGCCGAGAACAACCTCGTCATCCGCGAGGAGCTCTTCACCTCCACCGCGCGGCTCATCGCCAACCCGGTCGCGCACAAGCTCAAGGCGCCCGCGATCGACGCGATGCTGGAGAAGCTGCGTGCGCTTTGAGCGCATCGAGGTCGGCGGCGATCCGGTCGCCGCAGCGGCTGCGGTGCGGGCGCTCGCGCCCGCGCCCGACTCGGTGAGCGAGGCCGTGGCGCAGATCGTCGGCGCCGTGCGCGAGGGCGGCGATCGCGCACTGCGCGAGCTCGTCGCGCGCTTTGACACCGGCGGGGCGGAGCGGGCGGGCGGGGACGGTCTCCTGCGGATCGACCCGGCCGAGCTCGACGCCGGGCTGCTGGATGACGACGTGCGGGCGGGTCTCGGGACCGCGATCGCGAACGTCGCGATCGTCGCCGATGCGGCGATCGGCGACGACGTCGAGGTCGAGCTGCCGCAGGGTCACCGGGTCGTGCTGCGGGAGGTGCCGGTGCGGCGCGCGGCGATCTACGTCCCGGGCGGCCGGGCGCCCTATCCCTCCACCGTCGTGATGGGTGTCGTGACCGCGCGCGCGGCCGGCGTCGAGGAGGTCGTCGTGCTGACGCCGGGCCCGATCGACCCCGTCATCCTCGGCGCCTGCGCGCTGTGCGGCGTGCACGAGGTCTACGCGATGGGCGGCGCCCACGGGATCGCCGCGCTCGCCTACGGGACCGAGACGATCGAGCGTGCCGACGTCATCGCCGGGCCGGGCAGCCTGATCGTGCAGGAGGCCAAGCGCCAGGTCTCGGGCGCGGTCGGGATCGACGGCTTCTACGGGCCGAGCGACGTGCTCGTCTTCGCCGACGCCTCAGCCGATCCGGAACTCATCGCCTACGACCTGCTCGCCCAGGGCGAGCACGGTCCCGGTGCGCCGGTCGTCGCGGTCAGCGGCGCCTCGCCGCTGCTGCACGCCGTCGAGGAGTCGCTGCTGACGCTCGGCGTCGGGCGCGAGCAGTCCGATCCGGCGGCGTTCGTGCTCGTTCATGCGCAGTCGCTGCTGGAGGCGCTCGCGTTCGCCGAGGCGTTCGCGCCCGAGCACCTCGAGCTCGTCGGCCCGGCCGTCGAGCGGCTTGCGCCCCGCGTGCGCTCGGCGGGCTGCGTCTTCTTGGGCGCGGGCGGCGCGACCGCGTTCGGCGACTACGTCGCGGGTTCGAACCACTGCCTGCCGACGGGCGGCTCGGCGCGCTTCGCATCGGGCTTGTCGCCGCGGGCGTTTCGGCGCCGCATGAGCGAGGTCCATATCGGTGACGCGGCCCCGGCGCTGGCGGCCGCCGGCGCCCCGATCGCCCGCGCGGAGGGATTCTCCGTGCACGCCGAGTCGATGGAGGCGCGCGTGGGGGAGAATGCGCCGTCGTGACGACGATCCGCGACTCCCACAAGAAGCGCCGCACCGGCGAGACCGACATCGAGCTGACGCTCGCGCTCGACACCGGCGCCGGCGGCACCCGCCAGACCGGCGTCGGCTTCCTGGACCACATGCTCGACCTGCTGTCGCGCCACGGCCGCCTGGACCTCACGGTCAAGGCGACGGGCGATCTGCAGACCGGCTCGCACCACACCGTCGAGGACGTCGGCATCGTGCTGGGCCAGGCGCTTGACGAGGCGCTCGGCGACCGCGCCGGCATCTACCGCTACGGCCACGCCGTCGTCCCGATGGACGAGGCGCGCGCCATGTGCGCGATCGACGTCTCCGGTCGGCCGTTTCTCTCGCTGTCCGGCGGCGGCCTGCCTGCCGGCGAGACCGGCGGCTTCGAGCACGATCTGCTCGAGGAGTTCTTCCGCGCGGTGGTCAACAACGCGCGCATCACGCTGCACATCGAGGTTCAGGCGGGCACGAATGCCCACCACATGATCGAGGCCTCCTTCAAGGCCTTCGCGCGGGCGCTGCGCGCGGCCGTCTGCATCGACCCGACGGAGATCGGGGTGCCCTCGACGAAGGGGACGCTGACCGCATGACGGTGACGCCCGCGATCGCCATGGTCGACTACGGCATGGGCAACCGCCGCTCCGTCGCCAAGGCCTTCGAACATGTCGGCACGCCGATCGCCCAGACGTCCGACCCCGGCGAGCTGCGCGCCGCCGACGGCCTCGTCGTGCCCGGCGTCGGCGCATTTCCCGAGGCGATGCGGCGCCTGCGCGCGCTCGGCCTCGACGACGTCGTACGGGAGCGGGCGCGGGCGGGCGTACCGGTGATCGGCCTGTGCCTTGGCATGCAGCTGCTCTTCGAGCGCTCTACCGAGCACGAGGGTTCGACCGGGCTGGGGCTGCTGGCCGGGGAGGTCGTGCGGCTGGACCCGTGCGGGCTGAAGCTGCCGCACATCGGCTGGAACAGCGTGTCCTGGCAGCAGCCGTCGGCGCTGATCGAGGGCCTGCCGGACCCGGCGGCCTTCTACCACGTGCACACGTTCGTGCCCGAGCCGGCCGACCCGTCGATCGTGCTCGGCATGGGCGAGTACGGCTCCCCGTTCGTCTCCTTCGTGGCGCGCGAGAACGTCTTCGGCGCGCAGTGCCATCCGGAGAAGTCCTCGACGCACGGCCTCGCGCTGCTGCGCAACTTCGTCGGCATCTGCTCCACCGTCCACGCCCAGTGGATCGCCCAGTGAGCCCGAACCTGTCTGGATCGGTCGCCGATCACCGCCTGGCGGCGTCCTCGCTCAGTCATGGGCCTAGAGGCCCACAACTTCACGTCCTTGCCAGCCGGCGCCGGCAGCCGCCCAGCCAGGCACGGACGCACAGGACGAACCACGCGTGATCCTCTATCCCGCGATCGACATCGCCGATGGCAAGGCGGTGCGCCTCGTGCAGGGCGATTTCGCCGCCCAGACGGTCTACGCCGACAGCCCGCTGCAGGCCGCCCGCGCGTGGGTCGACGCCGGTGCGGACCACCTGCACGTGGTCGACCTCGACGGCGCGCGCCTGGGCTCGCCGCAGAACCTCGGCCATCTCGAGCGTGTCGTCGCCGAGCTTGGCGTGCCGGTCCAGTACGGCGGCGGGCTGCGCTCCGTCGAGGCCGTGGCTGATGCATTCGCGGCCGGCGCAACGCGGGCGATCCTCGGGACGGCGGCGTTTCGCGACGCGGACTTCCTCGACGCGGTCGTCGCCCGCTTCGGCGAGCAGATCGTCGTGAGCATCGACACGCGCGGTGGGCTCGTCTCGACAGCGGGCTGGACCGAGACGACGCAGCTGGCCGCAGGCGAGGCCGTCGAGCGCATGCAGAAGCGCGGTGTGCAGACGTTCGTCTTCACGAACGTCGACAAGGACGGCCTGCTCGGCGGGCCCGATCTCGGCGAGGTGCGCGAGATAGCGGACGTCGTGAAGGCCAGCTTCATGTACTCCGGTGGCATCGGCCGGCGCGGGGACCTGGACGCCCTTGCCGGGCTGCAGCTTCCCAACCTGACCGGGGTGATCGTGGGCAAGGCTCTCTACGAGCGCAGGTTCACCGTCGCAGAGGGCATCTCCGCGCTCGACAGCTCGGCGTAGTTCGCGGCCTGGGTGTCGCATAGCGGTGTGACGAAGCGTGTGATGAAGCGCGACTCCAACGTTCGTAGCGGCGGAGGCCGCGCTGCCCTTCCAGGCGAAAGCGGAACTGGCTCGGCGGGTGGACCCGGCCTGCGCCTCATACTGCCGGCATGATGCAACGTTCGGAAGTGAAGCCTGAAACATGGGCCGTGATGGCGGGACGAGGGGCCGATAGCGAGGGAGCGCCGCTGAACGTCCCCCTGGTGCCCGCTTCGAACTTCCAGCTCGGCTCCGAGCGTTCCTACAGCCGGGATGACGCTACGCCGACGTGGGAGGCTTTTGAGGAGCTGCTGGGCGGCCT
>DATLNO010000048.1:0-5949 GCA_035536715.1 Solirubrobacteraceae bacterium
CCCGGCAAGGCAGTGCGCGAGTATAGCCGCGCGTGCCTCGATTCCGGCCTTCTACGGGAGCAGGGTGAGCGTGTCCGTAGACGACGCCGAGTCGGTCGTGCTAACGACGTGCCCGCGTGCTCCTTCGTAACGACCGGTGCCGCCGACGACCGAAAGGGTCGAGTCCTTGCTGAATGACACGAGACCCTGGACGGCGATCTGCTGCCGTCGTTCAGGTCGTAGGTGCCGATCGCACTGACCTCGGCGTTGCTGAACGACGTGCCCTTCACGATGGTGGCGTCGCGTAGAGCTTGCCCTGACGCGGACTTCGGGGGGTTGTCCACGATCTTGAACGTGCTCCCGGCGTCCGGCTCGTAGAACGAGAGCGTGGTGGTCGCCGGCGCCTGAGCGCCTCCGCTCGACACGGCGACGCCCGCCGTGGCTGCGAGGCCGATCACGTAATTGCGCTGTGTGAGTTTCATCATCCGACCCTGGTCGCGCCGGCCGATGAACCGCAAGTCGGAGTTTTGACCGTCAGGAGCCCGTCGGCAGCGGGTCCAGCACGAGGAAGACGTTGGCGTCCTGATTGCCGACCGTCAGGCTGAACTTGAAGAGGTTGGCGAAGGTGAGCGCCTGGATGGCCGGCGTGTTCGGCGCCGTGGTGATCGTGTCGGCGTTGGGGACAGGTGTCGGCAGCGTCGCACGCAGCGGGCGCGAGAGCTGACCGGCGACGTCGTCGCGGACGAAGTGCACCGCGTTCGAGGGATTCTCGCCCCTGGGCGGCGGGATGAACACGACCACGTGCTCGATGTCGTCGAGGTAGCGAAACGAGTACAGCGCGAGCTCGAGGGCTTCGCGCCGCAGCAGCAACGCGCGCTCGCCAGATGGCTTGCCCTCGCTGATCGCGCACTTGTCGCCCAGCCCGCACATGCGATACAGCACGCCCCGGCCCTCGAGCACGGTGATGTCGCCGCCGTCGGCGGGCGACGTGCGCACGGCGATCCGCATCGGCAGGTTCTCCTGCTCGACCGGGAACTCCAGCGGCCCGCCCGTCACCGCGACGATCTGCTGACCGTTCGGCAGCCGGTATTGGCGCCCCACGTGGTCGGCGATCTGCCGGGCGCCCGTCTCGAGGCCGTCGCTGGAGGGCTTGAAGGACGACCACGTCTCCTCCGTCGAGCTTTGGTCCCCGCCGGTCGCAGCGAACACGCCGGCGAGCGCCAGCGATGCGACCGCGACGAACACGAGGACGCCCGTGAACAGCTGAAAGCGCCCCGCGTGGCGGACGGCCGGGCGCTTGCCGGGATTGGGCTCGCTCACAGCTTCGGCCACTTCGCATCGTCGGTGAGGTCGAATACGGGGCGCCGCAGGTTGTGGCGCTCGAGCAGCGCGACGACCTCGTCGCCGTGCAGCTCGCGACGGATGATCAGCGTGTCGGCGATCGCCTCGACCTCTTCGCGGTTGGCCTCGATCAGCGCCTGCGCCGCGACGTAGGCCTGGCCGAGGATCTGCGCAGCCGCGCGGCGCTTGCCGCTGTCGCCCAGCACCGAGCCGATCGGGTCGCCCATCATCGCGCTGCCGTGCGACACGCGGTTCATGAGCCGCTGGCCGATGCGGTCGAAGCGGTCCATGACCTCCTTCTCGCGCTCCTCGAGTTCGTCGGCGGCCACCTGGTCGCTCAGGTCGACGGGCTCGGGGCCCATGCCGCAGACGCCGACCATCCATGCCGCACGCGTCGTGGCTGACTCGAGGTCACCACCGACTCCGGTCGAGTTCTCGCCGTAGAACACGCGCTCGGCCGCCATCGCACCAAGCGTCCAGATGAGCTTGTGGAACTCCTCCGAGCGCCACGAGGAGAAGCGCTCCTCCTTCTCGATCGCCTGGTGGTGGCCCAGCGAGTTGCCGCGCTTGCGGATCGACAGGCGCGTCGACAGCACGTCCTTCATGTAGACGTGCGAGGCGACCGCGTGCCCGGCCTCGTGGATCGCGACGGCGCGCGTCTCCGCCGGGACGTACTCGATCCGCACGGCCGTGCCGGACTCGATCGTCGTCATCGCCTCGACGAGGTCCTGCCAGGCGAACTGCATGCGGCCCTCGGAGTGCGCGAACGTCAGCGCCATCGAGCAGACCTGCTCGATCATCGCCGGCGAATAGCCGTTCGTGATCCGCGCCAGCTCATCGCGGCGGCGCTCGGTGTCGAGGTCGGGCTCGTGCTCGACCTTGCGCAGGTAGAGGTCGAAGATGTCGATCCGGTCGTCCTTGGACGGCGTGCGGAACCAGATGTGGCGCCCCATCCGGCCCGGGCGGATGAGCGCCGGGTCCAGCCGGTCCAGCGGCACGTTGGTCGCTCCGATGAAGTAGATCTGCTCCGAGCGCGGCTTCGGCGGCGACAGGCGCAACGGGACCTTGCCAATCCGCGCCGGGATGACGTATGTCGCGTCGAGCAGCGTGTTGATCCGGCGCGTGAAGAAGCGCTTCTTGAACGGCGGCTCGTCGACGCCGTCCATCTGCACCAGCAGCTGGTTGAGCGCCAGCGAGCCGCCCCCCATCATGCCGCCGGGGAACATGAAGCCCTGGATCTTGTCGGTCACGCCGCGCCAGAACGGCGGCAGCGGATCGGGGCGCTGCTCAGCCCGGGCCGCGAACAGCTTCTCGCGCCATGCGCGCGTCTCGAGCACGAGGTCGCCGCTGGAGGTCAGTGCGCCCATCGGGCCGTAAAAGGCGAAGTCGTGAAACGAGCCGCTGCCGGCCGTCGACTCGGGAGTGAACGCGCCGGCAATCCCGCCGCCGCCGAGCGCCTGGCGGCGCAGGCCGACGGCGTCGATCTCGTCGATGAAGATGATGCACTGGCCGCCCCATTTGCGCGCGAGGCGCCGCGCCCGGGCGACGAGGATCAGGACGATCACGACGTCCATGCCCATGAACGTCGATGCGAAGCCCGATCCGGGCATCGTCATGATCGGCGAGTTGAAGCTCGTGGCGATCGCCTTGGAGAGCATCGTCTTGCCAGTGCCCGGCGCGCCGATGAACAGCAGGCCGCGCTCGGGCTTGCCGCCGGCGGCGCGGAACTCCTCGCCGGACTGCCACAGCGAGATGACCCGCGTGACGTCCTCCTTCGGCTCGGCCTGGCCGCGCACGTCGTCGAGGCGCACGCCCCAGTCGGCGTCGCCTGGCTCGTAGCCCTTCATCTGCTTGACCCCGAAGAAGACGAGCGGCCCGAACAGGATCAGGAAGTTGAAGAGAAACAGCATCGGGAACAGCAGCAGGTACGGCAGGAACTGCACGACCACGAGCGGCAGCGTGCCGGTGAGCATCGAGATCGTGTCGCCGAACGACGCCCCGCCCGACGCCGCGCTGTGGATCTGGTTGACGATCAGCAGCACGCCGAACAGCGAGCCCAAAATCCAGGTCCAGCGCCGCCACTTCGTGCGCCAGAACCAGACCCGGCGGCGCGCGACGACATCCTCCTCGAGCAGCGGCTTCTCAGCGCCGTAGAGCGACGCGCGCGGGATGAGGCGATGCGCGATGACGTCCACGAGCCCGCGGAACGCGGCCACGCTGAGGCACGTCACGAGCAGCGCCCAGCCGAACGGCCAGCCCTGCTCGAGCGTGAGGTACAGCAGCGTCGCCGGGCTCGTCAGGACGGCTGCGACGGTCGCCGCACGGCCGAGCTTGCGCCACTCCATGGCGAGTGCGCGCGACTCGTCGCTGAACGTCGGGCGTACCTTCGGCCGGTCCTCGGCGTACGACATCGCGCTAAGAGTAGGGAGCCCGCTCGCCGGCCGCGACCGACATCTGTCGAGTCTGTGTCGGCGCCGGTGTCACTGGGGCGCTGCGTCAGTCCGTGCGCCTGTTGGGCGCGAACTGCGCTGTGATGTCGGGCTCGAGGCCGGGGTCGAGCACGACGAGCACCTCGTCGCCCGGCGCGATCACGGTGTCGGGCTTGGGCACGAAGCCGGCCTTGCCGCGCGGCAGCACCGAGATGATCAGGCTGCCGTCGGGCAGCTCGATCTCGGAGACCATTCGACCGGCCGCAGGCGCGCCCGGGGCGACCTCGACCTCGATGATCTCGAGCTTCTCGTCAGGTAGGTCGAGCAGATGCACCAGCCCGTGGCCCGGGACCTCGTGCTCGATGAGGTTGAGGATCAGGTCCGTCGCCGAGACCGCCGGCTGGATCCCGAGCAGCTTGAAGTGCTGCAGGTTCCGGGGGTTGTTGCAGCGGGCGATGATCCGCTCGCAGAGGTACTTCTCCTTGGCGACCTGACAGATGAGGATGTTGTCCTCGTCGTCGCCCGTGACCGCGACGACGAGATCGGCGCGCTGGATGCCGGCGCGCTCGAGCACCCACAGCTCGGTGCCGTCGCCGTACTGGACCGCGTGCTCGAGCTCCTGCTCGATGCGCAGGTAGGCGCGCCGCTCCTGCTCGACGAGCGTGACCTCCTGCCCGTTGCGGATCAGCTCGCGTCCGAGGTTGAGCCCGACCTTCCCGCCGCCGACGACGATGACGTACATCAGCGAAGCCGCTCGTGGACTGTCACGAGCCGGCGGCCGCTTCGGTGACGGCCTGCTCGAACATGGCAATGCCGAGCTTCACGGCGCACACCGTGTGCAGTCCCTGCTCGGCGTACCAGTCAGAGCGGGCCGGGTCGAGCACGCGCACGATCACGCGTGGAACGCCGAAGCGCTTCTGGGCGATCTGCGCGACGAGGATGTTCGTGTTGTCGCCGCGCGTGGCGGCGATGAAGATGTCGGCGTCCTCGACGCCCGCGGCGAGCAGGGCGTCGATCTCGATCGCGGTGCCGACCGTGAAGCGCCCGCCGGCGTCCTCCCACGACGTCGGCTGGCCCGCATCCAGACGCTCGTGCGAGAGCGGATCCTCGTCGAGCACGGACACGGTGTGCCCGGCGGCCAGCGAGGATTTGGCGACGGCCGAACCAACACGGCCGGCGCCGACGACGAGGACCATCATCGCGAGCGGATGGGATCGAAACTGCCGCGGGCCACCGGCGAGCAATGACGGGCTGTCATTCGGCGGATGCTAGACGACTACGGGACTACGACGCGCCCGCCTCGTCGGGCTCCTCGGCGGGCGGCGCGGCAGGCGGCGCCGTGAGGATCACGCGACACGGCGCCTTGCGGACGACGTGCTTCGTGGCGTCGCCGACGAAGTTGTCCATCGGGCCGCCGATTCCGCCCAGGCGCGCGCCGCCGATGATCCGCGACGGCTCCTCGGCGGCGAGCACGATCAGCTCCACCCCACGGCGACGCGCCTCGGCCACGATCGCCTCCCCCGCCCGGCGGGCGCGGATCGTGGCGGTCGCGACCGCGACGCCGTCGTACTCCTCCCCCACCGCCTTGGCGCGCGCGAGCGCGGCGCGGGCGCGCTTGAGCTGCGCGTCGGGCAGGCGCGCGTCCAGCGGCAGCGAGAGCGGCACCTCGAAGACCCAGATCGCCTCGATCGTCGCGCCGAAATCCTCGTCGTCGCCGCCGCCGGCCGCTGCCAGGCGGCCGGCGGTCTGCACGATGTCGTCGTCCAGCGAGTTGCCGAAGATCGGGACGAGGATCGAGCCGTACTGCGCGCGCACCGGCTCCGAGCGCAGGGCCGCCTCCGAGACGACCACGCGCTCGAGGACCGGCATCTCGTTGAGGCGGCGGTACGTCACGTAGAGCGCGATCCCGGCCGCGGTCCAGACGATCCCGACGTAGCGCGCGCCCTCGTGGAAGGCCAGCAGGCTCACCAGGCCGCCGGCCGCCATCGCCGCGCCCAGCACGGCGGGCAGCGGCAGGTCGCCGCCGCGCACCCGCACGGAGAGCGGGATCCGGTACGGGCGCGGCCGCTCGGGTTCGCGGTAGCGCAGCACGCAGATCGAGACGTGGGCGATCAGGAACGCGAGCATCGCGCCGAACGCGTAGACCCCTGTCAGCGCCTCGAGGTCGCGCGGCACGACAAGCGCGCTCGCGAGCACCGCG
>DATLNO010000049.1:0-2366 GCA_035536715.1 Solirubrobacteraceae bacterium
TCCTTGCCGAGGATCACGGCCTTCAGCACGCGCCGCATGATCTTGCCGCTGCGCGTCTTCGGCAGCATGTCGACGAAGTTGAGCTCGCCGATCACCGCGAGCGGGCCGAGGTCCTTGCGCACGGTCGCCACGAGCTCCTGCTTCAGAGCGTCCGTTGGCTGGTTGCCCTGGCGCAGCACCACGAACGCGGAGATGACCTGACCGCGCAGCTCGTCGGGCCGCCCGGTGACGCCGGCTTCGGCGACCGCCGGGTGCCGCAGGAACGCGGTCTCCACCTCGATCGTGCCGATGCGGTGGTCCGCGATCTTGATGATCTCGTCGGCGCGGCCGCTGAACCAGACATACCCGTCCTCGTCGATCGACGTCGCGTCGCC
This sequence comes from Solirubrobacteraceae bacterium, assembly GCA_035536715.1. Taxonomy (GTDB): domain Bacteria; phylum Actinomycetota; class Thermoleophilia; order Solirubrobacterales; family Solirubrobacteraceae; genus CADCVQ01. The sequence goes on from DATLNO010000049.1 coordinate 375, forward strand.
GGTGAAGTACACGTTGCTCCCAGGGACCTTTTCCCAGTAGTCGCGCGCGTAGCGCTCAGGCTCCGCCCAGAGCGAGGCGGTGAGGCCGGGGAACGGCCGCTCGATGACGAAGATGCCCTTCTCGCCCGGCGCGCAGGGTCCGCCCTCGGGCGTCACCACTTTCGCCTCGATCCCGGCGAGCGGGACGCCCGACGAGCCTGGCTTGATCGGCAGGAGTGCCACGCCATAGGGGTTCCCGACGACGGGGCCGCCCGTCTCGGTCTGCCAGTAGTGGTCGATGACGGGGATGCGGTCCTGCAGGACCTCCTTCTGCATCCACTCCCACGCCGGGGCGTTCAGGACCTCGCCCGCGCAGAACATGCGCTCGAGCGTTCCGAGGTCGTGTTTGCGCGCGGGCTCGAGGCCGTGGCGCATGAGCAGGCGCGCCGCCGTCGGCGAGGTGAACACGCCGGTGACCTTGTTCGAGGCGACGATCCGGTAGAAGGTCTCGGCATTCGGATGATCGAGCGCGCCCTCGTACGCGATCGTCGTGCATCCGGCGAGGAGGGGGCCGAACACGATGTAGGAGTGGCCGACGACCCAGCCGATGTCGGAGGTCGACCACCAGATGTCCTCGGGCCGCAGCCCGAACATCCAGCGCGCCATGGCATGGACGTACACCTGGTAGCCGCCGTGCGTGTGCACCGCGAGCTTCGGCTTGGCCGTCGTGCCGCTCGTCGCGAGGATGTACGCGGGCTCGTTCGCCTCCATGTCCTCCGCGTCGTCGCGCTGGCCTTCGCCGAGCGCGAGGAAGTCGTTCCAGTCGATGTCGAGGCCCTGCGTCATTGCCGTGTCCTCGGAGCGGCGCAGGACGACGACCTTCTCGACGCTCGGACACGCCGCGACGGCCTCGTCGACGATGCCCTTCAGCGGGACGTCCTTGCCCTTGCGGTACGTGAGGTCGGTCGCGAACACCACGCGAGCGCCCGCGAGCCGCACGCGCTCGCCGAGCGCGCCGGCGCCGAAGCCCGCGAAGACGACCAGCATGACCGCGCCGATCCGGGTGGAAGCGAGCATGAGCGTGATCGCCTCCGCGGAGGTCGGCATGTAGATGCCGATGCGGTCGCCCTTCTTTATCCCGAGCCCGCGCAGCGCGGCTGCGACGCGGCGCACTTCCGCACCGAGCTCGTCGTAGGTGAGCGACCGCCGCTCCCCGCGCTCGTTCTCCGTGATGAGGGCGATGCGGGCGCCGTTGCCCGCGTCGATGTGGCGGTCGACGCAGTTGCGAGAGAGGTTCGTGCGCGCCCCGACGAACCAGCGGAACGTCGGCGGCTGCCAGTCGAGGACCTTCTCCCAGCGCTGGGTCCACGGGAGCTGCTCCGCCGCGCGCGCCCAGAAGCCGTCGGGGTCCTGGCGCGCGGACTGGCGCCAGGCGTCCACGCGCTGGCGGGCGTCACTCGACACGCGCTGGCCCACGTCACTCACGGCGCGCCCTCGCGCAGGCGATACCGCTGGATCTTGCCCGTCGCAGTCTTCGGCAGCTCATTCACGAACTCGATCCAGCGAGGGTACTTGTACGGCGTGATCCGGCCCTTCACGAACTGCTTCAGCTCTTCGGCCAGCGCGTCGCTCCCCTGCTGCCCCTGCTTCAGCAGGACGAAGGCCTTCGGCTTGGTGAGCTCGTCCTTGTCCTTCATCCCCACGACGCCGCATTCCAGCACGGCGCTGTGCTCCATGAGCGCGGCCTCGACCTCCGCCGGCGAGACCCATTGCCCTGAGACCTTCAGCATGTCGTCGCTGCGGCCCTCGTAGGTGAAGTACCCGTCGGCGTCGAGGTGGTACTTGTCGCCGGTCACGACCCACTCGCCGCGGATCGTCTGCTTCGTCTTCTCGTGCTTGTTCCAGTAGTACGCGCACGCGCTGTCACCGGAGACCCAGAGGTTGCCGGTCTCGCCGGCGGGCAGCTCGTGGCCGTCGTCGTCGACGATCTTCGCCGCATACCCAGGCACGACC
>DATLNO010000050.1:0-10935 GCA_035536715.1 Solirubrobacteraceae bacterium
GGGCCGTTCGGGTGCCTCGGGTCGGGGCCCGGCTATGCGCTGGCGGCGAAGCTCGCCCATCCCGAGCGGCAGGTCGTGCTGTTGCTCGGTGACGGGGCCTTCGGCTTTGCCGGCATGGAGTTCGACACGCTCGCGCGCCACGGGGTGGCGGTGGTCGGCGTGATGGGCAACAACGGCATCTGGGGACTCGAGAAGCACCCGATGGAGTTCATCTACGGCTACTCGGTCGCAGCGGACCTCACGCCGGAGACGCGCTACGACTCGGTGGTCGAGGCGCTTGGCGGCCACGGCGAGCTCGTTCGTGGCCCGGGCGAGCTGCGGCCTGCGCTCGAGCGGGCGTTTGCAGCCGGCATCCCGGCGCTCGTGAACGTGCTGACCGATCCGTCGGTGGCATACCCGCGGCGCTCGAACCTCGCTTGATACGGCGGCTGTGGGGTGCCGTTAAAAGGCGGAAGCCGCCCCCAGGGGAAAGGGCGGCCTCCGAAACGCGGTCTTCGTCAGAACGGGCAGGGGTACGTGCCTGACGGGACCCTATGAAGCGGTTCGAGCGGCGGGAGGCGCCGATCCAAAACACGGCTTGCTCGAACCTATGTCCGGCTTGGTCGACCGAGATTCAGGCTCGGGTTCCCGCTGCCGGCAACAGCAGTATCGACGATTACGTAGAGAAACTTGAATCGGACATGTGTCCGTCGTCTATGGCTGGGCTGTCGTGGACGCCGCCGAGGGGCGCGTCGGCGGCATGCGCCAGCGCCAGCGCCACGCCGCGCAGGATGTCGTGCTCTGATACCTCCACGCGGTCGATGTCGAACGCCGCGAAGACCTCGAGCAGCATTGCGACGCCGGCGATGATCGTGGGCGCGCGGTCAGGATGCAGGCCCTTGATCTTGCGGCGCTCGTCGTTCGTCAGCGGGACGAGCTGCGCGAGGATCTGCTCGGCGACAGCACGGGTCAGCGTGTGGCCATGGACCTTCACCGGGTCGTAGCGCTCGAGACCGAGCTCGATCGCGGCGCAGGCGGTGGCGGTGCCCGCGACGGCGATCGCTCGCGTCACGTCGCGCCGGGCCTGGCGCGGGACGTTGTCTTCGATGATCTGCGCGAACTCGCGCCTGAGCGCGTTGACGTGCGCCGGCTGCGGCGGATCGCTGTGCAGGTGGCGCTCGGTCTGGCGCACGACGCCCGCCTGCGTGGAGACGTGGAAGTCGACGGCGCCGTCGCGGCCGATGACGAACTCCGTCGAGCCGCCACCGATGTCGACGACGACGAGCAACTCGCCGTTGGCGGTACGCTCGCTCGTCGCGCCGGCGAACGTCAGGGCAGCCTCCTCGTCGCCACCGATCGAGCGTGCGTCGAGGCCGAAGTCGTCGCGAATGCGGGCGGTGAACTCAGCGCCGTTGGCGGCATCGCGCACGGCGCTCGTGAGGACTGCCGTCGTGGCGGTCGCGCCGTGCTCGTCGATCAGCGCGCGGTAGTGCCTGAGCGTGTTGAGGACGCGCTCGATCGCAGTGTCCTGCAGGCGCCCGGTGGCGTCGACGCGATCGCCGAGGCGGGTCACGATCGACTCGCGGTACAGCTGCGTCAGGGCGCCGTCGGACGCCACGTCTGCGATCAGCAGCCGCGTCGAGTTCGTCCCGATGTCGACGACGGCGACTCGCACGGGCATCGAGGCTACCTGGCCCTGAAAACGGTTGATGGACATACGGGCACGTTGCTAAACTGATCGGTCCACGCCGCGGGGTGGAGCAGTCTGGTAGCTCGTCGGGCTCATAACCCGAAGGTCGCGGGTTCGAATCCCGCCCCCGCTATACGGAAGCCCCCTCTCGCCAGGGGGCTTTCGTGCTTGAGGGGCGGTTCGCCGGTAGGGTGCTGGACCAACTTGCATCCGGTTCTGCCGGCAAGGCTGTTCTGCGTCGAGATCGCGGCTTCGACGTGCCGCCGGATGTAGCGCACGTGGCGGCCGAGCTTGACGCGCGGCAGCGTGCCGGTACGACCCCATTCGCGCACGGTTGAGATTGGCACCGAGAAAAGCTCGGCGACCTCGCGGGCGGTCATGAGCTCGGCGCGGGTGAGGCCGTGGGGCGGATGCTCGTCGATGACCTGGGTCGTCATGGGCCGAGTCCGATGCCGATGTCGCGGTGGGCTCTGCGACGTCCAGGCGAGGTGTTCGGCGCGGCTGTCGGCGAGCAGTCGGGCGACCCGGACTGTTCGTGCTCCGTGTACGCCTGGGTGGCGGAGGGGGCTTGTTGCTCCCCCTCCGACCAGCCGGGTTGTGGGGCTAGCGCCCTGAGTTGGCGATCGCCAGGCCGAGGAAGACTCCGACGACGATCACGCCGGCAGCGCCAGCGCCCACCGTGCCTGCATGGCGGCGGCTGTCGACGCCAGCCCGGCCTGGGCTGCTGCTTGCGTGGCCTCGGGCGAGGCGTCCGCCGGCCCGGCGACCCCATCGGACCCGGCACTGGCCGTGCCGGGCGCGACGCTCATCGTTTCGGCTTGGGCGGGTGCACCGTGGCCGCGGTGAGCTGGGAAACGGCGGCGTAGGCATGCTTCGTATTCTCCTCCACCAAGTGATCTGCCCATGGGTCTCGCAGCGTTGTCACGAGCACCGATAGGGCTCATTACTCAGGCAGTTGTGAAGCGCGGTACAGAAGAGACGAGCGGCGCCGATCCGGACGCGACCGGATGGCCTCGATGCTCGACCGCGAGGCTGCGCCCACGACCGCCAGGGCGTCGCGCACGACCGCCAGCGGCACCGACGTCGACAGCTGACCGCGCGCGGACAGACCGACGTCGTGGATCTTCGCGGCCTGGACTCCCTGCGACAAGGTGCCCGCATCAACGTCGCTCCGCGCGCTGACCTGATCGTACGCGCTCACGGGCCGACGCGGCGGTCGCCGTGGCCTACGAGGTCGACGCGGATTGTGAGCTGCTGGGTGCCGATCAGCGGCAAGAGCGCGTCGTTGACGGGCCGCTCGAGCCAGCGCAGGCGCTGACGCGGGTCGTCGTCGGCGAGTATGTGCGCGGTGCCGCGGCGCCAGTGCCGGCCGACCTTGACTCGCATGCGGGGGTCGTGCTGGATGTTCTTGACGTAGTCGGCGCCATAGCCGTGCTGGGTGACGATCCAGAACGCACCGTCCCGCAGGCCGTTGCCGACGGGCACCGTTCGCGGTTGGCCGCTCGTGCGGCCGGTTGTCTCGATCAATGCCTGGGTGCGAGGCCACAGCCCGCGCTGGAGCAGCGGGCGGGTGAGCGGGTTGAGCATGCGGTTGGTGACGAAGCGCATGGCAGCGCGCTTGCGCGGATGCGGAGGCTCGCCCGCGGGGGCCTCTTGGTCGCCGGCAATAAGGGGCGCCGGCACCGGTCGACGGCTGGTGTGTCGCGGTGGCCACAGCTTCCAAGCCGCGCCCGTGACCGCCACGGCGATCATCCCGCCGGCGATGATGTCGCTGGGGTAGTGGATGCGCGAGCGCATCAACGACCAGTGCGAGCCCAGCGTCGCGACCGACAGGGGCACGCTCAACAACGGGATCTCCTGTGACGCTGCGAACGTGAACGACAGGTCGCTCGCGGTGTGGCCCGACGGGAAAGACGCCGTCCTGCGCTGCGTTCTCAGCAGCCGTGCGCCGAGAGGCCGCGGGCGCCCGAACGCGAGCTTGAAGGGAAACTGCACCGCTGCGGCGACCGCCGAGCACGTGATGCCGCGCACGACGGCACGGCGCCCGCGCGGGCCCGTCAGCGACAACGCGCCGGTAATGACGACCCACGTGACGGGCTGGCGCAACACATCACCCGCGCGACTGGGCAGCGCACCACCTCGCCGTGATCCGGTGCCGACGAGCCGCCACAGGATGCGCTCCTCGGCCCGCCATGACCTGCCGATCACCAAGGCCCGGATCCTCTACTGAACGCTGCTCGACGATATCCGCCGGCTGGTACTGTCGCGGCGCTGAGCACGGCGCGTCCGGCACGCATCCGAAAGGGCTCGAGCTCGGCGCGCTGACCGTGCGCCCGATCGATGAGCCGGTCGAAGTCCACGTCGAGGAGCCGCTCGGCCAATCCCGCGAGGTCGCGGAGATTCTCCCAGAGCACGACCTTGCCCTCGATCGCCATGATCAGGAAGTCCAGCTCCTCAAAGCTCGAGAGCGGCGATCGCCGCCGCAGGCGACCGTTGGCTTCAATCGCGCCACGCCCGCACCGGCGATCGCGAGCAGCACCTTGGGCGAGCGCGGTGAGAAGCCCAGCTGCACCATCATCCGCTCGTACAGGGCGATGTCCTGCGCGATGCCCTCCTCGACAACGCGCGCCAGCGCGTCGCCGAGCGGCGTGCGGTCATGCGCACGTTGCGCGCGGCGGCGAGCTTCCGCGCAAAGCATCCAAGCGCGAGGTGGTCGGTCATGTAGATGCCAAGCAGTCGGTACTTCACGCCTGTCGTCTACCCTCCGCCGCGTCGCCCAACGCCGCTCGAGACAGCGACGCGATACGGGTGGCGCGTCGGCGTCAGGCCGCCTCCGCGGCAGCGAGCTTGTGGCAGCCTTCGCGGACGCCCTCGACGTGCCCGCGCTGAATCGTGACCGCCCAGTCGGCGAGCTCGCTGACCAGGCCCCTCCTCGCCGGCGAGATACGTCTTCATCATCGCCTTCGCCCCGCTCTTCGTTTCGGCCGCGAGCTCGCGGATCGCCGTCTCCGGCCGTCGATCGCGTTGATCAAGGTGTCCGTGCGCCGCTCTGTCTCGGCCGACTCTCCACCCATCGCCAATTGATGATCTGGCGCCTGTACCCGATTCCGTCATGTCCCGACACCGTGGGATGCGCCGCACGCGGCTCGTCGGGATCGCCTGCCAGGGAGTCCCACAACCGAAGAGCTTCACCACCAACAACTCCACTTACGGACCCGCTGGGCAGCACCCGATGTGTCGCGGGCGCGGTCAGAGCGCAACCCGATCAGCAGCACCTGGCCGCGTGACAATCCGGCGAAACCAGCTGAGCGCCTAACGGCAGCCCGCACGATAAGACCGGCTGCAATCGGCGCTGCCTGACGGGCTGGGGGCCGAGCCGCAGAGCATCTCAACTTGACGCAGGATGCCGCCGGCCTACCCTGTCGGTGGCTCCGCTGGCGGTATTCTGGGCTGCGGCTGGGGTGCGATCGGCGCTGCGGCGGGCTGGAAGAGCAGATGGCTGGTGACGACGGCCTGGGCCGCCGTGAACACGGTGGTGTTGGTGTTTCGTGCGTGATCGCGCAGAGCGGCGAACGCGTCGTCGGCGCTGACGGCGCGGCGTTCCATGAGGATGCCCTTGGCCTGCTCGATGACCACGCGCCGCCCGAGCGCGCCATGGATGCGGCTGAACTCGGCGTAGCGGCGCAGGACGATGTCCAGCGCGTGAGCCAGTTCGGTGTGGCTGCCGTGCCGGACGTAGGCGAAGATGCCTCGCTTGGCGGCGTCGTCGATGAATTCGTGGTCGTCGGTGGCCATGTCGGCGATCACGGGACAGGCGGCCTTCTTGACGAGCTCTGAGATGAGCTGGAGGGCGTGCAGGTTTTCCTCGCCGAGGCCGACGATCGCGACGTCGGGCAGCTCGCGGCGCGACACTTCGGCGACTTCTGAGACGTCGTACAGGCGTGCTACGACGGTGTGACCGAGTGCGTCGACGACCTCGGCGATCTCGTCGAGGCGGCTGGCTTTCTGGTCGGCGAGCAGAACTCGCAGCTGGTCGGACTCGTCGCTGATCGCGGAAGTATCACGCAACAGGCGAACTTCCCGTCTGCACGGCATAGCCAAGTCGCTATTGTTCTGCGTGTTCGCTCAATTGCCCTGCGCTCGGCGAACGCCCTTCTCGGCTCGATCCCTCGGCCGGACCTGTGTCAGCTCGATCAGATGCTGACAGTCCAGTACCCACGGAGTCCGCAGAGAGGAGCGCCGTATAGCCATGCCCGCCAGCGACATGCCCCGCCCCTCCACAGGAGGGACCGCAAGCGCTGCGATCTCCAACCTGATCGTGCGCCTGTTCAGTCAATACACCGGCCGCGGGCCGACCAAAGCACGCACCATCGTCAACGAGGACATGATCACCGTCGTGCTGCAGGACACCCTGACGAGGGCCGAGATCACGCTCGTCGAGAAGGATTACCAACCGCTCGTGCTGTTGACGCGCCGGACCTTTCAAGACGTCATGGGCGATGAGATGATCGCCGGCGTCGAAGAGGTCACCGGACGGACGGTGATCGCGTTTCTGAGCGCCAATCACATCGATCCCGACATCGCGGTCGAGACGTTCCTACTGGCCCCCATCGCGCCGCCAGGGCTCGTGCACAACGCGGATGCCGGTGAGGTTGAGGCTCGACAGCGCGACCTAGATCCTGCATGAATGCCGTCTGCTTGCGCGCCTGAGAACCCGACACGCATCGTGCGAGAGTCATTCGCAGAATGCCGTCTCACCGCATGTTCGCCCAGGCGCATTTGAGCCACGCAAGTCCCGTGCATCGCGACGCGCTCGCTTCGCGGTTGTCGACTCGGCAGCGCGATTAGTCCCGACGTTCCCCGCGGGCCACCTCCTCGCCCAGTCCGTCGCAGGGCCGGTTCGAGTGGGGTGGTCATTCTGTGCGCACAGCCCCACGGACACACTACGCGACCGGCTGCGTCGAGCGTTAACGCCGATGCCAGTCCCTTTGCGGAACGCCGAGACAGCGACGGACACGTCGGCTCGTCCCACCGCCGAACGTCATCCGGGATGCCGATGAGCGCGCTGCTGCTTGCCCCGAGCGGCGGCCACCGTTAGGCGCGAATCGAGTCGGGGGCTGCTCGCGAATGACCCTCGGGGTTCGTGGTCAGGAGCGTCGGGTGGCGATGCGAAGCCGATTGCCATCGGGGTCTACGAGGTGGCACTCCCGCCCGGCGAGCCCTCGTTCATCGACGGGACTCTCGAACTCCCCGTACACGGCATCGATGTCTCTGACATAGAGGTGGATCAAGGTATCCGGCCGAGCGTCGCCCTTGTGCTCCGACAGGTAAACCCGAACACGTGCCACCGAGACGAACCAGGGAAAGCCGGACTCAAACTGATGCTCCCATTCCTCGGTGAACCCGAGCCGCCCATCCATGCGATTGCTCGCGCCGCGTGCTCGACATCGTGAACCGGCACTCCCTCCTCGTCCATGGCCGGACAGTAACGAGGCGCCGCGGAACCGCGAAGTTCGCGCGCGCGACTGCTCTTTCGTCTGTGCTGTAGTCGCGCTAACAGCGGCCGATCCGCAAGCCGGTCGCTCAACCGCTCAACGAGACGCGCGCGGGCGCGCGACGCGCGGCAGATGCCGCCGGCGTCCCGAGCCTTGTACTTCTCGCCCATGGGGAGGACCCTGACGCGATGGTGGCCGTGCAGGACCTAGGTTCGCGCCGTGGCTGACGGCGGCGCTGAGATCAACCGGCGCAGCGAAGGCCGGGTGCTACGCATCGGGCCGACGCAGACCCTCATCAAGGCGATGACCGGCTTGGCTGACGGGCTGGGGGTACTTGAGAGCACGCCAGGGCCGGGGAATCCGGCTCCTCTCGATCACGTGCATCGGACCTACGACGAGGTGTTCTACGTGCTTGAGGGGCAGTTCGAGTTCCGCGTTGGGAACGAGATCGTCCAGGCAGGCGCCGACACGACGGTTGTCGTCCCCCGCGGCACGCCGCACACGTACAAGAACTGCGGTGATCAACCGGGGCGGATCCTGATCATCGCCAGCCCGGGCGCAGCGGTGGGCATGCTCAACGACCTCGCCGACGTCTTCGCGGCTGCCGACGGACCGCCCGATCGTCAGAAGGTCGACGATGTCTTTGCCGCCCACGACACCTACCTCGTGCCCGCTCTAGGCGCGGCCGCGGAATAACCGCCGCGACCCACCACTGGGGGGTGGGTGCTTGTTGTATCGGGGCTGTCGCAGCGGAACGCCAACCGGCTTGTCGACGCGAGCGGGTCTCGAACGCGGTCGCCGCCCGGCCCACCGACGGACCTGCGGCGACCGTTCTCTTGCCGCACCCGCGTCCTCCCCGTTCCATGCTGCGCGCACGGCACGCGCCTCGCCTACCTTGGTGGCGCCGGCTTGCGCTGCGTGACCGTGAACGGCAGGGTGCACAGGACGTCCGAGCCCGGGCCGATGCAGTTGAAGCCCTCGGTGGTGCCGAGGCCGTCGCACGACCGGGCGCTCATCTGCAGCACCGCGGTGTAGGTGTGCTGTCCGGGTGGCAGCGGCGGGAGCTTGGCGAGGAACTGCGCGACCGGGTAGGGCTTGGGCCACGGCTCCTGTCCACCGAAGACGAACGGAAAGAACTCGTCGATGGTGTCGACCTTGACGACGTCCTGGACCCGGTAGCGGTAGGTTCGCTCGCGCGCGGTGCCGGAATCGATGATGTAGGTGATCGTTTCGGCCTTGGTCAGGAAGTCCTCCATCGGCGTCGCCGCCGACGGCTCATAGCCGGGAGGGGCGACCTCGAATGACGTATTGGCGATCCACCATGCGTTGGCGATGGGGATCCAGAACTCGCCCGTGCTGACCGGACCGCACCCCACCTCCGGAGGCGCGTCGAAGATCACGATCTGCTCGGTGACGCCGAGGACCTCATTGGCGTCGGTGCCGGCGGGCGTGATGCAGTGATTGCTCGAGGCGTGGCGGCCGGGCGAGAACGAGATGTCGCCGGTGCCCGGCAGTCCCCCGGTCGCGGCGAGCGCCGTTCCGCCGGTGAGCGGCGCGAGCGCCAGCGTCGCCGCGACGACGCAGGAGCCGATGACCCGCTGCCTCAGGGTCCTCAACGCTGGTGTGTACATGATGGGCGTGGTCCTTTCGGGGTTGGTCGACGCAAAGCGCCTGAGGGGCCGAGCTCCAGTTGGGCTTTCTCTTCATGGCTGCAGCGTCGCCGCGGTCGCTGTCAAGGCCCTGACAAAGCTCTGCCCTCCTGCTGACAGCGCGGGGCCGGAGCCGCCGGGGTCGGTCAACCCGGGGCAGGTGAGCGCGTCCGCAGGACGCGAGCGACCACGGCGTCGGGGTAGACGTGCAGGCGCCGGCTGCCGCGCCTGATCTGCAGGATCGTGATCGGCGCCGCGACGACGTCGCCGTTGCGGTCGAAGCGGATCCGTCCGGTGAGGCCGCGCAGGTCTGTTCGAAACAGCGCGCTCAGGACGCCGGCGCGCGTGCCGTCAGAGGCCGCGAGCGCGTCGAGCAGGACCCCGGTAGCCTCGGCCGCGTAGACGGCGCTCGGCTCGATGTCGACCCCGGGGAGCGTGGCGGCGAAGGCGTCGACGAAGCGCCGGCCGGCGCGCGGAAGGCTCGCGTTGATGAGCCCGTTGACGCTGACATACGTGCCGTCGGCCGCGGCTCCAGCCTGCTTGGCGAGCAACTCGGTTCCCGTGAAGCCCTCGCTGGCCATGATCGCGACCTCGGGCCCGACAGCGCGGCGTATCGCGCGCAGTACCGCGGCGCCATTGGAGTCCAGGATGCCGCCCAGAAAGACGGCGTCGGGCCGCGCACGTGCGATGGCGCGGGCCAGCCGGTCGTAGCTGCCCGTCTCGGGGTTCCAGCTGCGCCGCGCGACAACCTCGCCGCCGAGCGACCTTGCTGCGGTCGCAAAGCGGTCGGCGAGCGCGCGGCCGAACAGCAGGTCGCCGTCGTCGAGCGCGGCGACTCGTTGCGCGTCGAGGTCCTCGACGGCGAGCGAGGCGAGCGCCACCGCCTGGTGGTCGTCGGTGGGAAACACGCGCGCGAAGTGCCGCCGCCCGCCGGGATAGAACGAGCGCAGCTCGCCCGTTGGTGCGCCCGCCTGGCGGCGGGTGAGGCTGACCGACGAGTTCAGCGGGGAGAGCATCGCCAGCGGCCCGCCCAGCGCGCGCGCAAGCTCCGGCAGCGCGGCCGCCGTGCACGGCGAGTTCAGCGTGCCCATGACGGCGACCACCCGTTCGTCGCGCGCGTACGCGCGAGCGTTGGCCGCGCACTTGGCAGGTTCGAACAAGCCGCTGCGCGCCAACGAGTCGTCGCAGGACTGTAGCCCCACGCGCACGTCTCCGGCACGGAAGCCACGCTGGCGCAGCACGAAAGCGGCGGCCTGAACCATCTGCTGCGCGGAGATGCGCACGCCGCCCTGGAGCGGCAGGTCGGAGACGATCAACCGGTCGGGTCTGCCGCCGCCGCCGAAGAAGGTCGGCTCGCATGAGCCGTGCACGGGCGCGCCGGCGGCGCGCGCATCGGCGTCGGCGGCGGCCGATCGGCGGTCTCCCGCGACGGTGACCCAGACGCCGTCCGCGGCGGCGGCCACGGCGCGCGGCGTCCCGCCGAGCTGCAGCGTCCGCGTCACGCGGTTCGTGGCGGGATCGATTCGCGCCAGCGTGCCGCGCAGCGGGTTGGCGACCCAGACAGATCCTGCACCGAAGGACAGATCGCCGGCGCCTGCGCCGACGTCGATCGTGCGCATGACGAGGCGCGGGCCGGGATCGACGCGCCACACGGTGCCGTCACCAGGGGCGCTGACCCAGGCCGCTCCGCCGCCCGCAGTCAGCGAGGCGACCGCGGACGCGCCGATCCGGTCGCGGACGGCGATGCGGTTCGTGCGCCGGTCGATGCGCGCGATCGTCCCGTCGATCCCGAGTACCCAGACCCCGGCACCCGCCGCCACCGCGCGCGCCTGCAGCCCGCGGATCGTCGCGACGATGCGATTCGTGCGCGGGTCGATGCGGACCACGGAGTAATCCGATGCGATCGCCCAGACGGCGTCGCGCTCGACGGCCACGTGATCCTCGGTCAACTCGGTGACCGCGGTACCCGTGCGCGGGAGCACGATGCGAGCGCGCACGGTGCGCGTGGTCGGGTCGACGCGGGCGAGCGCAGTGGCGACGGGCCCGCCCGACTGCGACTCCGCCAGCGCGGCGCCGCCGAGGACCCACAGGCCACCGGCTCCCGCGGCGAGGTCGGTCGGCG
>DATLNO010000051.1:0-12469 GCA_035536715.1 Solirubrobacteraceae bacterium
GGCACCGTGCGGATCACCGTCCGCGCCGGTCGGATGCATGTCAGCGGCGGTGGCCGGGCCGACCGCTAGTGAGCCCGTCCGCAGGTTCTGCGGGTTCCCGATCGAGCGGTCCTCGCGGCGCGTCCAGCACGTCGCGCTCGCACGACATGCTGCCCGATCTGCGACTACTCGATCACATGATGCGGCTGGCCCGGGCACCCGCCCGGCGTGGAGGCGCAGGCCAGGAACGTCATGTGGACAGATCTGGGGGTGCGCGCGGTCTCGGCCGGCGTGTCGCCTCGATGCTCACCACGAACATGCAGACGACGCTCTCAGAGCAGAGCCACGCCCGCCGCGCAAGCGTGTCGGCTCGATGCTTCCCACGAGCATCGACACGACACGCTGCGCGCCAGACGCCGAGGCGACGGGCACGGCACCTAGACTCGCGTGAGATGCCCGGGTTCAAGCCCGCCTACCTCATCCACGGCGACGACCATGGCCGCATCGGCGAGCGCCGCGCCGCGCTGCGAGCACTCGCCGAGCGCGAGTCGGGCTCCAACGGCGTCGAGTGCTTCGAGGGCGACACGTCGTCCCCCGACGTCGTCGCTGGTGCGCTCGCCGCGATGACGTTCGCGATCGGGCGGCGATTTCTGATCGTCGACGGCGTCGAGCGCTGGAGGGAAGCCGACATCGAGCGGCATCTCCTGCCCGCGCTCGCCGGCATCGGCGAGGAGACGACGATCGCGTTCTTCGCCCGCGAGGAGGGCCGCTTCAAGATCAGCCCGCAGCTTGCCAAGGCCGTCGAGAAGGCCGGCGGCAGCGTGGCCGTGGAACGCACGATGAAGGCGAAGGAGCTGCCGAGGTGGCTGCAGGGCGAGGCGTCCCGGATCGGCGTGAAGCTCGACCGCGAAGCGGCGCAGGCGCTTGTCGGGCACGTGGGCGAGCGCCAGCAGCGGCTGCTGCGCGAGCTCGAGAAACTCGCGCTCGAGCACGGCGACGGGGCACGGATCGGCATCGAGGAGGTCGAGCAGGCCGCCGCGCACTCGGCCGAGCACCAGGTCTGGGGCCTGATCGACTCGATCGTCGCGGGCGACGGCCCCGCGGCCACCCGCGCCTATCTGGAGCTCGCCGCGCAGGGCGAGTCTGTGACGCGCCTCGTCGGCCTGCTGGCGCGTCGGGTGCGCGACGTGCTCGCGATCGCGCAGCGCCTTGAGGCGGGGGAGAACCCGCAGCAGATCAAGGCCGGGATGAAGGGCAACCCGTGGGCCCTGGACCGCCGCATCGCCGAGGCCCGCCGCTCGGACGCCGACCGGCTAAGCCGCGCGCTCGAGGCGCTTTCCGACCTGGAGCTCGCGACCCACGGCGCCACGGAGCTGAGCGACCGGACCGAGATGATCAGCGCGATCGCGAAGATCGCAGCGTAGCCGGCCGCTCGGCCGTTCAGCGAGCCGGCCACGCACCTCGCGACGAGCCCACGGTCAGCCCAGCGCGCGGCGCAGGATGTCGCGCAGGGCCTTCTGGTCGGCGGCGCTCAGCGTCGCCAGCTCCGGCGGAACCTCCTGCATGACCGCGGCCAGCCGAGCGCGCACCTCGGCGCCGCGCTCGGTGACGACGAGCATCCGCACACGGCGGTCGTGCTCGCCGAGCCGGCGCTCGACGAGGCCCTGCGCCTCGAGGCCGTCGACGAGGCCGGTGACGTTCGAGTTGTCGCAGTGCAGCGCCGACGCGAGCGTGCTCATCGGCACCGGGTTGTCCGGATCCAACGTCTTGAGCGCGAAGAGCTGGGGGGGACTCAAACCGAACTCGCCGGCGACGCGCACCATCCGCGGGCGCAACTGCCAGAAGAGCCGGCCCATGAGGGCCCAGGCATCCTCTACCGGTGTGTGGCGCTTCGCCGCTGAACCCATTGACTGGACAATAATAGATTCAGGCAACAGTTGACAAGCTCAACCTTTGCGGCGTAGTGTGGCGGTCATGACCGCAGAGCGTGGAATCGACGTTCAGACCCTCGTCCGCGAGTTCAAGGGCGGGGTGCGGGCCGTCGACGGCATCGACCTGCACGTGGCCGCCGGCGAGATCTACGGCTTCCTCGGCCCCAACGGGGCAGGCAAGTCGACCACCGTCAAGGTCCTCACGACGTTGCTGCCGCCGACCTCCGGGCGCGCCACCGTCGCGGGCTACGACGTCGCGAGGCAAGGCGCGCAGGTGCGCGCTGCGATCGGCGTCGCGCTGCAGGACGTCGCGCTCGACCCGATGCTGACCGGCCGCGAGCACATGCGCCTGCAGGGCGGGTTGCAGGGCATTCCGCGCGCCGAGCGCGGCCCGCGCGGCGACGAACTGCTCGCGCGCGTCGGGCTCTCGGACGCGGCCGATCGCCGGTCAAAGACGTATTCGGGCGGCATGAAGCGCCGCCTGGACCTCGCGCTCGCGCTGCTGCACCGGCCGCGCATCCTCTTCCTCGACGAGCCCACGACGGGGCTGGACGTGCAGTCGCGCACCGCGCTGTGGGACGAGGTCGCGCGCCTGGCGCGCGACGAGGGCACGACCGTCTTCCTGACGACGCAGTACCTCGAGGAGGCCGACGTGCTCGCCAACCGCGTGGGAATCATCGATCGTGGCACGATCGTCGCCGAGGGCACACCGGCGGCGCTGAAGGCGCAGGTCGCCAAGCCGACTGTCGAGCTCGTTCCGCGCGACGCCGGCGAATGCGCCGCCGCCAGCGCCGCCCTGCGGCCCTTCGGCGAGGCTGTCGCGCCGCGCACCGCCGGCTCGATCGCCGTGCGTCTGGACACGGGCGCCGATCAACTCGCCGACATCGTCCGGGCGCTCGACCAGGCGAACATCGCCGTCGCGAACCTCGCGCTGCACGAGCCGACGCTCGACGACGTGTTCCTGGCGAAGACCGGCCGCAGCCTCGAGGGCGCCGCCGAGCAGCCGCATGAGCCCGCCCCGGACCGCGAGCGCGCCCTGGCATGACCGCGCTCGCGCACAGCGCGATGCCGTCGCAGGTCGGCCTGCTCGCCGGACGCGCCGTGCGCCGGATCCTGCGCCAGCCCGCGCAGCTCGTCTTCCCGATCCTGTTTCCGCTGATCCTGCTCGCCGTCAACACCTCGGGCCTGGATGCCGCGACGCAGCTGCCCGGCTTTCCGACGGCGAGCTACCTGGACTTCGCGCTCGCCATCCCGTTCATGCAGGGCGCCCTCTTCGCCGCGCTTAACGGCGGGCAGGACCTCGCCCGCGACATCCAGGGCGGCTTCCTCGACCGCCTCGCGATGACGCCGATGTCCGGCGCCGCGCTGCTGGCCGGCCAACTCGGTGGCGCGCTCTTCATGGGTGTCGTCAGCGCCGTGCTGTACCTCGTCGTCGGCGTCGCGTTCGGCGCGGGGATCGCCACCGGAATAGCGGGGGCGTTCGTCCTCCTGCTGCTCGCGGTCGTGATCTCGTTCGCCTTCGCCTGCTTCGGCACGTTCGTCGCGCTGCGCGCCGGCACTGGTGAGGCGGTGCAGGGCTTCTTTCCGCTGTTCTTCGTGCTGCTGTTCCTCAGCTCGGCGTTCTTTCCGCGCGACCTGATCGAGCAGGACTGGTTTGCGGTGATCGCGACATACAACCCCGTCTCCTACATGGTCGAGGGGATCCGCAGCCTCGTGATCTCCGGCTGGGACGGGCAGGCGCTCGCGCAGGCGTTCGGGATCTCGGCGATCGCGATCGTCGCCTTCCTGGTGCTCAGCGCGCGGGCGCTGCGCACGCGGCTGGTGCGGACATGAGCACGTTTCGGCGCACGCGGTCGGTTGCGCTCGCCGTGGCGTGGCGCAGCATCCACAACGCGTTCACGAACCCCGCCTTCATCCTGCCGAGCGTCCTGTTTCCGCTGTTCTTCTTCATCGCCTTCGCCGGCGGACTGTCGGGCGTGCAGAACGCGCCGGGCTTCGACTACAAGTCCGGGTATACCTCGTTTCAGTTCGCCTTCGTGTGCGTCCAGGCGGCGGCCTTCGGCGGCGTCTTCACCGGCTTTGCAATCGCTGCCGACTTCGAGTTCGGCTTCGCGAGCCGGCTCATGCTGGCGGCGCCGCAGCGCGGCGGGATCGTCATCGGCTACATGCTCTCCGCGGCGGTCCGGGCGATGTTCGTGCTGGCCGTCGTGTTCCTCGCCGGTCTCATCGCCGGGATGCGGATCGACGGGTCGCTCGGCGATCTCGCGGCGCTGCTCGTGCTCGCGCTCGGCGTGAGCGCGGTCTCGACGCTGTGGGCGGCCGGGATCGCGATGCGGCTGCGCACGATGCAGGCCGGGCCGGTCATGCAGATGCCGGTGTTCATCCTGCTGTTCCTCGCGCCGGTCTACGTCCCGCTGAACCTCGTCGCGGGGTGGGTGCACGACATCGCGCGCTTCAACCCGGCGACCGCGTTCCTCGAGGCCGCGCGCGGCTTCGTATCGGGCGAACCGACGAAGGTCGGCATCAGCGCGGCGTGCATCGTCGTGATGTTCGCGCTGGCGTCGCTGTGGGCGCGTGGTGGCCTGCGCAGCGCCGCGCGCGCTGGATAGCGACCGGCCCCAACACCCGAAAAGCACTCAGGATTAGCGAGTATGTAGCCTTCCGGCCATGACCTACGTCATTGTCGGCAGTTGCATCAAGGATGACTCGTGCATCGAGGTCTGCCCGGTTGACTGCATCCATCCCAAGCCGGGTGCACCGGACTTCGAGACGGCGGAGCAGCTCTACATCGACCCTGCGGTCTGCATCGACTGCGACGCCTGCGTCGAGGCGTGTCCCGTGGACGCGGTCTACGCGCAGGCCGAGATCCCGGAGAAGTACGACTACGCGCTGGATCTCAACGAGCGGTTCTTCGGCGAGCTCAGCACCGCGGAGCGCACGGCCGGATGACGGTTCAGAGCCGCACGCGGCCGCGCGTGGCGATCGTCGGTGCCGGCCCCGCCGGAGCGTTCGCCGCGGCCGGCCTGCTGCGCGCCTGCGGCGACGCCGAGGTCGACCTGTACGAGCGCCTGCCCACGCCTTGGGGCCTGCTGCGCGGCGGCGTCGCGCCCGACCATCAGGAGATCAAGCGCCTGGAGGACACATTCGACCGCCAGACGCTCAAGCGCGGCTGCCGTTTCCTCGGCAACGTCGAGGTCGGCACCGACATCTCGCACGCCGAGCTCATGAGCCACTACAGCGCGGTGATCTACGCCACCGGCGCGCAGAGCGACAAGTCGCTCGGCATCCCCGGTGAGGAGCTTCCCGGCAGCTGGGCGGCCACCGAGTTCGTCGCCTGGTACAACGGCCACCCCGACTACCGCGACCTCGAGTTCGACCTCTCATGCAAGCGCGCGGTCGTGATCGGCAACGGCAACGTCGCCGCCGACGTGACGCGGATCCTCACCCGCAGCGCTTCCGAGCTCGAGCGCACGGACATCGCCGACCACGCCCTCGAGGCGCTGCGTGAGAGCAGCATCGAGGAGGTCGTCGTGCTCGGTCGGCGCGGTCCCGCGCAGGCGGCGTTCACGAGCGCCGAGCTGCGGGAGCTGGGGCATCTCGAGGGCGTTGACCTGCGGATCGACGGCGAGGTCGAGCTTGATCCGGTCTCGCAGGAGTGGCTGGCGCAGCACGGAACCTTCACCGCGCGCACGAACGTCTCGCTGCTGCGTGAGTTCGCGGCGCGCCCGGAGCACGCCGATGCGGCGCGCCGCATCGTCCTGCGCTTCCTGCGCTCACCCGCGCAGATCCGCGGCAACGGCCGGGTCGAGGCGCTCGACGTGCTTCGCAACGAGATCACGCGCGGCGAGGACGGCATGCTGCGTGCGCGCTCCGTCGGCGAGGAGGTCGAGACGATCGACTGCGGTCTGGTCCTGCGCTCGGTCGGCTACCGCGCCGTCCCGCTGCCGCAGGTGCCGTTCGACGAGCGCAGCTACGTGCTTCCCAACGCCCGCGGCCGCGTGCTCGGCCCCGAGCGCGAGCCGCTGCCGGGCGTCTACACCGTCGGCTGGATCAAGCGGGGTCCGACGGGCATCCTCGGTACGAACAAGCGCGACGCGGAGGAGACGGTCGGCTGCTTCGTAGAGGATCTGGCGGCCGGGCGCCTGCCGACGCCCGCGAACGCGGCACGCGACCAGCTCGACGCGCTGCTCGCAGAGCGCCGGCCGGACATCGTCACCGTCGACGGCTGGCGGGCAATCGCGCGCCACGAGCTCGAGGGCGGCCGCCGCGAACGGCGCCCGCGCGTGAAGATCGCGGCGCGCGAGGACCTGCTCGACGTGGCTGCCGGCGCGGCGCCGGCGCCGGCCCGCTCCTAGCGGGGAACACGCAACAGAACATCCGGCCGCCGCTACCGCCGGCTCAGGAGCCCCATCCGCCCTGGCGGCGCGTCGCCGCGATCCAGGCCTGATCGGTGTTGGAGTGAGCGAGGCTCGTGGGATACGGCGGACGCTTCCAGACGTGAAAGCCGACGGTTCCGTAGTGCGCGCGTAGGAATGCGACGAGGTCGCCGCGATGCTCCTCGCAGGCGTAGCGTGGCGGCCCGTAGAGCCCACGGCCGTGAAAGACGAGCCAGCGCCCGGGCAGCGCGTCCTGGTAGGCCCCCCAGGTTCGCTCGCGCATCGCCGTCGTCAGGCTCAGTTGGGTCAGCGGATCAGGCTGCGCCGTGCAGAACTGACACCTGAAGATGAATCGCACCACGCCATCCATCATGCGCCTCGGAGGGCCAAACACCTAATCGTGACCGAGCCGGCCACGACGTTCGGCTTGGGCGAGGCGCGCCGTCGTGTCGAATCGATGCTCGACGTGAACTTCGACACCGCGGCGGGTGACGACTACGACCCCGAGTGCGGGGGCGTCGCGAGCCCGGCGGAGGTCGTCGAGGCGGTCCATCGCGCGCAGCGCGAGTCAGACAGCGCGCCGATGGCGCCGTCGTCGCGCTACGCGTCGGGTGCGCCGCGGCGAACGCGGGAGGCGCGGGACTTCTTGCGGGCGCCGGTGTTGCGATGCATCGCGCCGCGCTTGACGGACTTGTCGATCAGGCTGACGAGCGCCTTGTGCTCGGTGTCGGCAAGCGCGTCGTCACCGGCGGTGACAGCGGCCTCGAGTCGGTGGAAGTAGGTCCGCACCGCGGACGTGTAATGGCGATTCTCGAGGCGCTCGCGCTCGGAGCGCAAGATCCGCTTCTTCTGTGAGTGAATGTTGGCCATGGCGTAAAAAGGCCGCGGACAGGACCGCGGCGGTCCCTAGAGTAGCGCAACCGATGGCGACGCAAGCGCGTGGGAGGGGGGGCGGTTCCGGGCGAATCGCTCGCAACACGGCGATCTTCTCGTTCCTCACAGGCCTGTCGCGGATCGCAGGGCTCGTGCGCGAGGTGGTCGCCTCCAGCTACTTCGGCACGAGCGGGCCGTTCTCCGCCTTCACGGTCGCATTCCAGGTGCCGAACCTCGTGCGCAGCCTGTTCGCGGACGCGGCGCTGAGCGCGGCCTTCGTCCCGGTCTTCACCGAGCTGCTGGAGCAGGGCAACAAGCGCGACGCCTATCGCCTGGCGTCCACGTTCGTCGTGCTGATCGCCGCCGCGCTGACCGTGATCAGCGTGTTCTTCGTGCTCGTCGCGCCCTGGATCATGCCGCCGCTGACCGGCGACGACTTCAGCGCCGAGCTCGACCAGCTCATGGTCGGGCTGTCGCAGGTGCTGTTTCCGATCGTCCTGCTGCTGGGGCTCAACGGCCTGCTCGTCGGGATCCTCAACGCCTACGACCACTTCACGATCCCGGCGCTCGCGCCGCTGGTCTGGAACGTCGTGATCATCGCCGTGCTCGTCGCACTCAAGCCGCACTTCGAGGGGCCCGACGAGCTCTACGCCTACGCGATCGGCGTCCTCGCCGGGACGTTCGTGCAGCTCGTCATGTGCGTTCCGGTGCTGCGCAAGCTCGAGTTCGCGTTCGAGTGGAGCGGGATCTCGTTTCGCGACGAGCGCGTCAAGCAGGTACTCGCGCTCATGCTGCCGATCACGCTCAGCCTCGGGCTCATCAACTTCAACCTGTTCATCAACTCGACGCTCGGCTCGACGGTCTCCGAGGCCGTGCCGCGGGCGATCGACGCGGCGTTTCGCATCTACATGCTGCCGCAGGGGATGTTCAGCGTCGCCGTCGCGACGGTTCTGTTCCCAGCGCTTGCGCGCCTCGCGGCGCGCCGCGACGTCGACGGGTTGCGCAAGCTCACCGGCACCGGCATGCGCCAGATCTTCCTGCTGCTGATCCCGGCGGCCGCCTGCACGCTCGTGCTGGCAGAGCCGATCACGCGCCTCGTATACGAGCGCGGGGCCTTCGACGCGGAGTCGACGGAGATCGTCGCCGAGGCGCTCTTCTGGTTCTCGTTCAGCCTGCCGTTCGCGGGTGTGAACCTGCTGCTCACGCGGACGTTCTTCTCGCTGCAGCGGCCGTGGCTGCCGACGGGCCTGGGCGCGGCGACGCTCGTGATCAACCTCGTCGTCGCGCTCGCGCTGGTCGGTCCCTATGGGATCGGCGGGATCGTGTTCGCGACCGCGGTCGCGAGCGCCGCGATGACGGTCGGGCAGGCGCACTACCTGCGCCGCGAGCTCGGCGGGCAGCTGGAGGGGGCCGAGACGATGCGGGCGCTCGTGCGGATGCTCGTCGCGGCGGCCGTGCTGGCGGCGGTCTCCTACCTGCTCTGGCTCGGCCTCGACAAGCTACTCGGGCGCTCGCTGCCCGCGCAGATCGTCTCGGTCGGCGGCGGGCTCGTCGCGGGCATCGCGGCGTACATGGCCGTAGTCGTCGCGCTGCGCGTGCCGGAGGCCGAGCAGATCCGGGCGCTCGTCGCGGCGCGGCTGCGGCGCACGCGGTAGCTGCGCGGCGACGACGACGGCGACCGCGACGGCGTGCGCGAAGCGCCCTCACCCGGCTACGTCTTGCGCCAGCCGTCGAGCACGTGCGCGACCTCGTCGTGGACTTGCGCCCGGGCCTGCGCTCGCTCGACGCCTGCCATCAGCAGCTCGTCATAGCCGGTGTCCCGATGACGCACCGAGGCGCGGACGGCCAGCTCGATCGCCTGGGGGTCCAGCGCGCGGGCGGCCGCGGTGCGTCCCACGCGCCCGCTGCCGCGCGTTGCCGCGTGTCGGGCGATCGCCTGCGCCCGCTGCGCGGGGCAACCCGGGTACAGCCTGGCGATCTCGCCGGCGATCCGCGCCTGCAGCTCGAGATCCTCCCCGGCGCGCATCGCGGTCGCGCGCTCCCGGCGGCGGGCCCGCGCCTGCTCGTCGGCGAGGCACTCGGCCTCCGCACGCGCCAGCGCCTCCTCCTCGACGAGGATTCCCTGGCGCTCGTAGCGTCCGCGCGAGCGGCTGAAACGGACGACGACCGCGGTGAGGCCGCTGCTGCGCTTGGCGCGCCGCGTCAACGCGGCATCACCGGATGCCAGGAAGACGAGGTGATCCATGTCGGCGCAGCGCATGCACAGCGGGCCGGAGTCCTCCATGATCAGCAGGCCGCCCGTGCCGGCGCAGACGGTGCACGTCCAGTCCTTGATCGGCGACACGACGACGAGGTCGGGCGGGCGGCTCTGGCGCTCGGCGAGCCGCTCGCGCTCGCGCTCGGAGAGCTCGGGGGAGAACCAATGCGTGCGGTAGGCGCGCTCGATCGCCGGGTCGCCGCTCGTGCTGAAGCGCAGGGGCCTGCGGTCGCGCGAGCGCATCAGATAGGCGGTCTCGCTCGGCTTCAGCCCGCGCGCCTGCGCCCAGCAGCGAAACAGCGCCATCGATGTGGAGACCTTGCCCAGACCCGCTTCCACGCCGGCCTCCAGACAGGCGACGCGTCCCTGGCGCCATTCGTCGACACGTCCCGGCGCGAGCCAGCCCAGGCCGACGAGCACGTCGATCGGCGCGACGAACCTGCGCTCGGCGAGCGCGGCCTCTGCCGCCCGTACGACGCGCTGCTCGAGATCGTGTTGGCGCTCGGTCGTCATCGCCGCTTCCAGTCTCTCGGCCTCGCCGACCGAGCTTGGTGCACGCACGCTTGATGGTCCCTCCGCCGGATTCTCGCCCGCGCATCCGGCGGCTGCAAGACTGGCGCCCGTGGCCTCCCGTCGCTTTCGCCCCGCCACGCGAGTCGCGCTGTTCCTCGCCGCCGGTGGTCGCTGCGCGCAATGCGGGGTCAAGCTCGATCCCGGCTGGCACGGCGACCACGTCAAGCCGGTCCGTGCGGGCGGTGCGACCACGGCCGCCAACGGCCGCGCGCTGTGCCCGCCGTGCAACCTCGCAAAGGGCGGAGCAACGCCGTGACGGTCGCGCCGCGCGCCTGGCAGGCGGCGTTCCTGGCTCGGCACGCCGCCGCCGGCGATCGCGACTTCCTGCTCGTCGCGACTCCGGGCGCCGGCAAGACGCTTGCCGCCTGCCAGGCTGCACTCGCCGCGGGCTGCGAGCAGCTCGTCGTCGTCTGCCCGACGACCGCCCTGCGCGCGCAATGGGCCGATGCGGCGGACCGCGTCGGGCTGCACCTGGACCCGCGCTGGCGCAACGCCGATGGCGCCTGGCGGGCCGACGTGGACGGGATCGCTGTCACCTACCAGCAGGTTGCGTCGGCGCCCGACCTGTTCGCCCACCACCTCGCCCGGCCGACGTTCGTCGTCCTCGACGAGATCCACCACGCCGGCGAGTCCGCGACCTGGGGGACCGCGCTGCGGGCGGCGTTCGGCGACGCGCACCGGCGGCTCGCGCTGTCCGGTACCCCCTTTCGCTCCGACGCCCGCGCGATCCCGTTCGTCACGTACGACGAGGAGCGGCGTTGCGCGCCGGACTTCGTCTACAGCTACGGCGAAGCGGTCGCGGATGCCGTCTGCCGTCCGCTTGCCTTCCGGTTGCTGGACGCGACGCTGCGCTGGCGCGTCGACGCGCGGGAGACGATTGCGGCGTTCGCCGACGAGCTCGACCCGCAGGACGACGCGCGCCGGCTGCGCACCGCGATCGACCCGGCGACGCCGCTGTTGCCGCGGATGCTGCGCGACGCCGACACGCTGCTGGTCAAGGCGCGGGCCGTGATGGCGGACGCGGCCGGCCTCGTCCTCTGCGACGACCGCGCTCACGCGCGGGCAACCGCGGCGCTGCTGCGCACGATCGCCGGCGAGAAGCCCGTGGTGGTCGTCAGCGACGAAGCGGGGGCGCACGCGCGGATCGACCGTTTCGCGCGCGGCAGCGCCGCCGCGCCGCGCTGGATCGTCGCCGTGAACATGGTCAGCGAGGGCGTTGACATCCCGCGGCTGGTGCTCGCGGCATACGCGACCGTCAAGCGGACCGACCTGTTCTTCCGCCAGGCGGTCGGGCGGGTCGTGCGGCGGCGCGCCGAGGACCCCGAAGATCTCGTCGCGACGGTCTTCCTGCCCGCCGACCCGACCCTGAAGGGCTGCGCGGAGCGCATCGAGGTGGAGCTGCGCCAGCAGGTCTCGGAGGAGGCCGGGTTCGAGATCGAGCCGCTGCTCGGCACGGGCGTTCGCGCGGACTTCCAGGCGCTCGACGCCGATGTCGCGCCCGGCGGGATGATCGTCGGCGGGGTGCACTACCGCCGCGAGGAGGTCGACGCCGCGCGGCGCCTGCTGCGCGAGCTGGGCCAGCCCGAACGGGCGCTGCGCTCCGTGCTCGAGTTCGTCCGGCGCGAGCGCGCGGGCGGCGAGCAGCACGCCGCGCTGCGGCCGGCTGGGGTCGCGAAACCGGTGGCGGCGGTCCCCGCGCACCGCCGCGTCGAGGACAAGCGCCGCGCGCTGGATCGGCTCGCACGGCGCTGGGCGCAGCTGCGCCGGGAGATCGACGCCGAGTACACGTGGCCGCAGGCCCAGGCTCGCGTGAACCGGGCGATGGGCGTCACCCGGCGGACCGACGCCGGCGAGCGGGAGCTCGACGACGGGCTGGCGTTTCTGCGCTCGGAGCTGACCAAGCTCGCCGCGGCGTATCCCGAGAAAGCCGAGCGGCTGCGCATTCCCGCCAGCATCGAGGCGATCGACGAGCGCCTATCGGCGAGGGTGCTCGAGCGCTGATCGCGGCCCGAGATCGTGCCCCACGTCTTGCGCGCATAGCGCGGGGAAGGTGGTACACCCGGATGACTGCAGCGGACGGGAACCGTCCGGCTGCCGTGGAGACGCTGCAAGAGACCATCGACGGCGACGGCTTCACGGTCGCGGCGCGATCGACAATCCCACCGGCCGAGCTTGCCCGCGCGGGAGCGGCCACGGCGCGCCCTACCCTGTAGGCGGTGGCAGACCAGGCCCACATCCGCAACTTCTCGATCATCGCCCACATCGACCACGGCAAGTCGACGCTGGCCGATCGCATCCTCGAGATGACGAAGACGGTCGACCCGCGCGCGATGCGCGCGCAGGTGCTCGACTCGATGGACCTCGAGCGCGAGCGCGGGATCACGATCAAGGCCCAGGCCGTGCGCGTCCTCTACGACGCGCGCAACGGCGAGACCTACCAGCTGCACCTGATCGACACGCCCGGCCACGTCGACTTCACC
>DATLNO010000052.1:0-17027 GCA_035536715.1 Solirubrobacteraceae bacterium
AAGGCCGTGTTCGAGTCGATCGCGGAGCTGCGCGAGCGCTTGGACGACACACCGTTCGGGTAGCGACGACGCATGATCCTGACACTCGCACATCCGGTGCCTGCGCTCGAGGTGCCCCAGCCCGTCGAAGTGCCGACGCCGATCGTTCCGGAGACTCCGATGGTCCCGCTCGACCCGGATCCGGTTCCGACGCCCTCGCCGGATCCACCGAGCGTTCCCCAGCCCGATCCGCCGCAGGACGTGCCGATCGAGCCGCCGATTCCGCCGCAAACGCAGTAACGACGGTTCGAAGCTTGTGGCGGATTCGCCGCGCAGACGGTCTGACGCCACTGCCGGCGGGACAGCGCACTGCAACGCAGCGTGCGTAGCGCAGGAGAGTGAGCTCGCGGCCGGTACCCTGGGCTTATGGCAAGGTCGATCTGGACGGGCGCGATCTCCTTCGGGCTCGTCACCGTCCCCGTCAAGATGTACTCCGCGGTGTCGCGCAAGTCGGTGCGCTTCCACCAGCTCAACAAGGAGACGGGGGTACGCATCCAGCAGAAGCGCGTCGACCCGACCACCGGGGACGAGGTCCGCTACGAGGACATCGTCAAGGGCTATGAGCTGACGCCCGACCAGTACGTGATCATCGAGCCGGGCGAGCTCGATGCGCTCGATCCCAAGAAGACGAAGTCGATCGAGATCGAGGACTTCGTCGCGCTCGACGAGATCGACCCGATCTACTTCGATCACCCGTACTACCTCGCTCCCGGCCCGGGGGGATCCAAGCCCTACCGCCTGCTGCTCGAGGCGATGCGCGAGACCGGTCGCGTCGCGATCGCCAACGTCGTCATCCGCTCCAAGCAGCAGCTCGTCGCCGTCCGGCCGATGGGCGAGAACGTGCTCGCGATGTCGACGATGGTCTATCCCGACGAGGTCGTCGACTCGTCGACGATCGACGAGCTCGGCGCCGTCGAGGAGGTCGAGGTCAATGCGCGCGAACTCGACATCGCCAAGCAGCTCGTCGACTCGCTCGCGGGGACGTTCGACGCCGACAAGTACCGCGACACCTACCGCGACGAGGTCCTCGCGCTCGTCGAGCGCAAGGCCGAGGGCAAGGAGATCGCTGTCCAGCCCAGGGCCGAGGAGGACGACGGCGAGGTGCCGGATCTCATGTCCGCGCTGAAGGCAAGCCTCGATGCCGTCAAGGCACGCGAAGGCAACGGCGGCGCGCAGGCGACGAAGAAAGCACCTGCCAAGAAGGCCGCGGCGAAGAAGCCGGCAGCGAAGAAGACCGCTTCCAAGAGGTAGCCCGCGGGTGGGCGGACCCGGTTGATCGGGTACCAAGCGTCGGCGCCGATGGCCACCGCCGCTCCCACCAAGACCACGTCGCGGCGCCTGCGCCGCTCGAACCTGATCGCCCCCGGATACCGGCGGCGGCGCTGTGGCGCGGGCTTCATGTACCTCACCGAGGAGGGCGAGCGGATCACGGACGTCGAGATCATCGCCCGGATCACGGAGCTCGTCATCCCGCCGGCCTGGCAGGACGCCTGGATCTCGCCCGACCCCTTAGGACACATCCAGGCGACCGGTATCGACGCCCGCGGGCGCAAGCAGTATCTCTACCACCCGCGCTGGCGCGAGCGTCGAGATCAGCAGAAGTTCGACGACATGATCGCCTTCGCGCGCTCGCTGCCCGCGCTGCGTTCGGTCGTCGAGCACGACATCGCGCTGGGCGACATGTCGCGCGAGCAGGTGCTGGCGTGCGCCGCGCGGCTGCTGGACCGCGGCTTCTTCCGGATCGGCTCGGAGGAGTACAAGGTCACCAACGAGACCTACGGTCTGGCGACGATGCTCAAGAGCCATGTGACGCTGGACGGCGAGACGATCCGCTTCGACTACATCGCCAAGGAGAGCAAGCGTCGCGTGCAGGCGATCATCGATCCCGAGATGGCCGCGATCATCGGCACGCTCAAGCGCCGGCGTGGCGGTATCGACGAGCTGCTGGCCTACAAGCGCGACGGCCGATGGTGCGACGTGCGCTCACCGGACATCAACGCCTATCTCAAGGCCGCGACCACGCGCGACATCTCCGCCAAGGACTTCCGCACGTGGGGCGCGACCGTCCTCGCCGCGGTCGCCCTCGCGGTGACGCAGCCGAAGAGCCTCAGCGCGACAGCCCGCAAGCGCGCGGTCATGCGCGCGGTCAAGGAGGTCGCCTACTACCTCGGCAACACGCCGACCGTCGCGCGCAACTCCTATATCGACCCACGCGTCTTCGACCGCTACCGGGATGGGCAGACGATCCCGCTCGAGCTGATCGGCGCCGTGCCGGAGGCCACGGCGATCCAGGGGCCCGTCGAGGAGGCGGTACTGGAGCTCCTGGAGGACTAGGCTCGTCAGCCCGCCGAGTCGCGCGCGGGGTCGACGGCGTCGACCGCCTCCTCGCGCGTCGTCACGATCGTGAAGATCTGGTCCAGGCCGGTGATCTCGAAGGTCTTGGAGATGTTCTCGTCGATGTTGACGATGGCCAACGCTCCGTCGCGTGAGCGCAGCCGCTTCACAGCGCCGATCAGCACGCCGAGCGCGGTTGAGTCCAGAAACGTCGTGTCGGTGAGGTCGACGACGATCCGGACGCGACCGGCCTCGATCGCCTCAGCGAGCACCTGCTTGAGTTCGGGCGCCGTGAAGAGGTCGATCTCGCCTCGTACCGCGAGGACGTGGCGCTCCTCGTCGATCGGTTGCTCGGTGATCGCGAACTCAGGTGACATCGCTCTCCATCCTGTCAATCGTTGACGGGCGCTGCGCGTCGAAGTCGAGCCGGATGAGCAGGTACTCCTGGCCGTCGTCGTCCTCCCACGGCTCAAGCGCGTCCGCGACCTGCTCCAGCACGTTGCCCACACCGGGAAGTGCAGCGGACTCGATCAACCCCTCGGCGCCGCCATCGCGCAGCGGGCCGATCGTCAACTCGACGGAGCCGTGCCGAGCGACGATCCGCGCCCGGATGCGGCCGTCGTCGCTGAACGAGCCGGCCTTGGCAGCGACCGCATCGGCGACGAGCAGCGCGTCGTCGAGCCGGTCGATCGGGCAGTCGGAGCGGGCGGCGAGCATGCCGACGACACGACCGAGGACAGGCGCGCTGAGCGGGCCGCTCGACACGCCCACCCACGCCTGGTTGAAGACGGGATCGGGGTCCGTGGTCATAGCGGGTCGCGTTCCTCGTCGAGCCGGAAGGTCATTCGTACTTCGGTCTGGTCGGCATGATCCTTGCCGAGCTCGAGCGACTCGGCGAGCGTCGCGATGAGCGGAAGGCCGAGACCGAGCCCGGGGGAATCGGGCCGCGGGACGATGCCGCGACCGCTGTCGCGGATGACGACCGTCAGGCGCTCGCTGTCGAAGGTCGCATCGACCTCGAGATCGCCCTCCTCGCCATCCTCATAGGCGTGGATGACGACGTTGGTGCACGCTTCGGTCACCGCGAGCTTGATGTCGGCGAGCGTCTGCTCGTCGACAGTCAGCGCCTCGGCGAACCCGCCGAAGGCGTGCCGGATGACCGCGACGTTCTCGGCGCGGGCCGGCAACTTCAGCTCAAGGTCGGGCGTGGCGGTCACCCCTTTGGATGTGGACGGGACAGCCCCGTCCGGGCCGTCATCGCCCATGGTGCCCGTGCTGATCGCGTTTCACTCTCGTCCCGACTCGCGAATTGGCGTATCCGTGCGTTTAGCCCGTCGATCAAGCCGCTGCTCGGCTCGGGAGGATAGTCGTCGCGGGCGACAGCCGACGTTCGAGTGACCTTGACGTCATCCTGAGCGCCAGCGTCTCAGATCTCGACGTCGAGCGCGCGCGCGAGCGCACCCCTGTCGCAGCGGGCCCCGAGACCGGCCAGCAGCACCATCCGCGCCGCTTGGGGAGAGAGCCCGGCGGCCGGGAGCGCGCCGCTCGCGCGCAGGTCGCCCTCGGCACCCTCGAAGCCGTAGGTCTCGTGCAGCAGCACGCCGCGCTCGGGACGCAGCGTGAGCGCTACGGGGACCGCTGCCGTGACGTGGCGCAGCGCCGCGAGCACCGCCGGCGCGGCATGCCCGGCGCCGAGCGCGACGAAGGAGATCGCATCGGCGCCGTCGCGCAGGGCCGCACGCAGCGCCGCGCCGTCGTCGCCGAGGTACGTCGGCACGATCGGAACGCGCCCGTCGAGCGCCTCGGGGAGCGCCAGCGGCTCGGCCGGGCGCACGGGACGCGCGGTGATCCGCACCCGGCCCTCGGCGACGCTGCCAAGCGGCCCGGTCGCGGGTGACCCGAACGCGCCGGGGGAGATCGCGGCGACCTTGCGCACGGTGCGGGCCGCGTGCAGCTCCCCGCCGAAGGCCACGAGCACGCCGAGCCCCGCGGTCCGGGGTGCTCCAGCAGCCGCGACGGCGTCGGCCAGATTCGCGGGACCGTCGGCCCCGGGCGCGCTCGACGGGCGGATCGCGCCGGTCATGACGATCGGCTCGATGCCGCCGTGCAGGACGTCGCAGAGCACCGCCGTCTCCTCCAGCGTGTCGGTGCCGTGCGTGATGACGACGCCGCGGCCGACCGCCGTCTCGGCGAACGCGGCGCGGGCGATCGCGAGCGCATCGGCGGCGCTGAGATGCGCGCCCGGAACGCCGAGAAGCGAGCGGGCCCGCAGACCTGTGACCCGGGCCAGCGCCGGGACGGCGGCCAGCAGCGCGTCCGCGTCGAGCGCGGGCCTCGCGCGCGTGCCAGACATGGCGATCGTGCCGCCCGTCGTGAGCACCGTGACGGGTCGCGCGACGGGCGTCATAAGCCGTCAGTCTCCCAGCTGACCGCGCATGATTCGGCGCGACCCCGCTGCTACCCTTGTGCCTCCGCCTCGTAGTGCCGGCATGTCGCCTTTGGAGGCACTCCTATGAGCATGAACGCCCCGCCCTCGCAGGCCGCTGGCCTCTACGACCCCCGCTACGAGCACGACGCTTGTGGCGTCGCGCTCGTCGCGCGGCTGGACAACGTGCCATCGCACGAGGTCGTGGACATGGGCCTGCGCGCCGTCGAGAACCTCGAGCATCGTGGGGCGACAGGGGCCGACCCGAGCACGGGCGACGGCGCCGGGATGCTGCTGCAGATGCCCGACGCGTTCTTCCGCGCGGTCGTCGACTTCGAGCTCCCGGAGCGCGGCCGCTACGGCGCCGCTGTCTGTTTTCTGCCCACCGACGACCAGCGCCGCGCGAAGCTCGAGGCGCTGCTCGAGCTCAACGTGCGCGTCGAGGGACAGCGTGTGCTCGGCTGGCGCGACATCCCCGTCGATGTCGACCACGTCGGCGAGACCGCCGACGAGACGCGCCCGGTCATGCGCCAGCTCCTCGTCGAGGCCGGCCCGGGCTTTGAGAACAACCAGGATGCCTTCGAGCGCAAGCTCTACGTGATTCGCCGCATCTGCGAGCTGGCCGCGGGACCGGATCTCTACATCGCCTCCTTCTCCTCGCGCACGATCGTCTACAAGGGGATGCTGATCCCCGACCAGCTCCGCGGCTTCTTCCCCGATCTGAGCCACCCGAAGATGGCGAGCGCGATGGCGCTCGTGCACTCACGCTTCTCGACGAACACCTTTCCGAGCTGGCCGCTGGCGCACCCGTATCGCGTGATCGCCCACAACGGCGAGATCAACACGCTGATGGGCAACGTCAACTGGATGCGCGCCCGCGAGTCGCAGATGGCCTCGACGCTGTTCGGCCTGGACCTGCAGAAGATCATGCCGATCGTCGTCCCCGGCAACTCGGACACAGCGACGTTCGACAACGTCCTCGAGATGCTCATGCTGGCCGGCCGCAGCCTGCCGCACGCGATCATGATGATGATCCCGGAGGCGTATTCAGGCCGCGACGACCTGACGGACGAGCTCAAGGGCTTCTACGCCTTTCATTCCTGCCTGATGGAGCCGTGGGACGGTCCCGCCGCCGTGGCATTCACGAACGGCTCGATCGTCGGCGCGACACTGGATCGCAATGGCCTGCGCCCGGGCCGCTGGGTCGAGACGCACGACGGCCTCGTGGTGCTCGGCTCCGAGGCCGGACTGCTGCCGATCAAGACCTCCGAGGTCAAGCGCCTGGGCCGCCTTGCGCCGGGCAAGCTCTTCCTCGTCGACCTCGAGCGTCACCGCATCGTCGAGGACGGGGAGATCAAGAAGGAGGTCGCGACCCAACGCCCCTACGGCGAGTGGTTCGACAGCAACACCGTGCACTTCGACGATCTCGCCGAGGCGCACATCACGATGACCGGTCTGCAGCCCACCAGCCTGCGTCAGCTTGCCTTCGGCTACACGCAGGAGGACCTGCGCGTCCTGATCGCCCCGATGGCCGCGACCGGTGCCGAGCCGATCGGCTCGATGGGCAACGACAACGCGCTCGCAGTCCTCTCCGACCGCCGGCCGCCGCTGTTCTCGTACTTCAAGCAGCTCTTCGCGCAGGTCACGAACCCCCCGATCGACCCGATCCGCGAGTCGATTGTCATGTCGCTGGCGACCGGGATCGGCGGCGAGAAGAACCTGCTCACCGAAACGCCCGAGCACGCCCACAAGCTCATCCTCGACCAGCCGATCCTGCGCAACCACGAGCTCGAGACGCTGCGCATGGTCCACGACGAGATCTTCCGCGCCCACACGCTCGACATCACGTGGCCGATCGACGACGGCCCCGGCGCGATGAAGGCGGCGCTGGCGAAGCTCTGCGACGACGCCCACGACGCGGTCGCCGCCGGCGTCAGCGTCCTGATCCTGTCCGATCGCCAGATGGGCCCGCGCCGCGTCGCGATCCCGTCGCTGCTCGCCGTCGCGGCCGTCCACGAGCACCTCGTGCGCGAGGGCACGCGCCTTCGTACCGGCCTCGTGCTCGAATCCGGCGAGCCGCGCGAGGTCCACCACATGGCGACGCTGATCGGCTAC
Organism: Solirubrobacteraceae bacterium; assembly: GCA_035536715.1. Lineage (GTDB taxonomy): Bacteria > Actinomycetota > Thermoleophilia > Solirubrobacterales > Solirubrobacteraceae > CADCVQ01. The sequence goes on from DATLNO010000052.1 coordinate 6,914, forward strand.
GGCTGCGAGGCGATCAACCCGTACCTGCTGCTCGACACCGTCGACGAGATGGTCTCCGAGGGCCGCATCCCGAAGGTCGACGACGCCGACAAGGCCGAGCGCAACATCGTCAAGGCGATCGGCAAGGGCCTGCTCAAGACGATCTCCAAGATGGGGATCTCGACGACGCAGTCCTACTGTGGCGCGCAGATCTTCGAGGCCGTCGGCCTGGAGAAGGGCCTCATCGACCGCCACTTCACCGGCACCGCTTCGCGGATCGGCGGCATCGGCATCGAGGTCCTGGCGCGCGAGACGCTCGACCGTCACGCCGAGGCCTTCCCGACCGACCACGAGCGCCTGCTGCCCGTCGGCGGCATCTACGCCTGGCGCCGCGACGGCGAGCACCACATGTGGAACCCGGAGACGATCGCGCTGCTGCAGCACGCGGTTCGCTCCCCCAATGGCTCTGCGCAGGCGAAGTACGACGAGTACTCCAAGCTCGTCAACGACGACGCATCGCGCAAGGCGACGCTGCGCGGCCTCATGAAGTTCAGGACCCGCGGCGTCGAGCCCTTGCCGCTGGAGGAGGTCGAGCCGGCCAGGGAGATCGTCAAGCGCTTCGCCACCGGCGCGATGTCGCTGGGGTCGATCTCGCGCGAGTCGCACGAGACGCTGGCGATCGCGATGAACCGCCTCGGCGGCAAGTCGAACACCGGCGAGGGCGGCGAGGACCCGGTCCGCTTCACCCCGGACGACAACGGCGACCTGCGCCGCTCGGCGATCAAGCAGGTCGCCAGCGGTCGCTTCGGGGTGACGATCCACTACCTCGTCAACTCCGATCAGCTGCAGATCAAGATGGCCCAGGGCGCCAAGCCCGGGGAGGGCGGCCAGCTGCCCGGCCACAAGGTCGACGCCTACATCGGCGGCGTGCGCCACACGACGCCCGGCGTGGGGCTCATCTCGCCGCCGCCGCACCACGACATCTACTCGATCGAGGACCTCAAGCAGCTCATCTACGACCTGCGCTGCGCGAACCCCAGCGCGCACGTCTCGGTGAAGCTCGTGTCCGAGGTCGGCGTCGGCACCGTCGCCGCCGGCGTCGCGAAGGCCAACGCCGACCACGTCCTGATCGCCGGTCACGACGGCGGCACCGGCGCCTCGCCGCTGAGCTCGATCCAGGCGGCCGGTGTGCCGTGGGAGATCGGTCTCGCCGAGACCCAGCAGACGCTGCTGCGCAACGATCTGCGCTCGCGCATCATCGTCCAGACCGACGGCCAGCTGAAGACCGGCCGCGACGTCGTCATCGCCGCAATGCTCGGCGCCGACGAGATGGGCTTCTCGACCGCCCCGCTGATCGCGGCGGGCTGCATCATGATGCGTGCCTGCCACCTGAACACGTGCCCGGTCGGCATCGCGACGCAGGATCCCGAGCTGCGCAAGCGCTTCAAGGGCACGCCCGAGCACATCGTCAACTACTTCTTCTTCGTGGCGGAGGAGGTGCGCGAGATCATGGCCTCGCTCGGTATCCGCTCGGTGGACGACCTGATCGGCCGCTCGGACCTGCTCGTCCAGGACGAGGCGATCGCGCACTGGAAGGCGCGCGGCGTCGACCTCTCGAACATCCTCGCGATGCCGGCGCTGGCCGAGGGAGCGCCGCGCCGCTGCGTGCGCCCGCAGGAGCCGGTCCTCGACGACGCGCTGGACTGGGATCTCGTCGACGCCTCGGCCGAGGCGCTGAACGGCGGCCCGCCCGCGCAGATCGAGCGCCCGATCCGCAACGTGAACCGCTGCGTCGGCGGCATCCTCTCCAGCACGATCGCCAAGCGCCACGGTGCGGAGGGCCTGCCGGCGGGCGCGATCAGCGTGAAGTTCGCCGGTTCGGCGGGGCAGTCCTTCGGCGGCTGGCTGGCGCCCGGCGTCGAGTTCGAGCTGCGCGGCGACGCGAACGACTACACCGGCAAGGGCCTGTCCGGCGGCACCGTCGCGATCCGGCCGCCCGACGGCGCCACCTACCGCGCCGAGGAGAACGTCATCATCGGCAACACCGTCCTGTACGGCGCGACCAGCGGCAAGTTCTTCGCCAGGGGCATGGCCGGCGAGCGCTTCGCGGTGCGCAACTCGGGCGCGAGCGCCGTCATCGAGGGCGTCGGCGACCATGGCTGCGAGTACATGACGGGCGGGCGCGTCGTGGTGCTCGGGCAGACCGGGCGCAACTTCGCCGCCGGCATGAGCGGCGGGCTGGCGTTCGTGCTCGACGAGGACGGCGCCTTCCCCGACCGCGTGAACCCGGAGATGCGCGACCAGCTCGAGGAGCTCGACGAGGGCGACGCGATCGAGGCGCGCGCGCTCATCGCCGAGCACGTCGAGCGCACCGATTCACCGGTCGGACAGCGCGTGCTCGACGAGTGGGACGAGCTGCTTGCACACTTCGTGAAGATCTACCCGACGGACTACAAGCGCGTCTTGGCCGAGCGCGCGGCGGCCGAGACGGCCGCCTCCAACGGCGGGTCGCCGGCGCGTGCTGAAGCCAAGAAGGTCGGCTGACCATGGGTGAGGTCGGAGCCTTCCTGAAGATCGAGCGCGTCGGCGTTCGGAACCGCGATCCCGCTGAGCGCGCCAAGGACTACGAGGAGTTCCTCATCCGCCGCTCCGATGAGGAGCTCGCCGCGCAGGGCGCCCGCTGCATGGAGTGCGGCGTGCCCTTCTGCCACAACGGCTGCCCGCTCGGGAACCTCATCCCTGACTGGAACGACCTGGTCTACCGCCAGCGCTGGCACGACGCGATTCGCCAGCTGCATGCGACGAACAACTTCCCGGAGTTCACCGGGCGCCTGTGCCCCGCCCCGTGCGAGGCGGCATGCGTGCTCGAGATCCGCGAGGGTGACGCCGTTTCGATCAAGCAGATCGAGAACTCGATCATCGACCGCGCCTGGCAAGAGGGCTGGGTCAAGCCGCTGCCGCCCAAGCGTGAGACGGGCCAGACGGTCGCCGTCGTCGGCGCCGGCCCGGCCGGCATGGCCGCCGCGCAGCAGCTGCGGCGCGCCGGTCACACGGTCACGCTCTTCGAGCGCGACGAGTCCGCCGGCGGCCTCGTGCGCTTCGGCGTGCCGGACTTCAAGATCGAGAAGTGGGTCGTGCAGCGGCGCGTCGAGCAGCTCATCGCCGAGGGCGTCGACGTGCGCTGCGGCGTCGATGTCGGCGTCGACCTGTCCGCCGAGGAGCTGCTCGCGACGTTCGACGCGGTCGTGCTGGCTACGGGCTCGCGCACGCCGCGCGACCTCCCCGTGCCCGGACGCGAGCTCGAGGGCATCCACTTCGCGATGGACTATCTCGCCGAGCGCAACCGCTGGGTCGCCGAGCAGACCGGGACCCCGACCGGGAGCGAGCCGCCCGCCCTGCTGGGCCTGACCGCGAAGGACAAGCACGTCGTCGTCATCGGCGGTGGCGACACCGGCGCTGACTGCGTCGGCAACTCGCTGCGCGAGGGCGCCAGGTCCATCACGCAGTTCGAGCTCCTGCCCGAGCCGCCGCAGAAGCGCCCCGACGATCGCACGCCGTGGCCGCTGTGGCCGCAGAAGTTCCGCCTCTCGTACGCGATGGAGGAGGCCAAGGAGCTGCATGTCGGCGAGCAGGACTACTCGGTCGTGACGACCCATTTCGCCGGCCGGGACGACGACGCCCAGGTGCACACGCTGCACTACGCGCGGGCCGACGCGGCGCCGCCGTTCAAGCCGGTGCCCGGAACCGAGCTCAAGCTGCGCGCCGACCTCGTGTTGCTCGCCATGGGCTTCCTGCATCCGGAGCCTGCCCTGCTGGACAAGCTCGAGATCGCCAAGGACCAGCGCGGCAACGCGAAGGCCGTCAGGCCGTACACGACCTCGGTCCCCGGGGTCTTCGCGGCGGGAGACGCGCGCCGCGGGCAGTCGCTGATCGTCTGGGCGATCAACGAGGGGCGCCAATGCGCGCGCATGGTGGACCGCTACCTCGGTGAGCTCCGCGCCGATCGCCCGGCCGGGGAGGACGCGACACCGTCCGCAGCCGCCCAGGCCGGTCCGCCACAGCACGTCGGTCCCGGCGTTCCGGCGTAGTTCGCCCGCGCGCGGGGTAGTTCACGACGACATGGAATTCCTCGGATATCTGCTCATCCTGTGCCTCATCGGCCTGATCGTCGGCGGGCTCGCACGGCTCGCGCTCCCCGGCCGCGACCCGATGGGCATCGGCATGACCATCGCGATCGGCATCGGCAGCTCGCTGTTCGCCGGCTTCATCGCTCGCGCGCTCTTCAATCGGGATGCCGGCTTTCTGCTGGCGTTCATCGTCGCCGTCCTCGTCGTCTACGCCATCCGGCGTTCACGGGGCGGCGGGCTGACTGATCCCGGCGCTCCGCGGGCGTAGCGCCACGGGCCTTGGGAAGGTCTACCGCCGGTTGCTGCGCGCCCCTGCAGGGCGGCGCGTCGTCGCAGCGGTTCCCGTTCGACGCAGTGGCTCGGGCGCTGTCGAATTCCTCGTCGTGCGTACGAGCGCCGGTGACCGCTGGACGCTTCCCAAGGGCGGCTGCGAACGCGGTGAGACGCCCCCGGAGGCCGCCGCTCGCGAGGCGATGGAGGAAGCGGGCGTGGCAGGCTCGATCGGCGCTGAGCCGCTCGCCGAGTACCACTACGGCGGCGACGTCGTCACGGCGTTCCTCCTCGTCGCCGAATATCTGATCGCGCCACAGGAGCCTGCTCGCGATCCGACCTGGTGTGGCTTGGAGGCCGCGCGCGCCAAGCTGGCAGAGGGTCGCCCCGAGGGCTTCGGCGCGCAGATGGAGCGCGTCTTGCGGGAAGCGGAGCGTGCGGTCACCGGTAGGTGAGAGCGCGTATTGCGCCTCCATGTGCCGTAAAGTGACGCCAGCGTCATGTTCATCAGTCCCGCAGCAACCGCGCGCTCGTGACCGCGCTGCCCACAGCCGCGATCATCGGCGCCGGCTCCTCCGGCATCGCAGCGTCCAAGGCCCTGAAGCAGCGCGGGATCGCCTTTGAGTGCTACGAGGCGTCTGATCGCGTCGGGGGCAACTGGGTCTTCGGCAACCGCAACGGGATGTCGGCCGCGTACCGCGACCTGCACATCAACACGTCGCGCGAGCGCATGGAGTACTCGGACTTCCCGATGCCGAAATCCTATCCGGACTTTCCGCATCACACGCAGATCGCCGAGTACTTCGACGCCTATGTCGACCACTTCGGCCTGCGCGACGACATCCGCTTCGAGACCGCGGTCGCCCACGCGGCTCAGCGGCCGGACGGCAGCTGGCTGCTGACGGACCGATACGGCGAGACGCGGGCCTACGACATGCTCGTCGTCGCCAACGGCCACCACTGGGACAAGCGCTGGCCCGAGCCTGCGTTCCCCGGCAGCGACACCTTCGGGGGCCGGCTGATGCACGCCCATGACTACCGCGACAACGGGTTTCTCACGGGCAAGGACGTCGTCGTGCTCGGGATGGGCAACAGCGCGATGGACATCGCCGTCGAGGCCAGCTACGTCGCGAGGTCGACGCAGCTCGCCGCGCGCCGTGGCGCGTGGATCGTGCCCAAGTACCTCTTCGGCAAGCCGCTGGACCAGATCTCGAGGCTGCCGCTCGTCCCGCACTGGCTCAACGCGCGCGTCTCGGAGCTGATCATCCGCCTGCACGTCGGCCGCCCTGAGCGCTACGGGCTGCCGCGGCCCGACCATCGCTTCGGCGAGGCGCACCCCACCATCTCGGGCCGGATCCTCGACCGCATCATCCACGGCACCGTGACACCACGCCCCAACATCGCCCAGCTCGGCCCCGACTGGGTGCAGTTCGCCGACGGCAGTCGCGTGCACGCCGACGTCGTCATCTACTGCACGGGCTACCAGATCTCGTTTCCGTTCTTCGACGAGGACTTCCTCAGCGCGCCCGACAACCGCATCGACCTCTTTCGCCGAGTCTTCATGCCGCGCAACCCGAGCCTGGCATTCGTCGGGCTGCTGCAACCGCTCGGCGCGACCATGCCGCTCGCCGAAGCGCAGGGAGAGTGGATCGCGGAGTACCTGCGCGGCGAGTACCACCTGCCGTCGCCGAAAGCGATGGAGGCCGACATCCGCCGCGAGCAGAAGCGCATGCGCCAGCGCTACGTCGCGTCCAAGCGTCACACGATCCAAGTCGACTTCGACCGTTACCTCTACGACCTGCGCCGCGAACGCCGGCGCGGCGGCGCTCGCGCGGCGGCCGCGGGGCTGACGCTGCCCATGCGCCCGCGCGCGAGCACGGGCGCATCCGCGAAGATGCCCGCAGCGTGAGCATCGCGGCCGATCCCAGCGGCGGCCGGCGCGCGGCGACGAAGGCCGCCAACCGCGCAGCGATCCTCGACGCCGCTCGCGCCGTATTCGCCGAGGTCGGGTTCGGGAGCGCGTCGGTGCGCGACGTCATCCGCCGCACGGATCTCGCGAGCGGCACGTTCTACAACTACTTTCCCGACAAGGAATCGCTGTTTCGGGCGGTGGTGGAGGAGAGCGCGGAGAAGGTGCGCGCGCGCGTGCAGGCGGCGCGCCGCGAGGCCACATCGCTCGAGGAGTTCGTCGCCGCGGGTTTTCGCGAATACTTCAGCTTCCTGGCCCGCGACCCCGAGGGCTTCGCGCTCATGCGCCGCAACAGCGGCACGATCCGCGCGATGTTCGACGAGCCGATCTTCGGCGCCGGCATCGACGAGCTGGCGGCCGACCTGCGCACGGCGATGACGACCGGCATCGTGCCGCGCGTCGACCCGGAGTACGTGGCCGCGGCAATGGTCGGCGCCGCGCTCGAGCTCGGGGTGACGATGGTCCGGCGCGAGCCGCCCGACGTCGAGGGCGCGACCCAGTTCGCCACCCGCGTCTTCCTGGGCGGGATCGAGCGACTCAGCAGCTGATCGGCGCGTTCAGCCGGCGATGCGGTCGCGGATCAGCGTGCGCCCGCCACTGCCTGCGCTCGCTGCCGTCACCAGCGAGCCGGCGCTGAACACGAACGCGCCGCTGAAGTCCTCGCCGAGAGACTCCGGCGTGGCGAAGGTCGCGCGGCCCGATGTCATACTCCGCGTGAACGCGGCCGGAGGGGGGCGGTAGCCGCCTGTGAGGGAGGCCGTGTAGCCGGCAACCGCGGTCCCGTCGTCGTCGATCGCGAGCGACGCCGAGCCTGCGGCAGCCCCCGCCGGCGAGAACAGAAACGGCGCTTCGAACGCCGACGCGCCCGCCGGGCGCAGGCTTCCCGCAACCTCGGGGCCGTCGGGATTCTCGGGCGTCGGGTTGCGCTGGTTCCAGACGAGGATGGCCTCACCCTGATCGTTCGCGCGCACCTGGGGCCCAGAGCCCGGCAGCTCGGAGACGACCTGCGACGCGGAGATGATGCCGCTGCTCGCACGAACGGCTGAGACGATCGGTGCGTCTGCGTTCTGCTCGCCTCCGGCCGGCAACGAGGCGCGCCAGGCGACGATCGCGTCACCGTTCGGCGCGACGGCGACCGACGGCTGGCTGACGTTGCCCGCGCTCGAGATCGCACGCGGGAAGCCGAACCGCAAGCCGCGTGGCGCGATCGCCATGCGCAGCGCGGTGCCGGCCGCGCCGCCGCGCCCCACGCTCGCCGCCCAGACCACGAAGGCGCTGCCACCGCGGCTCATCGCGATCGCGTGATCGGTTCCGCGGGTGAAGGACTGCGCCCCACCGAAGCACCCGCGCGGGCGCCCGGCGGCGCAGCGCGCTGCGGTTCGCCGTGCGACCTGGACGCGCCTGCCGCCGTTCCAGACGACGACGATCGCGCCATCGGGCCCCACCGTGAGCGCCGGGCGGGCGTCGCTGAAGGCCGTGCTGCGGCCGATCACGAAGGGCCTGCCGAAGCGTCCACCGGTACGCCGGTGCGCGCCCACGATGCGGATCGTGCGCCCGGACTGCACCCAGACGACCGTCGCGTTGCCGGCCGAGTCGAGCGCGACCGCCGGGTTGGCGACGAGTTCCTTCGCGGAGGAGATCGCGCGGGCCGCGCCGAGCGAGCCGTTGGCCCGCCGCATCCGCGCGCGAACGAAGCTCGCAAACCCTGTCTGGGTGGCGGTCCGCACGCGCCGTCGGGTCGTGACCTTCCACGCGAAGAGCTCCGCCTGCTCGGCGTTCCCGGTCGCCGCCAGCTGCTCGGCGGCGGGCGCGGCGAGGACCTGCGGCGGGCCCCAGGCCGCGTGCGCCGGAGCGGACCCGGTGGCGGTGGCGACGACGGCGAGCGCGGTGACGCTGAGGAGCCGGAGGCGGTTCACGATGGCAGTAAAACCCTGCAGCGACGGTGAGGTTGCGCATGGACGGACGGGCCTAGACTGATGACGTGCCCCCGAGCTTCTGTCGCCACAACAGGTTCCTGCAGAACTGCCCGATCTGCCGCCAGCCGGAAGCTCCGGCCAAGCGCCCCGCACGACCGGCGTCGTCGCGTGCGCGCTCGGCGAGCGGCGGTGCGACGAGGACCGCGCGCAGCAGCGCCGTGAAGGTGCGCCGGCTCGAACAGGCGGCCGACGACGGCTACCGCTCGGAGCTCGTTCCGGGGCTGAAGGCGATCCCCGACGCCGCGCGTCTCGCCGACGAGCTTGCGTTCTCGAGCGCGCGCCTGGAGGAGTTCTCCGACGATCCGCCGGGCCTGTACGCCGACATCGTGACGATGGACGATCCGGAGGAGTCGCTGTGGCTCGCGTTCCTCGTGGCGTTCATCTGCCCGAAGGAGAGCGCGGACCCGGACGCCGACGATCCGTTCGCCCCGATCCGCGCGGCGCACGTGCCGTGGGCATCGGGCGAGCTTCCGAAGCTCGAGGGCGTGCGCGGAGGTCCGCGCTCACAGCTGTCCGATCCGGAGACGGGGGAGAAGACCGTGCTCGCCTACCGCGGCTGGGCCGCGCGTGCGGGTGGCCAGCGGGCCGCTTTCACGGGCGAGCAGACGTGGACACCGCAGCGGCGCCTTGACCGTGTGTTCGAGCGCCTGTCGCTGCCCGGCTTCGGCCGCGGCGGGCGCTACGAGCTGCTCGTGTCGCTCGGGCGCCTGGACGTGGTGCAGGCGCGGCCGGCGACGCTCAGGTTCACCGACGACGCGACAACGCTCGCTGCCAAGCGCGTGTTCGGGATCGGTGACACCGTGCTGCTCGAGCGCCGTGCGGGCGCGCTGGCCGAGGCCGTCGAGCTGCCGATCGAGGCGCTTGACCTCGCGCTGCACAACTGGGGCGCGCGGGCGACCGGCGATCGGGCGACATACGGTTCACGCGCTGAGGTCGACGAGGGCGAGCGCGACGCGATCGCCGCGGTGCTCGGCGTCTGATCCGGACCGTCGATACTCACACGTCCGTCGACTTTGGCAGTGAACGGTCCGGTTTGTGGTAGCCGTGCCGATGTAGGTTTCGGAGCCAGCAGATTGGTATGAAGATGAACCCTCGTGTGAAGGTCCTCAAACAGCTCGTCGACGACGGGCTCTACGTCATCGACGAAACCGCGATCGCCGAGGCGATCCTCGTGCGGTCGATGGCACTGCGCATACTTCCGGACGTGACCTTTCGCTGCGCGTCGCATGCGGCGCCGAAGGTGAAGTCGTTTCGTCCGCATCGCGGCGCAAAGTCGTTCCGGCTGAGCCGCGCGGAGCGCCGTCCGATGCATTCGCGCCCCAGCCTCGCCGACCTCGCCCGCTGAGCAGCTCGGCTGCCGGGTCGTCGAGCACAGTGCGGGTGACGCGCGGTGGTCATCGCCATACGGTGAAGGCTCGGCGTCCCGTCCGACCCCATCCCTACCGTGCTTTTTGTCCGCTTCCCCGGCCAGGAGTCGCAATGCCGCTGTGCTTCATCGAACCGCAGGACGCGATCCGCGTGATCGCGGAGTCTGTTGGCCGTGAGGCCCGCAGGCAGCTGCTCGGCGAGATTGTGCGCGCGTGGGTCGACGAGATCCCGGAGAACGAGCTGGCGTCGCACTACGCGAAGGCCGTGCAGGATCTGGACGAGCACGACCTGTCGATGCTCGCCGCCTGGCACGCATCGCTGGAGGTCGGCCATCCGATCGCCAACCGCGAATTCCTCGTCAACGTGTTCCAGAGCCTGGGAGAGAACCGACGCGAGGCCCTGAAGATCGCGGCCGGCTTCCGCGG
>DATLNO010000053.1:0-8317 GCA_035536715.1 Solirubrobacteraceae bacterium
GACGTGCTGAAGCTCGCGATGGCCTACGGCACCGCGATCGCGTCCTTCAACGTCGAGGAGTTCGGCACGGAGCGCGTCGCGCGCCTGACCGGCCCGGAGATCGTCGAGCGCGTCAAGGAGCTGCGGCGGATCACGGCGTTCGACACGCCCGACGTGGCGCTGAAGGGCTAGCCGGTTGATTGCGGGTTGACGCGCCCGCGGGGTCCAGGACGACGGCGGGGCCCCGGAGGGCCCCGCCATACGACAGCTCTCCGCGTTCGTGTGCGGCTACTGGATGAAGCCGGTCGCCCCGACGGCGGAGAGGATCGCCTTCTCGGACTTCGGCTTGTCGAACGTCGAGGGGGCGGGAACCTCGCCGTTGATGAAGCGGATCCAGGCGGCGTGACGGGCTTCGACCGTGGCGATCGTGCCGGCGGCCCGCAGTGTGCTCCCCACGAAGATGTTCTTGACCTGGCCGAGGTAGGCGCTGACGCCCGTGTCCTCGAGTACCTGTGCCGTGGCGGCGAACATCTTCGGGTCCTTGACCGTGTCCTTGAAGTCGAACTTCGGCTTCTTGATCGCCTTGGCACCCAGCGCGCCCTTGAGGAACGAGACGTGCTTGGCCTCGTGGTCGGCGACGACCTCGGCGAACCTCTTGAGGTCGGCGCTGTTGCCGTAGGCCTTGTTGGCGACGGCCTGCTTGTAGAACTCCGCCTCCAGGAACTCGAGCGTCAGCGCGTAGTTGAGGATCCTCACGTCATTGGCCTTGGAGCGCCTCGTCGTGGAGATGGCGGCCTCGGCGCTTGCGAGGAAGGTGCCGAACATCGCGCTGCCGGCGATCAGGCCGCCGCCGGCGAGAGCGCCCTTCTTGATGAAGGAGCCGCGGTCGAAACCGGCTGTTTCGGCGGAGTCGCGGATGGCGCCGTCGACGTCGAGGAGTTCGAGGTTCAGATCATGTGACAAGGAGGTTCCTCCTGGGAGTGGTCTGGGTTCAGCGGACGGTGATGCGCCCGGTCATGCCGGGGTGCAGCGTGCAGTGGTAGCTGTAGGTGCCGGCACGCTCGAACGTTCGGGACGGCGAACCGGTTTCGCGGTCGGAGATGGTCTTGAAGCGCGTGCTTGCGGTGCTCGTGACGTTGTGCGTGGTTCCGTCGTCCCGGAAGGCGAAGGTGACGCGCGTCCCCTTGGAGACGGAGAGGCTCTTGGGGGCGAAGGCGATGTTCTTCAGGGCCACGGTCTTCGACCCCGCGGCACCGGCAACGGCGGTCACGCCTGCGACTGGGACGGCGAGGGCAACGAGCCCGAGCCCGATCGTCGGGTACAGCCTGCGCCGGCTGCGGCGCGTGGATGCGGTATCTGACATCGGGGGGGACTGCGCCCCCGATTGGTGAACGGATCATCGACCGGACGGACGACGGGGGGTGCATGGCGCGTTGACGCCAGGCAAGAGATGCGCCATGGACGCGTGCTGGGGTATGGTCACCAGCACGTGAGCGCGACCTTCATCTTCCTCATGGTCGTCCTGAAGCTCCCGATCTTCGGGCTGTTCTACATCGTGTGGTACGCGGTGAAGTCGCCGCCCGAGCCGGAGCCGGTGACCGACGAGGACGGCGGCTCCAAGCGTCCGCTGAGCCCGCGGCCGCGGCACCCGCATCCGCGCCCCGCGCTGCCGCGCAACCCGCGTCGCGGCCCGCATGGCGCACCGCAGGTCGCGCCACCGGCGCGCGTGCGCACGGTCGTCGCCCGCGCCCGCCGCGTCGAGCACTGACGCCCGCCCGCAGTAGGGAGTGTCACTCGACATCTGCGTGTTCGGGCAAGTTGTTATCGGACACTCCCTTAGACTCGCGAGCGCATGGGCGCCCCGACCTCGGTCCTTTCCGACGGCACGATCCTGCGCCTCGCGGAGGAGGGCCGGATCACGATCCGGCCGTGGGATCCCGCCATGGTGCAGCCGGCCAGCGTCGATCTGCGCATGGGCAACACGTTTCGCGTGTTCCACAATCACCGCACGGCCGCGATCGATCTCGCCGCGCCACCGCAGAACCTGACCGAGCAGATCGAGATCACCGACGAGGAGCCGTTCGTCATCCACCCCGGCGAGTTCGTCCTCGGGCGCACGTTGGAATGGGTCGAGCTGCCCGACGACATCGTGGCCCGCATCGAGGGCAAGTCCTCGCTCGGGCGGCTGGGCCTGATCGTGCACGCGACCGCTGGTTTCGTCGACCCGGGCTGGAAGGGAACGCTGACGCTCGAGATCACGAACCTCACGCGCGTCCCGATCAAGCTATGGGCCGGCAAGCCGATCGCGCAACTGTCGTTCATGACGCTCGACGCTCCCGCGCTGCGGCCGTACGGCCATCCGGACCTCGGCAGCCATTACCACGGGCAGGTCGAGGCGACCGAGAGCCGCTACGAGGGCGGTCCGGCGGGGACCGATCCAGGGCGGGCGAGTCGTGATCTGCGATAAGGTCGCGCCGCCATGAGCGTCCTTGCCACCATCCTCGCCACCGCGGAGCATGCCGCCGAAGCCGGCGGGCAGGCCGCCGAGGGTGGGGCACACGCCGCGGAGGAGGAGCACAAGTCCGAGGCGCCGTTCTTCATCGTCGGCGGAATGCTCGCGCTGTTCGCGATCGTCATCAGCATCATCGGCTTCAAGAAGCCCGACTTTCCCGCTAGCGCAAGCGCCGCCCGCGGGGTGATGACGCTCGGCCTCACCCTCACCCTGGCGACGATGGCCAGCGTCATCTATGTCGCCACCTGACGTAGACGACGGCTACGCCATCTCCTACAAGGTGCTCGAGCGCGGCACGCCGGTGGTCGACCGCGACGGCGCCGAGATCGGCGCCGTGCGCGAGGTGCTCGAGAACAAGGCCGAGCACATCTTCGACGGGCTCGTGCTCGACACGCCGGCCGGTCAGCGCTTCGTCGACGCCCCCGAGGTCGCGCGGATCGCCGAGCGCCGCGTGACGCTCACGCTCGACGCCGAAGGCGCCGCGGCGCTGCCCGAACGGGACTCCGCCGGCGCCGCCACATTCAGCGCAAACGTCAAGGGCGGGCGCCTCAGCCGCTTCCTCGGTGGCGGCTGGAAACGAGACTAGTTCTCACGTGGCAGGAAATTCACACGGCCAACGTGCGTAGTTTGGCGCGCTGCGGTGCATAATCGAAAGCTGATGAGCAAAAAAAGCGAGACCACCATCAGCCCCGCAAGCCGCGCGGAGACCAACGGAGCGGACGCAGCCAGCGGCGAACAGACGCTGACGGTCACCGACAACCGAACCGGTCGCACGTATGAAGTGCCGATCGTCGACGGCACGGTCCGCGCCCTGGATTTCCGGGCGATCCGCGTCGACGAGGACGACTTCGGCCTCATGACGTACGACCCGGCGTTCATGAACACGGCCTCCTGCCGGTCCTCGGTGACATACCTCGACGGCACGAACGGCGTCCTCGAGTACCGCGGCTACCCGATCGAGCAGCTCGCGGCGAAGTCGACCTACCTCGAGGTCGCCTACCTGCTCGTGCACGGCGAGCTGCCGACCGCGCCGCAGCTCGCGGAGTGGCAGCACCAGATCACGATCCACACGTTCGTGCACGAGAACATCAAGGAGTTCCTCGGCGGCTTTCGCCACGACGCCCACCCGATGGGCATGCTGCTCAGCGCGGTCGGCGCCCTTTCGACGTTCTATCCCGAGGCGACGGACATCGACGACCCCGAGAACCGCCGCATCCAGACGGTCCGGCTCATCTCCAAGATGCCGACGCTGGCGGCGTTCGCATACCGCCACGCGCAGGGCCAGCCGTACGTCTATCCCGACAACGACCTCGCGTACTCGGGCAACTTCCTGAACATGATGTACAAGATGACCGAGCTGAAGTACGAGCCCGACCCGCGGCTGGAACGCGCGCTCGACGTCCTCTTCATCCTGCACGCCGACCACGAGCAGAACTGCTCGACGAGCGCCGTGCGGTCCGTCGGCTCGGCGAAGTCGGACCCGTATTCGGCTGTCACGGCCGGCATCGCGGCGCTCTACGGCCCGTTGCACGGCGGCGCCAACGAGGCCGTGCTGCGGATGCTGCGGCGCATCAAGCACCGCGACAACATCCCCGACTTCGTGAAGGGCGTGAAGGAGGGCAACCAGCGCCTGATGGGCTTCGGCCACCGCGTCTACAAGAACTACGACCCCCGCGCGCGGATCATCAAGAAGGCTGCCGACGACGTCTTCGAGGTCGTCGGCCGCAACCCGCTGCTGGACATCGCGCTCGAGCTCGAGTCGATCGCGCTCGAGGACGAGTACTTCATCGATCGCAAGCTCTACCCGAACGTCGACTTCTACTCGGGCCTCATCTACGAGGCGCTCGGGCTGCCGGTCGCGATGTTCCCGGTGATGTTCGCGATCGGGCGCACGAGCGGCTGGATCGCGCAGTGGCGCGAGATGGTCGAGGACCCTGAGCAGAAGATCTCGCGGCCGCGCCAGATCTACACCGGCGACCGCTCGCGGGACTACATCCCGATCGATCAGCGCTGAGTCAGGCCTGAAGTCAGGCCTGGCCGGCGACGTGGGTGCGGGCGCGATCGGGACGACGATCGTGAACAGCACGAGCAGCCCGGCCTGCGCGACGATCAGCGGGCCGCGCGACGGGGTGGTCCCACACGTATGCGGCGCCGGCGCGCAGGCGCGCGCCGGGGCGCCTCGTCGGCGGTTCCGAGCGGGAGACCGTGAGTGGACAGCAGCAACGGCGCGAGGCCCGCGAACAGCGCGCCGGCGAGCGCGAGCGAGAGGCTCGGGCTGCCGGTCGCTACCACGACGCCGGCGATCGCCGGCCCGGCGATGTTCATCGAGGAGAAGCCGACGTTGAGTGCCGCGTTGCCTTCGGGCAGGAGGCCGGCGGCTGATCGCGAGCGCGGCGAAGCCGATCGCCAAGCCCACGTAGAGCACCGCGAGCGTGCCGCCGACCGCGAAGCGCTCCACGCGCGCTCAGCGCCGGGACCAGCAGCGATGGCAGGAACTTCGCTGCAATGAACAGGCGTCGTCGTCGCGAGGGCATCGCCGGTCTGGTCGAAGACGAGCACGGCCAGCGCGATCGTCGCCAGCCAGTCGCCGAGCTCGTTGAGCGTGTAAGCCATGGCGAGCGACCGGAACGGTCGGTTCTCAAGCGCTGTGCGCATCCGATGCACTGTCCCACCGACGATTGCTCGTGACGCATGCGCGGTGCGCTCGTCACGCGTTCGCGCCCGAAGGCTGACGAGGCCGACTCCGATGGCGCAGCGCGCGGCAGGTACGCGGCGGGCTAGCATCGCGCACCGAATGGCGTACACCGTGACGATCCGTGTCGGGCCGAAGATCACGCGCTCGCGCCACATGGAGCTCGAGGAGGCGATCGACGCGCTCGAGCGCGAGCTGACGACGCTCGGTCCCGCCGGCCGGCGGACGTCGACGAAGGCGCTGACGCGCGAGTACGAGCCGGCCGCGCAGGTCGCCGCACGCGGGGAGGTCTCGGGGCCGTCGCGGATCAACCCGCGCGTGCGCGCCGGCGCCGACGTGCGCGGTGACGGCTCGATCGAGGTCTACCGCGGCAAGGTGCGCCGCGAGCGCATCGAGCACGAGCGCCGCGAGAAGCCCTTCGACGCGCTGCGCCGGGCGCTCGGAGCCGGGGTATGACGGCCAGCCGGCTCGCCCAGCAGACCGCCGACGAGTGGGTGCCGCTGGTCATGGAGTACGTGGCCGTCCTGGATCTGATCCCGCAGGAGCTGAGCGCACGGTTTGGCTGGACATGGACCGAGGGCGAAGAGGAGGGGCTCGGCACGATGAAGTACGTCGGCCTCTCGTACGACGGCCGCTCGCGCTACGTCCTGATCGCCTCGGTCCAGGACCCCGGCCGCGGCGTCGCGCTCGAGGCTGCGGAGTACGAGGACCCAGCGACGGCGCGCACCGACTTCCTCGCCGCGCTGGACCTCGATCCCTCAGTGTTCCTCTCGATCCGCGAGGGCAGCGTGTGGTTCGAGCGCTGGGACGACAGCAAGCCGTTTCGCAGCGCCGGCGGCGCGCAGGGCGGCTGACCTACCCCGACGTCAAAAGGAGGCTCGCCCGGCGGGGCTCAGGCGAGGTCGAGCTGGCCCGCGTAGGGGCCACGCCCGCACAGACAGGCAGCGCCACAGCGGGCACCCAGCTCGATCGCCTCGGGCAGCGCCATCCCGGCGCCGAGGCCGAAGGCGAGCGCCGCAGCAAACGAATCCCCGCAGCCGTAGGAGTCGACCGCCGGTCCGGGCAGCGGCGTTGCCTGCCAGGTGCCGGACGTCTCGCCGGTCCACGATCCGCCCAGCCCGCCGCGGGTGCCGACGACGAAGCGCGGCGCGGGATCGAGCGTGCCGGGCTCGTACGCCTCGCCCGGGTCGGTCGCGCTGCGGACGAGCACGTCGAGCTGGATGCCCGACCCGGCCAGCGCCTCGTGCGCGCGCGGCGTCGCGACGAGCACGCGCGCGGCCCGTGCGGCGCGCACCGCCTCGGGATCGCCGCCGGTGAGGTAGATCGCATCGAGCTGGGCGAGGTCATCCCATGGCAGCGGGTCGGACCGCCACGGCACGATCCGCTCTCCGAGCACCGTGATCGTGCGCTCACCGCCGTCGTCGAGGTACGTGAAGGTCCGCCGCTGTGGCTTGGGCCGCTGCGCGGCATGCACGCTCACCCCGAGCTCGTCGAGGCGCCGCTCCACGCCCGCCGCGACTGCGTCGTTGCCGAGCGCTGTGAGGAACTGCGCGGCGCCGGCGAGCTTGCGCAGCTGCACCGCGGCGACGGCGCCGCCGCCGGCCGGCTCGGCGAACGTCTCGCGCGCGTGGACGATCTCGCCGGACACGGGGACCCGCTCGACGACGGCGAACTGCACCCACTCGACGTGGCCGACCACGCCGACCCTTGTCGCGGACACGCCTCGCTCAGCCGCCGCTGGACTTCAGCCGGCCGCCGTCCTGCGCCGGCTCGACGTTCGGGTAGCGCTGCGCGTTGCCCTCGAACGGCACCGGGCCCTGGACCTTGCAGCCGGGGGTGTTCGTCGGGCCCTTCTCGCCGCCGGCGTTGGCGCAGTCGAAGCTCGGCAGGATCAGCTTCTCCGGATCGCGCCGGTTGTCCGGCGCGCGGTAGGCGTTACCGCGGGCGCTGCGCGAGCGCGAGAGCGCGGGCAGGGACTCCGAGCCGGCGAGGATGATCTGCGGCAGCACGTGGCCGTTGCTGTTGCTGCCGGCCGGCGGGGTGCGCTTGCCGGCGAGCGCGACCGGGCCGATGTTGAGGAAGTCCGTGACCTTCGCCTGGTTGAGCTCGAGGAAGCGCAGCACCGGGTTGAGCTGCTGCAGGAACGGCCCGGTCGCGGCGAGCGTCGGATCGAGCCCGCGCAGGATCCGCGACAGCGCGGGCAGCCCCTTGTCGCCGGCGCTGATCAGCGGGCCGACGTTCTCGAAGAGGTTCTCGAGGTCCGGCGACAGGCGACGCAGCGACACGAGCGTCGGCTGCAGGTCGTCGAGCACGGGGTCGAGGTCGCGGATCAGCGGCTCGGTGTTGACGGCGAAGGTGCGCAGCCGCGCGAGCGTCAGCTTGGTCTCGTCGAGGAACGTCGGCAGGATGCGGATCGAGTCGGCGAGCGCGTCGCGGCGCTCGGCAAGCTCGCCGAACAGCTCGGTGTTGCTGCGGGTGAGCTCGACGAGCGCGCTCTCGTCGGCGGTCAGCTCCTCGAAGGTCTTGCCGGTGTTCCTGACGAGGTCGCGCAGTGCGGCGCGGCGGTCGCCGAGCACGTCGACGACGCCGGTGGCGTTCTCGACGAACACGGGCAGGTTGCCGAGGGCGTCGTTGAGGTCGCGCCCGCGCCCGGCGCCCGCCTGCGCCGCGCTCGCCATCCACTGCTGGAACGTCTTGCGGGTCGGCTTGTCGAAGATCGAGAACAGCTCGTCGAACTCGACGGCCTGCGCGACGCGGCCGTCGGCGAGGCGGTCGCCCTCGGGGATGTCCGGTGCGCCGGGGCTGCCGGTCGTGACCTCGACGTACGTCTCGCCGAGCAGCGTCTTCTGGCGCAGGATCGCGCGGGCGTCGGCCTTCATCGGCGCGTACTTCGACTCGAGCTCGATCGTCGCGATCGTCTTGTTGGCGCCGTCGGGCGCGAGCTCCTTCTTGACGACGCGGCCGATCCGCACACCGGCGGTCCGCACGTCGGCCTGCGTGGCGAGCGTCGGCGCGTCGGTGAACGCGACCTGCACGCGGTAGCCCTGCGGCTTGAGCGGGATCGGACCGCCGAAGGCGATCCAGAGAAACAGCAGCAGGCAGAAGCACGTCAGGGCGAAGCCCGAGATGACGAG
>DATLNO010000054.1:0-23838 GCA_035536715.1 Solirubrobacteraceae bacterium
CATCTCGACGATCCCGGCGCGGCGTTGGAGCGGATCGCTTCGTGGCTGCGACCGGGCGGACTGCTCGTGGTCGGCGTGCCGAATCTGGGGAGCGTCCAGGCGCGGGCGGGCGGCGCGCGCTGGTATCACCTCGACGTCCCGCGCCACCGCACGCACTTCACGGTCGCGGGGCTGCACGCGCTGCTGCGCCGCCATGGACTGGAGCCTGTTTGCACACATCATCTGCTCGCCGAGCACAACCCCTTCGGCCTGTGGCAGTCGGTCGTCTCGCGCGCGACACGGACGCCGTCTTGGCTCTACCACGCCTTGAAGCGCAACGCCCCGCTGCGCAGCCGCGACGCCGTGGTGACCGCTCTGGCGCTGCCGCTGGCGCCTGTCGCGGTCGCGGCCGAGTTCGCGTTCGCGCTGGCGCGCCGGGGTGGGACGGTGGCGGTTGTGGCGCGGCGGGTGTAGTCAGCTCGCGAGCGCGGCGCGGATGCGGCGGAGGGTCTGCTGTGAGTGGTCGACGGTCTGCCACCACGTGATCCGCAGCACGCGGTAGCGGTGGGCTTCGAGGATCGCCTGCTTGTCGGCGTCGTCTTGCTGGGTGAGCCGGTCCTCGTGCCAGCGGCGGCTGTCGAGCTCGATCGCGAGCCGGTGTTGGCGAAAGAGCAGGTCGGGGTGGATCGTGCGGCCATCGAGGCGGAGCTTGGGGTTGACCTCCGGGCGGTCGATCCCGGCGTTGTCGAGCAGGTCGAGCGCGAGGTCCTCGAGGTCGCTCTTGGTGGGCGCGGGGTCGTTGGCGATGACGGCCCGGAGGGTCGCGGCGCCGCGGTGGCGCGGGTGGCGGTGCAGGACGTCGACGAGCTGGCGGACGTTCACCTTGTGCTCGGCCATTGCCTGACGGACGAGGCGCCGCAGCGCCTTGAACGGCAGCGTGGAGGCGAGGTCCAGGATGGTGCGGGCGGGGCTGGTGATTCGGATGTTGTCGCGCGTCCAGACGTCCCGGGGATCGAGCTTCCAGCGGTGGGGCCGGATCCCGTCGATCCTGCGGCCGGCCGAGCAGGCAGCGATCACCTCGATGTCACGGTGATCCCACCTGACCATGTCGTGGTAGGCGGCCGCCGCGTGGCCGCCGAGGGCCGCGCCGCGACCGCAGGCCAGAACTGCGGCCGTGAACAGGCCCGTCTGTGCGACCGCCGTGTGGCCGACGGCATACACGCCGCGGAACACGCGGTGCAGCTGCCCCTTGGCGACGCGACGCTTCGTCGCCCCAGCGTCGATTCCGCGGGCCTCGAGCTGGCGTGAACTCACCACACCGTTCTGAGTCGCAGCGAGGCGAGCGACCGCCGCGTCATCCGGTCGATTGGTGCTTTTCTTGCGCCCAGCACCAGTTAAGCGCAAGGCCGAGCTCATGGGCCCGATCGCGGCGTCAAAAAGGCAACGGATCTACACCGGTTTGCGACGAAACGCGCGCGAGTTAAGGCAGCGCCAGCGCGGCGGCGACCACGTCGCCGTCGCCCACCCGCCGCGCGCCCGGTACGAGCGCGGCGACGGCGTCGGCGGCGCAGACAACGTGCGCCGGCGTGCCCGCGCCGGTCACCACCACCAGAGGCGCCGCGATCGCGCGCAGCTCCCGCCGTGAGGGGGACCAACTCGACTGGCCGGCGTAGTCGGCGAAGAACCCGGCGTGGCTCGCGGCGGCGCGCTCCGCGAGCGCCGGGTCTGCGCCGTCGCCGAGCCAGGCCGCCACCGCCGCCGAAGGACCACCCGCGCGCAGCGTCTCCTCGAGCAGTTCGCGCTCCACCGCGAGCGCCCTCGTCGCCTCGGCGACGAACGCGTGCAGCGGCGGATCCACGAGCACCGCACCGCGGGCGAGCTCCGGCCGGCGCACGAGTAACTCGAGCACAACCAGAGCCCCGAAGCCGTCGCCGACCAGCAGCGCCGGCGCGGCCTCCAGCACCGACAGCAGCGCGCCCGCGTCCTGCGCCTGCTCCTGCACGGTCGTCGCCGCGTACGGCTCGGGCGCGCCGCTCGCGCCGTAGCCGCGGCGGTCGAACGCGATCGCCCGCGCGCCGCCCGCCGCGAGCGACCCCAGCGCCGGCATCCACGCCAAGGCATCCGAGCCCATGGCGTGGACGACGAGCACGGGAGGCCCGTCCCCGCGCTCCTCGTAATGGAGGTCCACCCCGGCTCCCTCCGCATGCGGCATGGCGGCGAGGCTAGTCGACGCGGAGCACGCATCAAGCAGCAGCTAGAATTCGATGCATGGAAGGTTTCGGAGGACTCTTCGGCGATCCCGAGGAGCTGAGCAAGCGAATGGCTGAGTTCGCTGAGCAGATGCAGGCCCAGCAGGGCCTGGTTTGGGCCGACAACGCGATCAAGCTCGCCGTCGAGATGACGGTCGCCGCGATCAATCGCGTGAACATCCAGGGCAGCGTCGAGCAGCAGGCCGAGCAGATCCGCGCGGTCATGGCGACCGTCTTCCCCGACGCGGTCGCGCTCGTGCGCGAGGCGCGCTCGGGCCTTCAGTAGACCCGGTCGGTCGCGACGTCAGATTCGCGGGCGTCGGCAGCGGCGGCCTTCTCGGCCTCCCGCTCCACCTTGCCCATCCGCATCGCCTCCTTGAAGGAGCGGATCCGGAAGATCGAGACGAGCGCGCCGAAGCCGACCGCCAACGTCGTCGCAGCGATGACGATCTGCTGGCCGACCGAGTAGGCCGCCACCGTCGCGCCCGACGCGGCACCGGCGAACACCTTGACGAGCAGCGCCTGCTGCACGCCCGCGCCGCCGGGCGTGAACGGCACGACCGCCGCGACGGCGTTGACGCCGAGCACGAGCAGCACGTTGCGCACCGAGCCGCCGACGTTGAAGGCCTCGAGCAGAAACCAGAATGCGGTGAAGCGAAAGCACCAGCCGGCGAACTGCCACGCGAAGACCTCGCGGAAGTAGCGCCGGCGGTCGCGCAGGATCGTCAGCCCCTGGCGCACGCGCGCCCAGAACGCCCTCACGCGCTGCGAGAGCACCGCGAAGCCGACGAGCACCCCGATCGCCAGAGCGGTCAGCACGAACAGCGTGAACTTCGGATGGCCGGCGAAGAACGACAGGTCGAACGCGTTGAGCTTCGCGAAATCCGGCGGCTTGGGAAAGACGCCCTGCGTGAACGCGAACGAGAGGATGAGGACCGCCATCACGAAGTCGAAGACGGCCTCGACGCAGATCGCGGCGCCGACCGCCGGATAGGTCGCGTTCGGGATCGAGCGCTTGACGAGAAAGAGCTTGATGACGTCGCCACCGCGGGCCGGGATGACGTTGTTGAAGCCGTATGCGGCGATGTAGGCCCCCCAGATGCGCCGAAACGCGATTCGCTCCTCGGGATAGGCGGCCTGCAGGGTGTGAAAGAAGGCGCGCGAGCGCAGCGTCAGGTAGATGACGAACGCGATCGCGCCGATCAGCAGAGACGTCCAGCCGACGCGCGACAGGCTGTCGAAGAAGGAGCCGACGGCGTCGAAGAACGAGCTGATGTTCGAGCCGATCGAGGCGCGGACGAGCATGCGCCAGAGAGTACGCATGGTCGAACATTCATCGGCTGCTCTCAAACATCTGTCTGCGATTGCCGATACGAAGCGCACGATGCAAGCCACGGCCGTTCGGATCCCGTCGCGCCCGCGCGTCATCCCCTGGGCACGTATGGGCGACGAGTCCCTCGCCGGCCACGCCGCCGCCGGGAACAAGGACGCGTTCGCCGCCCTCTATGAGCGCTACCACGGCCCGCTGCTCGGCTACTGCCGCTCGATCCTCCTCAACGCCGAGGACGCCGGCGACGCCGCCCAGAACGCGCTCGAGAACGCGCTGCGGGCCCTGCCCCGGCGTGAGCCCGGCCGCCCCCTGCGTCCCTGGCTGTACAAGATCGCGCACAACGAGTCGATCAACATCATCCGCCGTCGCCAGCCCATCGCCGACAGCAACCTGCTCGACAGCGATTCGTCGCTGCTCACGGTGCCCGGCCCCGAAGCCGACGTCGAGCAGCGCTCGCGGCTGACCCAGCTCGTCGACGACCTGCGGGTGCTGCCCGAGCGCCAGCGCGGCGCCCTCGTCATGCGCGAGCTGAGCGGGCTGAGCTACAACGAGATCGGCCTTGCCCTCGGCGTTTCCAACGAAGCCGCCCGCCGTGCCGTCTTCGACGCCCGTAACGCACTGCATGACGCCGTCGACGGGCGCGCGACCGAATGCACGAGCGTCCGGCGCACCCTCTCCGACGGCGACCGCCGGCACCTGCGCGCGCGCGGCATGCGCGCCCACCTGCGCTCCTGCGATGACTGCGCCACCTTCGAGAAGTCGATGGGCATTCGCCAGGCCGACCTGCACGCGCTCGGCGCCTGGCTCGCCGGCTCTGCCGCGCTCGGCCTGCTCGGCATCGGCGGTGGCGCCGGCGGCAGCGCGATCGTCGCGGCCGGCGGCAGCGGCAGCGCCGTCGCGGCAGGTGGTGGCCTGTGGGCCGGCTTGCCCGCCGCCGCCAAGGGACTTGCCGTCGCAGCAGTCGTCGCGACGACGGGCACGGCGGCCGTCGAGATCCCGAAGGTCGCCACACCCGAGTCTCGCGCTCCGCAGGGCCAGGTGGCCACCGCGAAGGCCTCCCTCGCGCAGGCCGCCGCGTCGGCGCAGACATCCGAGCTCCAGCGGCGCGCGGCAGCGCAGGCCGCCGCGGCGGTTCGCGCCCGTCGCGAACGCGCGGCACGGCATGCGGCAGCCGCCGTGCGATCGCACGGCGGCGGCGCCGCGAGCACCACGGTCGACCGGGGCGCGGCCCAGGCGCGACCGACGACGCCGGCGCCGGCGGCCACCGCGCCCGTCACACACGCTCCCGCCACCCCCGCCCAGCGCTCCGGCGCCACGCAGTCCGCGCCCGCCGCGGCCAGGACGCCGGAGCAGATCGCGGCGGACAACCTGCAGCGCATCCGCGACAAGATCACCGCAGCATTCGCGAGCGCGCAGACCGTCGCGGACTCCGGCGCACAGGGCGCGCTCGCGACCGCCAACTCGATCGTCCAGAACACGATCGGGCAAGTGCTTCCCTCGATCCAGCGGATCCTCGGATCGCTTGGGCTGAGCCTGCCGTCGAGCACGACGACGGCACCGCCGACGTCACCGACGAACACCACCATCACAAACGTCCTGGCCCCCGCGCAGTCGCTGCTCAGCGGGGTCAACACCATGCTGCAGAACCTGTTCCGCGCGCCACAAGGATAGCGGCAACGCGCCAACTATCGAACGGATTCGAAGTACAGCATCACAAGCAGGGGCCCCCACCGTGGTAGGGGCAGTCGGAACATCGAAAAGGCAAACCCGTCGCGAGGCGGGCGCGCAAAACCAGGGGCCTCACGCAGGCCGCCCAGTTGCCGAAGGAGGCACCTTATGTCTCATTACCGTCGCATCGTCGCCGCAGTGGCGACGCTCGCCGTGCTCGTCGCGGCTCCCGCCACAGCATCGGCGTCGACGTCGACGTCGAAGGCTCCGTCGAGCGCCAACGTCCAGGTGCACGTCGACAAGGCCACGAAGGCCGTCAAGCGCATGAAGCGCTACGCGCGCCTCGGCGACAGCAAGGCCGTCGCCAAGCAGCTGAAGATCGCCCGCACGCAGACGTCTGCCGCCTCGAAGATGGCGCGCACGATGGCCGGCACGGCCGATCCGGGCACCGAGAGCGTCTCCGCCGCCCAGGCGCTGACCCTCGCGGGCACGCAGTACGACATGCTCGTCGAGACGATCACCGCGATCGTCGACCAGATCACCGGCACGGTTCAGGCGCTCGTCGCCAACGCGATCGCGCCGAGCCTCGCGGGCAAGCAGAAGATCATCGAGATCCTCACGGGCCTGCTCGACCAGGTTCCAGCGGAGGCCAAGCCGCTGATCGCCTCGATCATCGCCGCGCTGTCGGTCGGCGACGCCAACGAGGTCGTCAACATGGACTCCGCGCTCAACTCGGGCAGCCTGCCGAGCAGCATCGCCGGCATCGTCAGCTCCGCCATGGGCATGGCGACCAGCATCATGGATCAGGCGTTCGGCATCGTGCAGTCGATCCTTCCGATGCTGCCGGCCGTCGTCCAGGGCCCGATCTCGCAGGTCCTGAACATGGTCACGTCGGTGGTCGGAACGATCGTCCCGAGCATCCTGCAGACCGTCACCGGCCTGCTTGACACGATCCTCGGCTCGCTGCCGTTCGTCGGCGGCACGTCGTCCTCGGCCGGCGGCCTGTTCGGCCTCGGCGGCCTGCTCGACGGCATCCTCGGCGGTGGCACGGAGAGCCTGCCGGGCAACATCGGCGGCATGATCGACAGCCTGCTCGGCGGCCTGTTCGGCGGCGGCACCAGCGGTGGCGGCACGCCGTCCACCGGTGGCATCGGCGGCATCATCGGCAGCGTCACGGGCCTGATCAACAACCTCCTGGGCGGCCTGTTCGGCGGCTCGCTGGTTCCCGCCACATAAGCCACAGCGGCGGCCCCTCGGGTATCTCGATGCACTCCGTCACGGTGAACCCGTGGCGGGTGTAGAAGGAGAGATTGCTCTCCTTGGAGGACTCGAGGTAGGCCGCCGTCTGGGTTTCATCACAGGATCGAAGTACCGGAGCAAGCAGGGCGGAGCCAACACCTCCGCCCTGTTGTTCTGGGTCGGTCCCCACGACCGACAGGTAGTAGTGCGGCGCCACCGGATGCAGGCGCTCGATCTCGCGCACCGCACGCGTGGTGCGCACGATCCGCGGTAGCAGCACGGGCAGCATCGGAAGCTGCATGAGCGACTGGCGCAGGTTCTCGCGCCAGCGCCCCGGCGGAGCCCACAGCGCCGCCCCGGAACGCTCGGGCGTCGTGTAGATCAGCCCGTGGACCGAAAGCTGACGCAGGCGGATCTCGAAGAAGCGCCGCGAGTGGTGCATCCGTCGCGCGGCGTCCGGATAGAACCACGACGTCACGGGGTCGTCGTAGAAGGCGCGGGCGAGAACCTCCGCCAGCCGACCGTAGTCGTCTGGAAGCGCAGGCCGGACGCCCTCGGGCGCACACGTGACCATCGCCCCAAGTCTACGGGCGACCGGGCGCCGAGATCATGCTGCGGTCTGGACGAACGGCCTACCCGTATGTGGGTAATGCGAGGGGTTCCTGGGCCCAGGCCGATGTCGATGGGCATGAACCGACTCCTTCGTGTCACCATCCTCGCCGGCGCGCTCGTTGCCCTGCCATCCGCCGCGGCCGAGGCCGAGGCCAAGAGCACGACAGCCCAGCTGAAGGGCACCGTCGTCGGATCGCCCTACGTGGCCGGCAAGACGCAGTCCGCCGTGCCCGTCCTGATCTCCAAGCAGTCGGCAAAGCGCGCCGGGCTGGTCTCCCCGATCGGCGTCGTCATCCTTCCGCGTCGCGGCCTCGTCAAGACGCCGGAGGGCAGCGTGCTGCCCGGGCAACTGCGCCTCGGCGACCGCTGGAAAGGCAGCGTCCGGCTGTCGCGCGGCGCGCGCAAGGCCGTCTACGCCCGCATCTCCATGAAGCGCATCGAGGTCTACCGGCGTTCCGAGACGCTGTCGACCGCAGAGCTCGAGTCGCTCGTGCAGCAGACGCGCCGGGACCTGTCGAGCCTGCAGAGCGACCTGCGCAACCTCGCCAACTCGACCTCACTCGGGTTCTCCTCGCTGCGTGCCGACGTGGCCGGCCTGCGCGCCGACCTCGCGGCGCTGCGACTGGACCTCAACGCCGTCAAGTCGCAGGTCGCCGCGCTCACCGCGGCGCTCGAGGCCGTGCGCCAGGATCTGCGGGCGCGGATCGACGCGCTCGACGGCGGCCTCGCGGGAATGCGCGGCACGCTGAACGGCCTGCTCACCCGCACCCAGAGCCTCGAGGATCGCCTCGCCACCGTGGAAGCGAGCCTCGCCTCGATCACGCAGGCGCTGGCGAGCCTGCAGAGCGACCTGCTCGGTCTCGGTACGACCGTCGGCGGGCTCGGCAGCGACCTGTCCGCCATCACCGCGCGGGTCGGCGCGATCGAGCAGGCGCTGGCGCTCCTCGCCCCCGGGGACATCACCGGAGCGCTGACGCAACTCGGCGGCCTGCAGACCCAGATCACCGGGCTGACCAGCGGTCTGGCGACCGTCACGTCCGGCCTCGGCGGGCTGACCACGACGGTCGGCACGCTCTCGGGTCGCGTCGACGGCGTCGCCGCCGATGTCGTGAGCAACGTCGGCGCGATCACCTCGCGCCTGGACACCCTCGACACGACCGTCGCGTCGCTGAGCACGTCGCTCAACGGCCTCGCCTCGACCGTCTCCGGACTGAGCAGCGGGCTGACCGCGCTCGACGGCACGGTGGACGGGCTGGGCGGCACGGTGACGGGCCTGACCGCGACGGTCACGAGCCTCGGGCTCACCGACCAGACGCTTTCGAACAACCTCGCCACGCTGACGAGCACCGTCAGCGGGCTACAGAGCAGCGTCGGCGGCCTGACGACGACCGTCGGAGGCCTCACGACGCAGGTGGGCAACCTCGGCGCCACCGACGCGCTGCTGCAGAACCAGATCACGAGCATGGGCACCACCGTGACCAGCCTGGGCACGGGCTTGACCGCGCTGACGGGCCGCGTGACCAGTGCCGAGTCGGCCCTGGGGACGATCCAGACGACGCTGACGAGCCTCGGCGTCACCGACGCCGCCCTGCAGAGCCAGCTCAACGCGCTCAGCACGTCGCTGACGAGCGTCACCTCCTCGGTGAGCGCGCTCGGCGGCCGGGTGACGACCGCGGAGGGCACGATCACGACGCTGCAGGGCAGCCTCGCCAGCGCCACGACGAGCCTGCAGTCACAGATCACCACGCTCGACGGCGGCCTGACGACGACCAACGCGACGGTCGGCACGCTCAGCGGCACGGTCAGCACGCTCAGCGGCACCGTGAGCGGCCTGCAGTCGCAGGTCGGCACGCTGAACACCACCGTGTACGGCGCGGGCGGGCTCGTCGACGACGTCAACGCCATGTGTCTGCTGGCGATCATCGGGACCGCCTGCTGAACAGGCCGCCGCGCGGTCAGTCCAGCAGCTCGAGCACGCGCTCGACCGGCCGCGCGAGCAGCGCGCGATCCCCGTGCACGGCGATCGGGCGCTGCAGCAGGCGGGGCTGTTTGGCCATCGCCGCGATCAGCTCGTCGTCGGACACCCCCTCGCCGAGCAGGCCCAGCTCGGCGACGAGCGGCTCGCGCAGGCGCAGCACGTCGCGCGGGCGCAGGCCGCCCTTCGCGAGGATGTCGCGGATCGTCGCCTCGTCGATGCCCGTCGCGTGGTACTCGACGGCGTCGTAGGCGACGCCGCGCCGCGCGAGCAGCGCCGTGAGGTTGCGACACGTCGAGCAGCGCTTGACCTCGTAGATCGTCAGGCCGGGCATCGTCAACGCACGATGATGGTACGAGTGACCGATGCCGCGCGCGCGGATCGCACCCGCAGGGTGTATCGCCCGCGGCGGATCGCACCTCGCAGGCGCAACGTGCGCCGGCGCCCCGCGGTCCCGGTCGCTCTGACGCGAGCTCGCACCACCGCGCCTGCGCGCAACTCGACCGTGATGGCGCCGGAGGCCTTCGGCGTAACGGCCACCGCGAGCCGCCCGCGGCGCACCGACGACCGCGTGACAGCGCGCGCGACGCCGACCGCCGGCCGCAGCCGCTCGCTCGGCGCGCGCGCCATCGCAGCGAACGCCGGCTTGCGCTCCAGCGCGTAGGTGAGCAGCCCCCAGTGCGCAGCGCCGGGCGCGGGCGCCTCGTCGAGCAGCGCGAGCCAGCCCATGCCGGCGACCGAGGCTCCGAGCTCGTCCCCGATCGCGTAGCCGGCGGTCAGGTACCTCGCCTGGTCCGGGCGCGACACGAACGTCGCGAAGATGTTCGAACCGATGTTTGACTGGATCGTGTACTCCGACAGCCACAGCGGCACTCGGCGGCCGTAGGCGGCCCGCACCTCGCCGCTCAACGTGTCGAGGTCGCTGATGTCGCGAAAGCCGCCCGCCAGCGGCGCTCCGCGCAGGCTCGGGAAGCGAAACGGAAATGGGTTGTGCCCGAACCAGTCAAGGCGCGGCGTCCGCCCGTCGGGCAGGCGCATGAAGCGTAGGAAGTCCGGAGGCTTGACGGTGCCGCTGGTCCATGTGTTCCCGCCGATGACGATGTTGCGCGGGTTGCCGGCCTTCAGCGCGACGTAGGCGCGGTCCAGCAGCCGCGCGTAGGCGCGTGGGCCGTCTCGACCGTCCGCGTTGTTTGGCAAGAACCGGTCGTTACGGTTGGGCTCCGTCCAGATCATCCAGCGCCGCACGGCTGGATAGCGGCGCGTCGCGGCGGTCAGGAAGTCGGCGTAGTCGCCCGGGTCGTCCGGAGTCCGCATCGCCGGGCCACCGCCGTTCGCCCACCCGGGCGTGTCATACACGCGCAGCGCGATACGGACGCCGTGGCGGTCGCCCTCCGCGATCGCGGTGGCGATTTCCTGCGGCCAGGCGTACGCCGGATCGGCCGGATCCGTCGCGTCGCCGGGGCGCACCTGCGCGACGTCTCTCCAGTTCAAGATCAGCTGCAACGTGTCCACTCCGAGCTCGCGGTACAGCGGAAATGCCGACCGCCCGTCGGACAGGGTGACGGGGCCCCAGATGGCCTTCTCTGCGGCTTGGGCCTGCTGCGCAGCGCCGAGCATCGGGGCGACGACCGCCAACGACGCGATGACGACGCAACGCACTGCATTCCTGCGCGGCGAGAGCACCCGCCGAGTGTACGGCGGGCTCATCACTTCTCGAGCGGGTCCGCCGGAGGAGCGAGCTTGCGGGCGACCGGGCCCGCGAGCGCACGGCCGGGTCGCCGCGGCGACGCAGCGACCCGCGTCAGCGCGGTTTCCGCGCGTGACCGGGCAGCGATCAACAGGACGGTGCCGACGCCGATGATCGTCGTCAGCGTCATCGCTGCGAGCGGCCGCGTGAGCAGCAGGTAGCCGTACGCTCCGGCGACGGCCACGGCCACCGCCCGCACGCCCTCGCTCCCACTCCAGCGCCACCACGCGCTGCCGAATACGAACCCCAGCAACGGACACCCGAGGACGACGCCCAGCCAGCCGAAGTTCCACCACAGCTCGCCCGGCAGGGTGAACGGCGTGCCGGCGAGTGTGCTGGGGCCGTACAGCACCTCGGACAGCTCGTAGTCGATCGGCCGCGGCTTGTCGGCCCACAGCGCCCGCGGCACGAACGCCTTCGGCACGGCCGCCACCGACTCCCCATCCAGCCGCGCGAGCGGATCGGGCACGAGCTGGACGAGGGCGACGAGGTGGTCGTACTCGATGAGGTCGGCCGACAGCAGCGCCAGTGGATCCGTGCGCAGCGTCGTGCTCACCGCCTCCTGCACCGTGCCGAACTGTGCGTACTCCCGAACCTGGCGCAGCACCTGCGCGCCCACCACGGCGACCACGAGCGCCAGTCCGACCACGACCGCCTGACGAACCCGGAGCCTGCGCCGCCAGCCGAGCAGCAGCAGGCCGCCGAGCAGCGTGACGAGGATCGGGCCGCGCGTGGCGAGGCAGATCGATCCGAGCAGCGCGGTGGCGCCGCAGATCGCGGCCACCGCGAGCATGCGGCGCTTCTGCTCGCGCAGCCAGCCATCGAACGCGAGCAGCGTCGCTGCAGTGCAGGCGGCCAGGCCGGCAAGCCCGTAGGCCCCCCCGAACTGGCCGGTCTTCAGGCTGGCCGGATCCTCGATGAGCGCCTGCGGTCCGCCCAGCCGCAGGAACAGCGCGCCCCACAGCACGCACCCGATCGCCGCCGCAGCGAGACATCTTGCGCCGGACACCGCGCGGTCGGCGGTGACGGGTGCCGGGCGCCGCAGCGCCAGCGCAAACGCGACGCCGAACAGGCCGAAGCCGACCACCAGGATCCAGCCCGCTTCAGCCAGCGCATTCTCGCTCCAGCCGAGCCGCCACACGCCCAGCACCGCGGCCTCGGGATCCGAGCTCAGGACGAGCGGCCGGACTGCCGCGTGACCGATCAGCAGCACCGCAACCAGCGTCAGCGGAGACAACAGGGTGGCCCGCACCCCGTGTCGGGCAACCCCGACGGTGAGGATGAACAGCGCGACGAGCACGGCCGCGGTCGCCAGAGCCGCAATCATGTGAGCGCCCTTCGAGCGATCGGCGCGATGAGCAGCGAGCCGAAGAGCCCGGCGCGAACAAGGTTCGTCGTGATGCTCGTTGCCGCCGCGATCCCCGCGACGCCGAGCACCGACGGCCGCGTCGCGATCACGACGATCGCGCCGGCGAGGAGGCTGGCGCTGAACAGCCCGACGTCGAGCCAGATCCTGCGCCCCAGCACGAACGCCTCGCTCACCGGGCCCGTCGCGGCATCGACGAGCCGCCCGATCAGCAGCGCACGGAGCGCGTCTGCACTCGCGGCGACGGACATGCCGAGCAGCAGCTCGGTCGCCGGCCCGGCCACCACGTACCCGACGACGACGAGCGGCAGCGTGACCAGCAGACCCAGTCGTCCACCGCGCCGGACGAGGGCCTGCACGGTGGCTGCGTCACGGGCGACGAACGCTCTCGCGATCTGCGGTCCCGTCGTCGCGACGATCGCCTGGTAGCCCCAGCTCGCCACGCCGGCGAGCCGAGTCGCCGCGAAGATCGCGGCCGTCGCCGTCGGCGAGAGACCGGCGAGTCCGGCGTAGATCATCGGGCTCCATGTCGCGATCTCGTAGACGGTCGAGACCGCCGCCGCGCCCACGAGTTCGTCGCCGCCGCGCGGACGCGGCGCGCGATGGGCCACGGCCGCGTCGTCCCCATCCGGGATCCACCCGAGCATCGCGCGCACGATCCCCAGCGCCACGAGCGACGCGGCGAGCAGCGCGCCGAGCAACTGTGCCGCCGACGGGTCTGCGAACACGATCGCCGCGGCGAGCGGCCCGGCCACCCCGGCCAGCGACCACACGACGTTGGCGGCGATCCCGGCGGCCACGACACGCATCCGGGCGCGCAGCACACCAGCGATGACGAAGGTCCTTCCCCATACGAGCGCCGTCGCCGCGACGAGCACGACCTCCCAGGGCGACGACAGCACTCCCAGCGCCGCGCACGCAGCGGGAGCGAGCAGCACCGCGCTGATGGCGCCCAGCGCCGAGCGTCCGCGGACGAGCGCGAGACCCGAAACCCCCGGCTGCTCCGCGACCAGCCTCGGCAGCACGGCGTCCGCGCCGAACCGCGCGGCCACCCCGCAGATCCAGGTTGCGGTCCACAGCGCGAAGTAGTCGCCCGCCTGCGCCGCCCCGGCGACGGCGACCGGCACGGCAGTCCCGATCAGCGCGAGCGCGCCGTTCACCGCGCGCGTGGCAGCGAATGCCGCCGTCGCGCTTGCGAGCACGGTCCTGAACGTCGCCGTCACGGCTGCGCCGGACCGACGTCGATGCCGTTGATGACCGGGCCGTAGCGCATCGGCAACACCGTCGCGTACGGGTTGAGCAGACCGAGGACCACGAGACCCGCGACCAGCACCCCCGCGAACCGCCGCCGGGCCGCCACGCAGATCAGCAGGATCCCGACGGCGCCGGCTCCATACCTGCCGTAGCTGAGCGGGTTGCGCCACAGCGCGGCGCTCAGAAACGGGATCAGCACCACCGCCGCCGCTCCCGCCGTCAGGACCAGCCGCTCGCGCGATGGCCAATCGCGGGCCGCGAGCCCCGCCCACGCCACGGCGGCGCCGTGCCAGATCACGAAGACGGCGGTCGCGAGGATGGTCAGGATGTACAGCAGCTCCCAGTTGGCCACGCCGGGTACGACCGTGTCGTTGAGCGCGGCGATTCGGTCGTACGCGCCACGGATCGGGACGATCGAGGGGAGCGTCACGTCGCGTTCCAGGGAACCCCCCGCGGGGATCGTCGCGACGTACGCGAACCACGCTCCGGCCGTGATCGGGATCGCCAGCCAGATGAGCGCCCGCGCGCGGAAACGCCACAGCTCGATGGCGCAGATGACGAGCGCCGGGAGCAGGTAGGTCTCACGGGCAAGGCCGGCGAGACCGAGCGCCAGCAGAGCGAGCGCCGTCCGGTCCTCGCTCCAGGCCAGCAGTCCGATGATCAGCAGGCTCGCCGCCAACGGATCGGCGACGTCGCTGATCACGCCGCTGACGATGCCGAACGAGGTCGGATAGGCGAGCGCGAGCCAAGGGCTGCGCTCGCGTCGGCGCAACCAGCTCGCCAGCGCCCATGTCGCGGCGAGCGTCGCCAGCAGGTTGACCAGCGGGATCACCCAGGGCAGCAGCTCGCGGTTGCCGCCGCCGCTCGCCGCGTACGACAGCGCCGGCAACAGCACGCGCCGCGCGCGGTACTGCGTGTTGTCCAACCGCGACCGTGTCGCGACCTTCCTCGCCAGCGGATCCTGCGCGAGGTAGAAGAAGAACTGCCCGTCAAAACCGGTTCCGCGGAATACGTGTGCTCCGGCGGGTAGCAGCGGCTCGGGGTCGAAGTTGCTGCCCGCGACGATGAGGACCGTCGGGTCGAAGCCGCGCTGGAGGGGTGAGCCCTGCTGTCCGGCGACGAGAACCAGCCAGCCGCAGCCGACGAGCGCCGGCAGGATCGCCGACCGGCGCACCGATGCTGCGAGAGAGCGAATGCGACTGGTCACTCGAGGGCAGGCGGTGCGAGCTTGCGGTAGCGACGCGTGACGCGCTCGACGACGGCGCGCCTGGCCGACGTCGCCTCGATCAGCTCCGACGGATAGCGCGAGATCTGCGTCGCTTCGCGAAACCCCGCGCAGCGCGCACGCAGCGGTGCGAGCGATCGGTGCTCGGCGCATAGCAGCAGGCCGGCGGCAAGCTCCAGCCCGAGCCACGGCCACGCACCTGGGTGCCGGTGCACCCCGTACCTGCGCGCGATCCGACCGCGGCTGCGTCCGGCGATCACGGCCTTCTCAAGGCTGCGCCAGCCCAGCGTCTCGGACCCGCGGTGCTGTCCGACCGCGTCCGGCGCCAGGACGCAGCGCCATCCGTTCAGCGCCAGCCGCAGCGCGACGTCGGCGTCCTCGTAGTACGCGAAGAACCCTTCGTCGAAATCCCCGACCTCGGCCAGAGCCGCCAGCCGATAGGCACCCAGACCACCTGACGGCCCGAGCGGTGCCGGTTGCTCGGAGAGCTCGCTGAGCCGGCGGTGGCGGGCCACGTCCTCGGTGCCGATCGCCGGATCGCAGCGCAGGCCGGCGGTGTCGATGAGCTCAGAGCCGGCTTGCATCAGCACCCCTGCGGCCGACGCGATCTGCGGTTCGGACTGCAGCGCCTGTGCGAGGACGTCCAGGGACGACGCGTCGACGAGGACATCGTCGTTGACGAGCAGCACGACCTCGTCGCCCCGCTGCCTGGCAGCGTGGATACCTGCGTTCACCGCCGCGGCGAAACCCCGATTGGCGCCCATCCGGATGACGGCGACATCGGGGAACCGGTCGCATACGCCATCGATCCCCGCGCCTGACGCCCGGTTGTCGACCACGATCGCTCGAGCGCGCCATCCCGCTCCGAAGGACTCCAGGGCGGCGGCGAGCGTTGGCCCGGCCCTGAGCGTCGGTACGACGAGCGCGCAGCGCTCCCGGAGGTTCATTGCGCAGCGGCGCGCCGCTCGGCCGCGAGCCGCGCCCGGCGGATCAGCCCGCCCGCCTGCAGAAAGTAGGTCGGATCGTCGATGCGCCAGAAGCCGCGCTCCTTGACGAGCGAGAGTCCCAGGTGTTCGGTGCTGCGCCGGATGATCTTGGGCGAGAGCACTTCGTTGCGCAGGATCCGCATGTAGACGAGTGCCGTGTTGCCACGGACGGCCAGGTCGTCGAACCGCGGCAGCGACGTCTGCAGCGAAGGCCCGAGATCGAGGAAGGTGATCTCCGACAACAGCGGACCGATGGTGCGCCGAGCCTGGGTCGAGAACAGCTCGCTCACGGTGGTCGTATCGCGAAATTGCAGGGCACGCCACCAGCGGATGACGGCCCGTTGCGGACTGCCGGGCGGCGTGGCCCGAATGTCACGTTCGGTCACGAGCCGCAACGCGCTCTCGAACGTCTGCTGGCGCGCGACGGGCGCGGGGCTGTCCTTTCCACAGGCGGCCAAGCTCACACACGACGCGCTCAACGCGACCGCGACGATCCAGCGCAAGCTAACCCTCACGGCCAGAGCGTAAACCACCATCGCCCTGCGAGGTCCCGGCCCTCACATCGGCCACGTGATCGGCGAATCGGGCCACGAAGCGGTCCCGCGAGAAGTGCTCAGCCCGCTCGCGCAACGCCGTCTGGTCCCACGCGCGAGCGCGCACGACCGCGATCGCCTCGCCGAGGCAGCCGCTGGTCGGGGCATCGATCAGGACCCCGTCGATGCCGTCGCGGACGATGTCGCGAGCTCCGCCGCGATCGAGCGCGATCACCGGAAGCCCGGCGGCCAGCGCCTCCACCATCGTGATCCCGAAGTCCTCCTCGCCGATGTGGATGAACGCGCCGGCGCGGGCGTACTCGGCGGTGAACGCGGCGCGATCCAGCCAGCCGTGCACGTCGACGTTGGACGGCCGACGCGCGCGAACCTCGTCCAGCAGCGGCCCGACCCCGATCATCGTGAGGCGCAGCTGCGAGCCGCGGAACGCCTCCATGACCTCGAGCGGGCGCTTGTAGGCCACCATCCGGTGCGCCCAGAGAAACCGGTCGCGGTCGCGGGTGCCGGAGACCGGGAAATCGTCGATGTCGACCGGCGGGAAGATCACCACCGCGTCGCGCCCGTAGAACATGCGGATGCGCTCGGCCACAGCCGACGAGTTGGCGACGAACGAGTCGATCCGCTGCGCTGCCTGGTGGTCAATGCGTCGCAGCCAGCCCGAGAGCGCACCAAGGGCCCGCCCCTGGATGCCGGCGAGACGACGTCCGTCGACATCGCTCAGCCACGCGTAGCGCATCGGTGTGTGCGAGTAGCAGACATGAGCTGCGCCGGGCCCGGGACGCGCGTGCAGCGCGCACGAATGCGACGACGCCACGACGATGTCGTAGCCGGACAGGTCGAGCTGCCTGAAATATCGCGGCATCAGCGGTAGCAGCACGCGCCAGCGGCCGGGCGAATGTCCTCGCTGACGGAGCCCCGGCAGTCCGGCGAGGCGCGAGCGTTTGACGATCCGAGCGGCGAGGCGCGGCGGGATCACCGCGTCCGCGGCGGAGAACGTGAAGATGTCCACGCAGGCGGCGGACGCGAAGACGCCGTCGGCGATGGCCTCGACGACGCGCTCGGAGCCGTGGTAGCCCTGAAACCAGTCGTGGACGACCGCCACGCGCAGACCGTCGAATGCGGGCGGATCGGGCTGCGTTGCGATGAAACCGCTCAAGGCGCAGGGGATGCTAAGCCTCCCCGCCCGCCCGCTCGGCGCGTCCCGACGCGACGCAACGCCGCACGCAGCACCGGATCACGCGGATCGAGCCGGACCGCGGCGGCGTACTCGCGGCGCGCGACGGCGAGGTCACCTCGTCGCACCGCCAGGTCGCCCAGCAGCGCCCGCGGCACCGGGTTGCGAGGTTCGAGCGCAGCGGCCCTCAGCAGCACGTTGCGCGCGCGCGAGTAGTCGCCCAGCCGCGCCCAGGCGGCCGCCTGCGTGTAGAAGGCGCCGAGCTCCTGCGGCTGGAGATCGAGGCTGCGCTCGGCGAGCTCCATCGCGCGGCGAGGATCGCCGTCTGTGAGCGCCTCACGCGCGCGCTCGCGATCGCCGGCGGCCAGGGTGAGACGGCCCACCCCCGCGCCCGCGAGGCAGATCGCGGCCCCGCAGCCTGCGACGACGAGCACGCGGCGCCATGCAGGGCGATCGGAAGGCTGCGAGTCGCAGGAGCTCGCGAGGCACGCAGCCGCGCAGAGCGCACCCCCGGTGAGGCCCGGCAGCAGATGCAGCCAGTCGACGCTCGTGTGCACGGTCCAGGCGATCAGGACGCCCCCCGCGGCAACGGCGCTGCCGACGGTGAGCCGGTCCTCGCCACGGGACACGCGGCGCGCCGCCGCGACCAGCAGCCACCCGATCGCAACCAGCAAGCCGCCGACCGCGATCAGTCCCGGTACGCCGAGCTCGGCGAGCTGCTGCAGTTGCAGCGAGTGCGGCTGGCGGACGACTTCGCTCGAGCGCCGCCGGGCGTAGTACTCCGCGACGTAGTTTCCGGCACCAAGACCCGCCACCGGGTGGGCACGGAACTCCGCGACCGCCACCCGCCAGTAGTCATAGCGGTTGCCACCGCCCGAGAGCAGCCGCGACGGGCTGTTCTCAGAGGACCTGTCGAGTTGCGTGAACTGATCCACTTGCGAGCGCAGCCGCTGCGCCGGGTCGCCGGTCGCGACGATCGCACCGCCGGCGGCCAGCATCGCGACGACCAGCACGGCAGCTCCGGCCCGTCGCGCGGCCGGCGTCGCGAGGGCCGGGCGCCGGAGGAGCGCACTCACGATCGACCACGCCGCAGCGGCGGCGAAGCCGGCCAGCAACAGATGGGCAACGGCGCGGTTGACCACCTCCGCCTCCGGTTCAAAGCGGCCCGGCGGTGCCTGCGAGTACACGTGCGCCAGCTCGCCGCCGACCAGCGCGACGCTTGCGCCGATCACCAGCAGCAGCCACATTCGCCGAGCGCGGCCCGGGAACAGGATGACCAGGAGCACGGCCGTGACGCCCAACGACGCCAGCCCGGCGCGACTCTGCGTGAGAAGCATGAGCCCGATCAGCACCGCGGCCGTGCCCGCGGCCGCACCGCGCAGCGCGATCTGGCGCGCCTGCTCGGCGATGGCGACCGCCGGCCACACCGCGGCCGCCAGGACCGCGGCCTGGCCGTTGACGTAGCCCAGCGGGAACGTGAGGCGGTTGTTGAAGAACCTCGACGGCGCGTCGGGGCCCAGCAGCTGGGCGACCAGAACCACGTCGACGACGAGCGCTCCGGCGACAAGCGATCCGAGCACGACGTGCCGGGAGCGCTCGTCTCGCACAAGCTTCACGACGAGCAGGAACGTCGCTGCGTAGAGCGCCCAGCGGTGCGCCTCGATCGCCGCCGCGGGCGGGGATTGCGCCCACAGCATCGACAGACCGGCGAACGCCGCGAGCCCGGTCAGCGCGCTCAGCAACAACCGCGCCGGCGGCGCGATCATGGCCGGCGACAGCACCATCACCGCAAGCGCGGCAGCGAGAACGGCGACCGCGGCGGGGCCCCAGGAGGAGACGTCGTAGAGCCCTCCCCAGGCGGCGCTGGAACCGAGGCCGAGGCCGAGCGTGGCGAGCAACCCATGACGCCATCCGACCGGGATCTGGCTGGATCCGGCAATTTCGGGAAGCCGGGGCATCAACCGCAGGCCACCGCGTGCGGCCGCTCGGCTCGGACCCCCATCCACGATGATCGCGACCCTACCGCAGAGCGTTTGCGGTCACGAGCGCAGCGTAGCCCGCGCTCGATTGCCCATGGCATACTGGATTCTTGACCGGTATCCGGCGCATCAGGACGGCCTGCGCGTGGTCGACGTCGGTTGTCGTTGTGCTCGTGGCGCTGCTGGGAACACCGGCCGCCAGCGGCGAAGCCCCGGGGCCCGCACCGCAGTACGACCCGAACTCTCCCGCCGGCAAGGAGTATGCGCTGCCGCTCGTCCAGGCTCGGCGGCAGGCCCGCGCCGAGCCATCCCAAGAGCGTGGCGCGACAAGCCCCGCCGCGACCGGGGACGACGGCGCGCTCTTCGGCGCGGGCATCGCGCCGGCGGCCAAGCCGCGCTCCGGCTCGCCCAAAGCCCCCTCCTCCGGCGCAGACGGCGATGAGCAGGCGCCGGCGGTGGCGTCGGGGCCGAATGATCCCCCTGGTCCGCCCGGCGCCGAGCCGGCCTCAGGCTCAACATCGGAATCGTCGGAAATTTCTGCGGTGCTCGTGGGAGTTTTGTCCGGCTGCGCCGTTCTTTTCCTAGCCATGCTGCTCACGCTGCTCATACGAATCCGCCTGAGGTCGTCGAAAACCGCCGGCGCGCCGGGATGACCGCTCGCGCGATAGCCGCGCGCGAGGTCGAGGCGCCGCAGGGCCTGCTCGCGACCACGCCTGTCCGCTCGCGCTCCAAGGCGTGGTCGCGCGACTCGTTGCGCCGGCGGTTGCTGGCGGGCGGGGATGCGGCGGCGCTGATCTGCGCGTTGCTGGCCTGCGGGCTCGGCACGTCGAACAGCGCGCCGCGCACCTTGGTCGTCGTGTTCGCGGCTGCGGTAGGCAGCACGATCCTGGGGAAGGCCCTGCGCCTGTACGACCGCGATCATCGCGTCCTGCGCCACGGGATCGCCGACGAGATGCCAAATTTGCTCGCGTGGGCCGCGACCATCGCGGTAGCCGCCGCGGCCGGCGGCCCGCTGCTGGGCGGCCCGGCCCTGACCGGCACCGACGTGGCGTGGTTCTTCGCCGCGCTGCTGGGCGCGGCGATCACGCTTCGAGGGTGCTCCCGGGTGCTGTGGCGAGAGATCACGCCGCCGGAGCGCGTGCTCATCGTGGGCTCCGGTCCGCTGGCGGCGGCGGCGCGGCGCAAGCTCGACCTCTTCAGCGACCTGCACCTCGAGGTCGTCGGCGTGATCGGCGACGAGATCCTGCACAGCGCGAGCGCGGCCAGGATGCGGGCCTTCCTCGACGACCTCACCGAGCGCCACGGCTCCGTGGACCGCATCGTCATCGCGACGACCACCGCCTCGGAGTCACTCATCGTCGACCTCATGCCGCTGTGCCGCGCGCGCGAGATCAAGCTTGGGCTCGTGCCCCCCGCCCGCGCGATGTTCGGAACAGCCGTCGTGCTCGACCACCTCGCCGAGCTTCCCGTAGTCCAGTACAACACGTGGGACGTGTCCCGCACGACGCTGCTCGCCAAGCGCGCGCTCGACGTGTGCGGCGCACTCGTCGCGCTGCTGCTGACGCTGCCGCTTCTGCCCGTGCTGGCCGTGGCGATCAGGCTGGACTCCGCCGGGCCGGTCTTCTTCCGCCAGCGCCGAGCGGGGCGCGGCGGGCGACCGTTCGTCCTGATCAAGCTGCGGACGATGGTCAGCGACGCCGAGGCCCAGTTGGCGAACCTCGTCGTGCTCGACGACCTGCCCTCGCCCGTCTTCAAGCTCAGGCACGATCCGCGGGTCACCCGGCTGGGGCGCCGGCTACGCCGGATCAGCGTCGATGAGCTGCCGCAGCTGTGGAACGTCCTGCGGGGAGACATGAGCCTCGTCGGCCCGCGGCCGGAGCAGGTGGAGCTCGCCGAGCGCTACTCCCCCGAAGCTCAGTTGGTCCGCCTGTCGCTCAAGCCCGGCATGACGGGCCCGATGCAGGTCTCAGGTCGCGGTGCGCTGACACTCGAGGAGCGGCTGGCGGTAGAGCGCGAGTACGTCGAGAACCTGAGCCTCTCACGCGACGTGAAGATCCTCGCGCAGACCGTGGCAGCGGTGCTGCGCGGTCGCGGCGCGTACTGAGCGCCGACCGGGCATTCGGCGCGCGCTCGCGCGGCCGGCGGCGCAGCCTTGCCAGACCGCGTCTCAGATCTACTACACTGGGACGCAGATTTCTTAGGCTTCAAAGAAGGAGACCCCGCTCCCATGGGCAAGACAATCGGCATCGACCTCGGCACCACCAACTCCTGCATGGCTGTGCTGGAGGGTGGCGAGCCCACCGTCATCGAGAACTCCGAGGGTGGTCGTACGACCCCCTCCGTCGTCGCATTCGCGCAGTCCGGCGAGCGCCTCGTCGGCACCGTCGCCAAGCGCCAGGCCGTCACGAACCCGCAGAACACCGTGTCCTCCATCAAGCGCTTCATGGGCCGCAAGGAGGCCGAGGTGCGAGAGGAGGAGTCGATCGTCCCCTACAAGGTCGTCGCCGGCCCGAAGGGCGACGCGCGCATCGAGGCAGGCGGCAAGCAGCACAGCCCGCCCGAGATCAGCGCGATGATCCTGCAGAAGCTCAAGGCCGACGCCGAGGCCTACCTCGGCGAGACCGTCGACGGGGCCGTCATCACCGTGCCGGCGTACTTCAACGACGACCAGCGCCAGGCGACCAAGGACGCCGGCAAGGTCGCCGGCCTCGACGTCAAGCGGATCATCAACGAGCCGACGGCGGCCTCGCTGGCCTACGGCCTCGACAAGGAGACCGACCAGACGATCCTCGTCTTCGACCTCGGCGGCGGCACGTTCGACGTGTCCGTGCTGGAGATCGGCGACGGCGTGTTCGAGGTCAAGTCGACCGCGGGTGACAACCACCTCGGCGGCGACAACTTCGACAAGGCGCTCGTCGACTTCCTCGCGAGTGAGTTCAAGAAGGATCAGGCGATCGACCTCAAGAAGGATCCGATGGCCCTGCAGCGCCTCTACGAGGCCGCCGAGAAGGCGAAGATCGAGCTGTCCACCGCGCAGGAGTCGCAGATCAACCTGCCGTTCATCACGGCCGACCAGTCCGGCCCCAAGCACCTCGACGTGCGCCTCACGCGCGCCCGTCTGAACGAGCTCACGGCTGACCTGCTGCAGCGCGTCGTCGCTCCGGTCCGTCAGGCGCTCGAAGACGCCAAGGAGAAGGGCGCCGCGAAGATCGATCACGTCGTGATGGTCGGCGGCATGACCCGCATGCCGGCCGTCCAGGACAAGGTCAAGGAGCTCACGGGCAAGGAGCCGCACCGCGGCGTGAACCCCGACGAGGTCGTGGCCATCGGCGCGGCGATCCAGGCCGGCGTGCTCGCCGGCGACGTCAAGGACGTCCTGCTGCTCGACGTGACCCCGCTGACGCTGGGCATCGAGACGAAGGGCGGCGTCATGACGAAGCTCATCGAGCGCAACACGACGATCCCGACCCGCAAGAGCGAGGTCTTCTCGACCGCCGAGGACAACCAGCCGTCCGTCGAGATCCACGTGCTGCAGGGCGAGCGCGAGATGGCGCAGTACAACAAATCGCTGGGCAAGTTCCAGCTGACCGGCATCCCACCGGCGCCGCGCGGTATCCCGCAGGTCGAGGTCGCGTTCGACATCGACGCCAACGGCATCCTCAACGTGTCCGCGAAGGCTTTCGGCACCGGCAAGGAACAGAAGATCGAGAT
Organism: Solirubrobacteraceae bacterium; assembly: GCA_035536715.1. Taxonomy (GTDB): domain Bacteria; phylum Actinomycetota; class Thermoleophilia; order Solirubrobacterales; family Solirubrobacteraceae; genus CADCVQ01. The sequence continues at coordinate 23,046 of DATLNO010000054.1, forward strand.
CAAGACAGGGTCCGATGCACCCGCAGACGAGATCAACCAGAGCATGCGGGATGGCAGGGCGCGTGCAGACGACAGTCACGTGGTTGACTCCGTGCACACAAGCCACGGGGATGAGAACGCCGCCGCCGGTCGTCAACATGAGCTAGGCGTCCTTCTTAGAGGGCGTGGTGATCCTAAAGGTGCCGAGGCCGCGTTCCGCCGAGCAGACGGCCTCGGGCATGCCGAAGCCCCGACCGATCTAGCCATTCTGCTCCATCAGCGCGGCCTCGCGACCGAGGCGGAAGCTGCGCTGCGCCGCGGCGATGCGCGAGGCGACGGACGAGCCGCAGAAAAGCTCGGATCCCTCCTTGAGCGGCGTGGTGACCTGCAGGACGCCGAGGCTGCATATCGCCGCGCCGACGAGCGTGGCGAGGTTCGGGGCACCGTCAGCCTTGGCGTGCTTCTTGCGCGGCGCGGCGATCTCGACGCCGCCGAGGCCGCATTGCGACGTGGGGACGAGCGCGGCGACGGACGAGCCGCACAGGCGCTGGGCGTCCTCCTCAGGCAGCGCGGTGAGCCGCAGGGCGCCGAGGCCGCGTACCGGCGCGGGGACGCCCGCGGCGACGCTGGAGCTGCATTTGGCCTAGCCGTCCTCCTTGAGCGGAGCGGTGATCCTCAGGGTGCTGAGGCCGCCTATCGCCGCGCGGAGGAGCGAGGGGACGTTCGGAGCACGGTCAACCTTGGTGCTCTTCTTGCTAGCCGCGGTGATCTCCACGGTGCTGAGGCCGCATATCGCCGTGCCGACGAGCGAGGC
>DATLNO010000055.1:0-17141 GCA_035536715.1 Solirubrobacteraceae bacterium
GCTCTGGCTCGTCCTGTTCGCGGCCTACGCCGCGACGATCGGGCTGCCCGCGTTCGGCACGTCGCAGTTCGGCGGTGACGAGCCGCACTACCTGCTGACGGCGGAGTCGATCGTCAGCGATCGCGACCTCGACCTGCGCGACGAGTACGCCACGCAGGCCTACCGCGACTGGTACCCGTACACCCTCGAGCGCCGCGGGCGCCTGACCAACGGCCAGGCCAACGAGCCGCACGGCGCCGGCTTTCCCCTGCTGATCGCGCCCGCCTACGCGATTGCCGGCGTGCTCGCGGTGCAGTTGCTGCTGGCGGCGATCACGGCGCTCGCGTTCGTCCTCGCGGCGCTGCTCGCGCGGCGCGTCGTGCCTGAGCCGTGGGCGACCGGCGCGGCGCTCGCGTGCGGCCTGTCGCCGCCCGCTCTGGCGTCCGCGACCGCCGTCTCGCCAGAGCTGACCGCGGGTGCGCTGCTCTGCGCGGCGGCGCTGCTGGCGCTGAAGGTGCGCGAGCTGCCGCGGATCCGCTGGGTCGCGGGAGCGTCGGTCGCGCTCGGCATGCTGCCCTGGCTCGGCCTGCAGTTCTCGCTCGCCGGGCTCGTCGTCGGGGCGGCGATGTTCCACTGGCTGCGCCACCGCGCGCGCGGGTTCGCGATGCTCGTCGAGATCGAGGTGCTGCTGTTCTCGGGCGTCATGTTCGTGACGATCAACGACCAGCTGTTCGGCGGGTTCACGCCTGCCGCTGCCGCGACCTCGGGCGACGCGCTCGGCGACCTCGACGCGGCCGACTACCTCGAGCGCGCGCCGCGCCTCGTCGGCCTGTGGCTGGACCGGACCTATGGCGTGCTGCGCTGGGCGCCGGTCGTCGCGCTGGCGTTCTATGCGCTGTGGCTGCTGTGGCGCTCGCGCCGCGACCACATCGCGCGGGCGCTGCCCGAGCGCGCCGAGGTCGAGGTCGCCGTCAGCCTCTGCGCCCTCGTCTGCGCCGGGCAGGTGCTCGTCGCCGCCTTCATCGCCCCGACGATGTTCGGCTTCTACTTCCCCGGCCGCTACCTGCTCGCGGCGCTGCCACCGGCCGTCGCGCTCGTCGCGTGGGGGCTGCGCCAGGCGCCGCGCGTCGGCGGCCTGCTGAGCGCGCTCACGTTCGTGACGAGCATCTGGTGGTATGCCGAACTGCGGATCGACGGCGGCGGGGTGGTCGGCCCGTCGTCGCAAGCTCCGCTCGGGCCGCTGGACGCGGCGCTGCCACTGTTCGGCAGCGACTCGGCGGGCATGATCGTCGCGCTCGCGGCTGCGGGCGCAGGGCTCGGCGTGCTGGTGGCGTCCGAATGGCGCGGCCGGCGCTCGCGGATCGCGGGCACATAGCCCGCTCGCGCGCCACGCTCGGTGAGTGCCACCGACAGCTGATCGGGCGCGGCGCGGCCAGCTGCTGTTGAGGGATTGCGCCCAGCGGCCGATACTCCCCTGATGACCACGCACGAGGGCACCAGGTTTCGAGCATCGCCACGATGAGTGCGGCGCGCCGCGCTGCGCAGCAGCTACACGAGGCGCGCGACCATCTGCGTGCGGTCACCGACAGCATGGGCGAGGCGCTGTGCACGCTCGACCACCAGGGGCACGTCAGCTACATGAATGCCGCCGCCGAGCGGTTGCTGGGCTGGAGCACGGAAGCGATGCGCGGCCACACGCTGCACGACGTGACGCATTTCCGCCATCCGGACGGCTCCCCGTACCCCATCGATGATTGCCCGCTCTACGCAGGTCACACGGCGCGCGAGGCCGTCCGCGTGGAGGACGACATGTTCGTGCGCCGCGACGGAACCGACCTCGCAGTGTCGTGGGTGCTGACGCCGTTTGACAGCTCGACCGGCAACAACTCGGTGATCGTCTTCACCGACAACACCCAGGCCAAGGCGGCACAGGAGAAACTGCAGCACGAGATCGAGCAGCTCACGAACGTGCGGGACCTGCACGAGGCGCTGCAGGAGCGGCGTTTTGAGCTGTTCGCGCAGCCGATCGTCGACCTGTCCACAGGTGACATCGTCGCCCACGAGCTGCTGCTGCGCATGCGCGAGCGCGACGGCGGCATCCGCACGCCCGGCTCGTTTCTGCCCATCGCCGAACGCTGCGGTCTGATCCGCGAACTCGACCGCTGGGTCATCGGCCAGTCCGCGCGGCTGGCCGGCGAGGGTCACCGCGTCGAGCTCAACCTGTCGGCGCGGTCGATTGGGGACCCGGACCTGTTCGACTTCTTCGCCAAGGCGATCGCCCGTCACGACGCCGACCCCAGCCTGATGGTGATCGAGCTGACCGAGACCGCACTGATGCGCGACGAGACGGCTGCGCAGTCGTTCGTCGAGCGGGTCCGCGTGCTCGGCTGCGAGTTCGCGCTCGACGACTTCGGGACCGGCTTCGGCGGCCTAAGCTACCTCAAGCGCCTGCCCGTCGACTACCTCAAGATCGACATCGAGTTCGTCCGCGACCTGTGCACGAACAGCGCCAGCCGGCATGTCGTGGAGGCCGTCGTCGGCCTCGCCAAGGCGTTCGGCCACCAGACTGTCGCCGAGGGCGTCGAAAACGACGAGACGCTGGCGATGGTCCGCTCGATGGGCGTCGACTATGCGCAGGGCTTCGGCCTCGGCTGGCCCGCCCCGCTCAATGAGATGCTCGATACCACGGGCCACTCGATCGCCGATGAGCGCGACCAGGCCGGCGACCAACGCGACCACGCCGGCGACCAACGCGACCACGCCGGCGACCAACGCGACCACGCCGGCGACCAACGCGACCACGCCGCCGAGCAGCGCGACCACGCGGGCACGCAACGAGACCTCGTGGGCGTCCGTCGCGACCACGCCGCCGAGCAGCGCGACCACGCGGGCACGCAACGAGACCTCGTGGGCGTCCGTCGCGACCAGGCCGGCACGGAGCGAGACCTTGCGGGGACGCAGCGCGACGAGGCGGCCGACCGGCGCGACGAGGAGGCCGAGCAGTCAGAGGTGTCGGGGCGCGCCGCAGGAGCGACAGACGCGCTGCGCCAATCTGCCCTGGCACGGCGAGCGGCGGCCTCCGATCGCCGGCGAGCGTCGCAAGACCGCCGGGCGGGGGCCAAGGAGCGCTGCGAGGCGCAGCGCGATCGCGGCACCGCGCTGGCCGACCGCCGGGCGGGCGCCCGGGAACGCTGCGAGGCGGAGCTCGATCGCGACACGGCGCTGGCCGATCGTCGCGCCGGCGCCGGCGAACGCACGTCGGCCGAACTGGATCGGGGAACCGCCCTCGCCGACCGCGGTGCGGGAGCGAGCGAGCGCACGGAGGCCGAACTCGATCGCGACACGGCACTGGCGGACCGCGGAGCTTCGGCGCGAGAGCGCGCGCACTCGTCGATCGACGAGCTGACCGGCGCCTACCTCCGAGGAGCAGGGCTGGTCGAGCTCGAGCGCGAGATCGCCAGATCGAAGCGATCGGGGCAGTCGCTCGTTCTTGCGTTCGTCGATGTGGACGGGCTCAAGGCCAGGAATGACGCAGACGGTCATGCCGCCGGCGATCGCATGTTGCTCGAGGTCGCCACGACCTTTCGCGCGAAGCTGCGCTCGCACGACCTGATCATCCGCTACGGCGGCGACGAGTTCCTCTGCGCCGTGGCAGGCCTGAGCCTGACGGACGCGACCAAGCGATTCGCCCGCGTCAATGCAGCTCTGGCAGACGCCCCCGAGCGGGGATCGGTCACGGTCGGCGTCGCCGAGCTGCTCGCAGACGACTCGCTCGCGGACCTCGTCGCACGGGCAGACTCCGCCCTGTATCGAGCGCGCGGGCGGCCGCGGCCCACGCGCGATCGTTAGCCCGCGTTCACCCTGACCGCGGGCCGCCGCCCTCGTCCTGTGCCTTGAGGATCGCGCCCGCGGCGCTCGCCGGGTCCAGCCGCCGCGCGACGACGTCGTCGATCAACCCCTCGAAGGTGTCGTCCTGCGTGAGCTCGTGCTCCAGGCGGCGGCGCATCCGGCCTGTCGCGATCGCAAGCACCTCGCTGCGCAGGTTGCGCCGGCGGCGCGCGGTCAGCGTGCCCTGCTGCTCGATGTGCGCGCGATGCTCGACGAGCTTCTCCATCAGCTCGTCGACGCCCGTGCCGTCGACCGCCTCGGTCTGCAGGATCGGCACCTTCCACGGCCCCTGCGGGGCGAGCGACAGCACGCCCCGGATCTCGCGCACCATCGTCTGCGTCAGCGGGTGGTCGGCCTTGTTGACGACGATGATGTCGGGGATCTCCATGATCCCCGCCTTCAGCGCCTGGACGGAGTCACCGCCGCCCGGCATGAGCACGAGCAGGACGGTGTCGGCGTGATCGATGATGTCGACCTCGGCCTGGCCGACGCCGACCGTCTCGAGAAAGACGTCGTCGCGGCCGGCGGCGTCCATCAGCAGCGCGGCCTGCAGCGATGCCTCGCTCAAGCCGCCCAGCGCGCCGCGGTTGGCCATCGAGCGGATGAACACGCCGGGGTCGAGGAAGTGCTCGGTCAGCCGGATGCGGTCCCCCAGCAGCGCGCCGTGCGTGAACGGCGACGACGGATCGATCGACAGGACCGCGACGCTGCGGTCGGCCGCGCGGCGGTTCTTCACGAGCTGCCCGATCAGCGTCGACTTGCCGGCGCCCGGCGCGCCGGTGACGCCAACGACCGTCGCCTTGCCCGTGTGCGGATAGACCTCGCGGACGAGCGCCCAGCCGGCCGGATCGTCGTTCTCCACGAGCGAGATGGCACGCGCGAGCGCGCGGCGGTCGCCGTCGAGCAGGCGCTGGGCGAGGTTGGGGTCGACCGCCACGAGCCGACGATCATGCCAGGGGTCGGCGAGGCGAGGGTTCGACGCGTAGCCTTGTCGGCATGTCGGTCAACGTGCCATTGGAAGAGCTGCCGCAGGCGATCGAGCGTTTCGGCCTGACGCCGTACATCGTGACGGTCGGCGCCGACGGGCGCCCGCGCGCCACGTCGGTGACCGTCAAGTGGCACAAGGACCTGCTCATGGTTCCCGCCGGTCGGCGCACGATGGAGAACGTCACCGCCAACGAGCAGGTCGCGCTGCTCTGGCCGGCGCCCGAGCCCGGCGAGCACGCGCTCATCGTCGATGGCTGGGCCGCGGTCTACAGCAGCCCGGAGACCAACGAGGTCGTGTTCGTCCAGCCCGGGAAGGCGGTCCTGCACGTCACCTCCTCCACGCCCGCGTGACGATGTCCGGCGGCGAGCGCTACCACGCCGGATCACGCGAGCTGCAGGACCGCTTCGGCACGCGCCGCCTCGCCGACCGCATCGACGAGCACACGGCTCGTGACCACATCACACCTGAGGACGCCGCGTTCATCGAGCGCATGGACATGTTCTTCCTCGCGACCGCCGACGCCGAGGGGCAGCCGCAGTGCTCCTACAAGGGCGGCAATCCCGGCTTGGTGCGCGTCCTCGACGAGCACACGCTGGCCTTCCCCAATTACGACGGCAACGGGATGTTCCTGTCCTGGGGCAACGCGCTCGTCAACTCGCGCGTCGGCCTGCTGTTCATCGACTTCGTCGCCGAGCGCCCGTCGCGCCTGCGCGTCGAGGGCTCCGCGTCGGTGCAGCTCGACGACGAGCTGGTCGCCACATGGCCGGAGGCGCAGTTCGTCGTCCGTGTGCACGCGCAGCGGGTCTTCCCCAACTGCCCGCGCTACATCCACCGCATGGCACTCGTCGAGCGCTCGGCCTACGTGCCGAGCGCGGGCGTGCCGACGCCTGTGCCCGACTGGAAGCGTGGGCCGCTCGCCGAGGGCGTGCTGCCCGCCGGCGACCCGGCGGCGGACGCCTAACATGCCGCCCGTGGAGCCGGCCCTCGCGCTCGAGCAGCCCCCCGCCGTTGCTCCGGCACCCGTTCGCGGCGAGCCGGCGCCGCTGCACGGCGGGCCGCTCGTGCTGTGGCGTTTCATGCGCTCGCACGGGATGCTCAGCACAAGCTACGCACGACTGATCGCACGCTGGCTGTGGCTCAAGTTGCGCTGGCGCGGACGGCTGAAGACCGACGGCCTGTGCTTCGTCTGCCCCGACGTGACGATCGAGATCGGCAAGGGCGCGATGTTGCGCCTCGGCCGCTGGTCATGGATCGGCCATGGGAGCAAGATCCGCGCGCACGAGGGCGAGGTCCACATCGGGGCCAAGACGGTGATCGGGCAGGAATGCACGATCTCGGCGTTCCAGCACGTCTCGATCGGCCGCGAGTGCATCGTCGCCGACCGCGTGATGCTGATCGACTTCGACCACGGCGTGGTCGAGCAGGATCGCCCTGTCCGTGAGCAGGGCATCTACAAGCGCGACGTGCGCGTTGGCCACAACGTCTGGATCGGCTACGGCGTCTCGATCCTGCGCGGCACGACGGTCGGCAACAACTGCGTGCTCGGCACGTCGACGGTCGTCACGAAGGACGTGCCCGACAACGCCGTCGCAGCGGGCGTCCCGGTGCGCGTGCTGCGGATGCGCAAGGCGCCGCGCACGCTGCGCTGGGAGTAGTGGATTCGTCCGGAAGACGGGTCCATCAGCGGTCAAGTAATCTCGCGCGCCGTGCCGCGTGTCAAGGTCAAGCTCCCCGACGGACTGCTGCAGAAGGCCGCCACCCGAGCCGATGAGCTCGGCGTGCACATCGACGCGCTGTGGAGCGAGGCGATCTCCGCCTACGTCGAGCAGAACAAGGACATGAGGGCGGACGCCGTGCGCAGCCGCGCCGGCATCCCGCGTAGCTCGCCGACGCTGACCGTCGAGGTTCCGGAGGAGCTGTTCCAGCGCGCCGAGAAGCTCCTCAAGCGCATCGGCAAGCAGCGCGACTGGCTCTACTGCGAGGCGCTCGCCAAGCACGTGGCGTACAACGCGGCCGCGGGCCGCCCCTCCGACGGTGGCCATACGCTGCCCAACGAGACTGCCTTGCGCCCCAAGCGCCCGGCCTGAAACCGCCGGCGCCACCCGAGCGCGCGCAGTCCGGCGGTCACGACGACCGCCGGCAGCACCGAGCCACCGCGCCAGACGACGACGCCCGCCGCCGCGACGCCCGCCGTGTCCGCGCCGGCGTGCAGCCGCTCGCCGTCGGCCGGCGACTGCGTGACCACCAACGCCGCCAGCAACGCGGGCGACATGAGCACGATCACGCCGGCGATGCGCGGCGGCAGATCGCGCCCTCCGAGCGTCACCGGCCCGGCCGCCTTGATTCGAACGTCACCGCGGCGCAACCGGCGATCAGTGCCCACAGCTCCCCGGTCATGCCTGCGCACCTGACCGCCGCGCATGGCGCCGCTTCAGGCCGACGAGCGCCGCGCACCGGCCGCGAGCACGGGCGCGAGCGGCACGAGCGCGAGCGCGATCAGAGCGCCCATCGCCCTGGTTGGCCATCGCCCACGAGGCGTCGACGTTGGTCTGGCCCTGCGCGGCGCGCCGCAGCGCCGAGCGCCGAGAAACCGGCCTCGCGCGCGAGCACGCCGAAGGACGGGCAAGGACGCCGCCCGCCAGCGCGTAGGGTGTGCCGGCGCGCAGGCCGGCCACGAAGGACTGCGCGGGGGCTTCTCGGTCAGGGCTTCAGACCTCGGCGGCTGACACACCGAGCCGGCATACGCCGACCGGGCCTTCGGCTCAACCAATCCGGATGCTCGCCTCGTCGATCAAGCCCTGGAAGGGCTCGCCGCCACCGTCGGGACGTGTTCCGATCGTGATCGGGTCGGTGTTGAAGATCGAGCCGATGCTCGCCGACCGCGAGAACACCTGGCCGTCCACGACGACCTGGATCGACGACGAGGTCTTGACGCACTGCACGGTGTGCCAGACGCCGTCGTCGAGGCGCGGGCCGGTCGTCAGCTCGCTGTATCCGCTGGAGCCGTTGAAGCCGCACGAAGCCTGCCCGGATGGGTAGAGCTCCATCTTGTGCTCGCCTCCGGGCGTCTCGTAGATGCCGTTGCGGATCAGTTCCCAATCACCGCTCGAGGGGACCCCGGTCGTCTTGATGCGCATCGTGATGGTGATGTCCGACGAGCCCGCCTGCAGTGCGGGGGAGTTCGGCACGGACACGTGGGCCGGGCCCGAGAGACGGTAGGCCAGTCCGGCGAAGCCGGGTTGTCCCAGCTGCACGCCGGAGTGCAGGGTGCCGTGATGGCCACCGGCGGAGTCGAACATCGTGCTGCCGACGGTCTCGTCCATGTGCCACAGCGCGACGACCGACCCGTCCTGGGGCGGGATCGGCGACACAATCGATGTCGGGTTGGAGGTCGCGGTCGCAGTCCCGGCGGAGTTCGTGGCCGTCACGGAGACACGCAGCCTCTTTCCGATATCGGCCGGCCTCACCGCATAGGTCGTGCTCGTCTCGCCCGCAATCGCCGCACAGGCGCCGCCGTCGCTGTTGCAGCGCTGCCATGCGTAGCCGAAGGTGGGCTGCGGGGTCCCGGTCCAGCTGCCGGCGCTCGCTGTCAGCCTCTGGCCGTCCCGCGCTGTGCCCGAGATCCTCGGCAACGCCGTGTTCGACGGCCTCCGGGTCACGACCGCGGTCGCGGCTGACGTGGCGGTCGACGCTCCGGCGGAGTTCGACGCGGTGACGGCCACGCGCAGGGTGGCGTTGACGTCGGCGCTGACCACCGTGTAGGTCGACTGCTGGGCGCCGGAGATCGTCGAGCACGAGGCGCCCGCGCTGTTGCAGCGCTGCCAGCGATAGGCGAAGGCCATCGGCTGCGTGCCGGTCCACGTACCCGGGCTCGCTGTCAACGCCGCCTCGTGCTGCGCTGCTCCGGTGATGCTCGGCAACGTCGCGGAAAGCGGTGGTCCCGGACGGCTCGGCGCCGGCGTGGAGGCCGGCGGCACCGGGGCAGGCGCGGTGCTCGAGGGACCCGCCGGCTCGACGACCACGGCACCGCTGGGCGCCGTCGGGGACGGGGACACGAAACGAATCAGTTGCGGCTTGCTCCTCGCAAGGATGGTCGTGCCGGAGCGCACCTGTACTCGGATGATGACCGGGGAGCCGGTGGTGGGAGCCGTCCACTTCAGCGTGAACGTCCGGTACGGCGCCTTCAGACGCGTGACCGCCACCGTCGACCACGTCCCGCGCACCCCAGCCCGGCGCTGCAACGAGATCGACCATGTCCGCCGCGGACGCGTGGTCGCCCCCGATCGGGCTCCGAGTCGACCCGTGGCCATCACCACGCGTCCCGGCCCAGTCGCCACCGAGGTCACCATTTTCAGCGGGCCACGCGTGGGCGCCGCGGCCGAACCGGGCGCGGCTCCACCCAGCACGAGGGCACCGATGAGCACCGCACCGCACCCAGCTTGTCGTCCTTGACCAGCCCAATCCCTCCGCATCATCAACTCCCGCTCATCGCTCAAACTGCCGCGCGCCCGACCAAACCCCTTGGTCGATGCACCGCGAAGGCGCGCCGTCCACACGACCCTGATGGTACCTGTCCTGGCGGACCGCCCGTACCAATACCATACGTATGGGCAGGGTTGTCGGGAGCCGCGCTCACCGTGACGGATCGTCTCGCAGACGACCGGCCTCGTGTCGCGCGACCCCGGCGCGACCTGACGGGCGCGATCAATGCCGTCATGGCGCGCGGAGCACCGCGGGTGAGGCCAGCGGCGCCAGCGAGCGCAGAGCAGGCTCATGGGCGCCGGGCGCGGCGAGCGCGGCGTCGAGCGCACCCCGATGGAGTGCCGCCCGTTCGCGGCCGTATGGCTCGGCGAGCTCGCGGCTGACGAGAAACGCCCAGTCGCTCGACTGCAGCGCGAGCAGTTCGCGCACCGCACGCAGGTCGGCTGCGCCGGCGCGCGCGGCGGCGAGCGTCCGCAGCTCGGCCGAGCGCGCGTTCCAGGCCATGTCGCTGACGGGAGGGCCGCTCCAGGTGCTCAGGTCGCGCGGCGTGCCCCACGACGTGACCGGTAGATCGGCGGGCGCGGCGACCGCCTCGTGGCGGTCAAGCGCCTCGTCGAGCGTTGCGATCGCCAGACCCCTCTGCGCCGCCTCATCGAGCACCGCGGCGAGCCAGAGCGGGCCCTCGTGCCACCAGTCTCCGAGCAACTCCGTGTCGACGGCGAAGGCGCACAGGCCGCCCCCGGCCACCCGTGCGCGCACCCGCGCCACGAAGTCGGCGGCATGCTCGCGGGCGGCGGTTGCGGCGCGGGCCGGGTCGTAGGGGGCACCATCGTTGCTCCACGCGCGGTGGCGATGGCGCGTGAACGCGTGGTAGCTGCGATAGCGAGGGTCGGCGGGGTAACCGCCGGCGCTCCACACGAGCTCGATCGTCGCGCGGTCGATGGGGACGAGCAGCGGCCCCGCCGGCGAGCGCAGCGGGCGCAGATGCTCGTCGCCGGCCAGGACGTCGGTCAGGTCGACGCAGACGGCGCGGACGCCGGCCTGTTCGAGCAGCGGATCGAGCCACGGACCGTGCCCGCACTCGGGCAGCCACAGGCCGCCACCCCAGGCGCGGGCTCCGAAGCGGGCGCTGTGCGCGTCGATCCCCGTGCGCAGCTGCAGCCAAATGCCGGCGTCCGTCGCCAGCAGTGGCAGGACGGCGTGCGTCGCCGCCGAGGTCCAGCTGACGTGGCGGCCGAGAGCGCCGAGCAGGTCGCCGTCAAGCGCGGCGAGTCGCTCGCGTGCCCAGTCGTAGCGGGCGGCGGAATGCTCGAGCGCGGCGACGACACCGGCCTCTCCCGCCGCGGCGTCGATATCGCGGCGGTGGGTCTCGACGCGGATGCCGGACAGGAACTCGGCGCAGCGCTGCATCGCCCCCGGCGCCTCGAGCTGGTCGCAGAGCACCGGCGTGAGCGAGAGCGTGACCGGAGCGCCGCCGTCGAGGATCTCCAGCAGCGGCAGATACGACGTCGCGATCGACTCCCACAGCCACTCCTCGCCGAACGGCCACGGCGACCCCATGCCCTCGATGTAGGGCTGGTGCGTGTGCAGGACGATCGCCAGCTCGCCGGGGGTCGTGCTCACGGCCGCAGCACGGCGACGAGGTCGAGCGCCCCCCGCAGGTCGCGCGCGCTGCCGGCGCGCAGCGCGAAGTCGCGCACGTCGATTGCCGGTGTGAAGCGGTCGTAGAAGGGCTTGGTGATCCGCAGGCGCCCATGCACGGCGTCCCAGCCCAGCGCCAGCGCACGCGCATGCAGCGCAAGCTTGCGCGCGTGGTAGAGCCCGTACACCCGGACCGACCCGAAGTGCGCGCGACACAGTGCCGCGAACTCCTCCGGGCGGTACTCGTAGACATGCCACGGGTTGCCCGAGCGCTCCGCACCGGGCGGCGCCAGCGTCAGCACGTTCGGGGTCGAGACGAACACGACACCATCGGGAGAGTCCGCGACGAGATCCCGAAACCGGCCCAGGACCACACCCGGATCCTGCACGTGCTCGATCGTCTGCAGGAAGACGAGCGCGTCACACGGCTCGTCGAAGGTCTCGACCATCGTGCGCACGAAGCGCAAGTTGGCGCGGACGTAGCGCAGGCGCGCGTGCTCGAAGGCCTCGGGGTTGGCGTCGACGCCGACGACCTGCGCTGCTGCCGCCCGCGCCAGGACATCCGACCCGTAGCCCTCCCCACAGGCCATGTCGACGGCACGCAGGCCGCCGACCTGCGCCGCGATCCACTCATAGACGACGAGGTGACGCTGAAACCAGTAATTCTCCTCGGGGACGTCGGGCAGCGTGCGCTCGCCGGTCAGCGCCAGCGGCGGCACGCCCGGCGGCTGGTCGTTCTGCAGGTAGAGCGTTGGTTCCTCGGCGCCGGCCACGGCGCGGGAGCCTACGGCTTGCGTTGCATCAGAAGCTGGTGGTGCTGATGACGGCGCGAAGGGCGCAACGCTACCGAGCGGCACGCGCTCCCTGCGCCCGATCGCCACCGGATTCGCCCCGCCATCATCCGATCCGGATGCTCGCCTCGTCGATCGAGCCCTGGAAGTACTCGCCGCCGTCGGGGCGTGCTCCGATCGATACGACCTCGGCATTGGCGATCGTGCCAATCGTGGCCCGCTGGAGGAACACCTGGCCGTCGACGACCATCTCGATCGACGTCGACGTCTTGACGCATTGAACGGTGTGCCATACGCCGTCGTTCAGGACGGGGCCGGCCGTGAGCTCGCTGTATCCACTCGAGCCGTTGAAGCCGCACGAAGCCTGCCCGGAGGGGTAGAACTCCATCTTGTGCGAGCCTCCGGGAGTCCCGAATATGCCGTTGCGGATCAGACTCCAATCACCTGATGAGGGGGTCCGGGTCGTCTTGATGGCGATCGTGATGGTGATGTCCGCCGAGCCCGGCTGCAGGTCGGGCGCGTTCGGCACGGATACGTCAGCACTGCCCGAGAGGGCGTACGCCAACCCGGCGAAGCCGGGCTGCCCCAGCCTCACCCCGGATCGCAGGGTGCCGTGATGGTCTCTGCCGGTGGCGTCGAACATCGTGGTGCCTTCGGTCTCGTCCATGTGCCACAGCGCCACGACCTCGCCGGTCACGGGCGGGATCGGCTGCACGACCGCCGTCGGGAAGGACGTCACGGTCGTGGCTCCTTGTGCGTTCGTTGCTGTGACGACGATGCGGAGTGTCGATCCGATATCGGCCGACCTCGCCGTGTAGGTCGTGCTCGTGGCGCCGGCGATCGGCCCACAGGCGCCAGCCCCGCTGTTGCAGCGGTGCCAGGCATATGCGTACCTGATCGGATTGCTCCCGGTCCACGTGCCTGAGCTCGCGGTCAGCCGCTGGCCGTCCCGCGCCGTGCCCGAGATCCTCGGCGGCTCCGTGTTCGTCGGCCTGCTGGTCACGACCGCCGTGGCAGCTGAGGTCGCGCTCGCCGCTCCGGCGGAGTTCGACGCCGTAACGGCGACGCGCAGGGTCGCGTTGGCGTCGGCACTCGTCACCGTGTAGGTCGAGCCCGTGGCGCCGACGAGCACCGTGCAGGCGCCTCCCGCGGTGTTGCAGCGCTGCCAGCGATAGTCATAGGCGATCGGCTGCACTCCGGTCCACGTTCCCGGGTTGGCGGTCAACGTCGCGCCTACCTGCGGTGATCCGGCGATGCTCGGCACCGCCGTCGATGCCGGTGGTGCCGGAAGGCTCGGCGGCGCTGCGAAGTCCGGCGGCGTCCCGGGAGGCGCGGTGGTCGAAAGCGCCGTGGGCAGGGAGACGACGTCGCCGCTCGGGGCCGTCGGTGCGGACCTGAAACGAATCAGGCGCTGCTTGCTTCGCACCAGGATGTGCGTCCCAGAGCGAACCTGGACACGGACCATGACCGAGCCTCCGGTGGCGGGAGCCTTCCACCTCAGGACGAATGTCCGGTACGGCGCCCTCAATCGCCTGACCGCCACCGTGGACCACCTCCCGCGCGTACCCGTCCGGCGCTGCAATGAGACCGACCACGTCCGCCGGAGTCGCGCTGTCGCCGGTGAGCGGGCTCCCAGTCGGCCCGTGACCGTCAGCTGCCGATTCGCGTCCGTCGCCACGGAAGTCCCGATCGTCATCTGAGCACGTGAAAGCGCCGCCGCCGAACCGGGCGCGACACCTCCCAGCACCAGGGCGGCGACCAGCACCGCACAGCACCCCATTCGTCGTCCTTGACCAGTCCGATCCATACCTGCCGCAGCTCCCGCCCGTGGCCTGTCCGCCAGCTGGACCCCACCCGTGGGCCGATGCACCAAGAAGTGCACGCAGGGTGACGATAGCTGCCGTTGCCGGCACTCGCACGAATCCCATACCTACGGTCAGTCGATCCGATGCTGGCTTCGTCGAGGAAGCCCTCGAAGAACTCGCAGCCGGGGCAGGCTCCGACGATCACATCGTCGGTGTTGTCGATCCTCACCTGCGCTCACGAGCCCGCCGCGCGGTAGCGCTCGATCGCCCGCCTGCGCTCGTCGGCATGGTCGACGATCGGCGCCGGATAGTCGCGCCCGATCACGCAACCCGCCGCCGCCTGCGCCTCGTCGCTCATCTCCCACGGCTCGGCGAGGCGCGCATCGGGCACGTCGCGCAGCTCGGGCACCCAGCGGCGTACGTAGTCGCCGCCGGGGTCGAACTTCTGCTGCTGCAGGACCGGGTTGAAGATCCGCCGGAAGTATGGCGCTGGATCGACACCGACCGACGTCACCCACTGCCAGTTGCCGTTGTTCTGGGCCGGCTCGCCGTCGAGCAACAGCGCCTCGAAGTGGCGCTCTCCCAAGCGCCAGTCCAGGTGCAGGTCCTTCGTCAGAAACGAGCCCACGACCAACCGCGCGCGGTTGTGCATCCAGCCCGTGCGGGCGAGCTGGCGCATGCCGGCATCGACCAGCGGATAGCCCGTGCGCCCCTCGCGCCACGCGACCAGCGCGTCGTGGTCGTCGTTCCATTCAAGGTCGCGGTAGCGCGGCTGGTACTCCAGGCGCGCGTTGCCGGGGTTCAGCAGCAATACGTGGGCGTAGAAGTCGCGCCAGCACAGCTGGCGTATCCAGGCCTCGGCGCCCGCGCCGCCGCGCCGCGCCGCACGCGCCTCACACTCCGCCGGCGAGAGGCAGCCCCAGCGCAGGTACGGCGACAGCCCGCTCGTGCCCGCCCGGGCGATCGCGTTGTGGCGCTCGGCGTAGTGGTCGATCGGTCCGTCGAGCCACCTCGCGAGCGCCGCGCGTGCCGCCGGCTCGCCGGGCTCGCAGTGCGGCTCGGGCAGCCCGCCCCCCGGCGGCGGCGCGGGAAGGCGCCCCTTGCGCAGGCCACCCGGCAGCGGCGCGAGCCGCGCGGGCGCACGGTGCACGGTGCGCCGCTCGATCCCCCGCCACAGGCGGTGAAACGGCGAGAAGACGCTGTAGGGATCGCCGCCCTGCGTGCGTGGCCTGGAAACGTCGACGACGTAGTTGCCGCCCTGCGGAAGGGGCTTCAATCCAGCGCCCCGCAGCGCTTGTGCCACGCGTTCGTCACGAGCACGCGCGTACGGCGACACGTCGCTGGTCCACAGCACGGCCTCCGCGCCGGCCTCCTCGGCGAGCGCGACGAGCTCGCGCTCCGGCCGGCCGTGGCGGATCACGAGGCCGCTGCCGCATCGGCGCAGCGCAACGTCCAGCGCACGCAGGCAACCCAGCATGAACGCCTCGCGCGGAGCGGAGGCGAAGCGCCCTTCGCGCAGCGTGTCGTCGAGCACGAAGACCGGCACCACCCGGTCGAACTCGCCGACGGCGCGGGTCAGCGCCGGATGGTCGGTGAGGCGCAGGTCGCGCCGGTACCAGAGCAGTGCAGTCGACATCGTGGTGTCATACGGCGCGAGATGGCTGATCGGACCGTTCGAGACTTCCCGTTGTTCCCGCTCGGGCTCGTCGCCTTACCCCACGAGCACGTGCCGTTGCACGTCTTCGAGGAGCGCTACCGGATCATGTTCGACGAGCTGCTCGAGAACGACGGCGAGTTTGGCATCGTCTGGTCGACGGAGACCGGACTGAAGTCGATCGGCTGCGCCTGCGAGATCGCGCAAGTACTCGAGCGCATGGAGGACGGGCGCCTGAACGTCCTGACGCGCGGTACGCGGCCGTTTCGGATCGTCGAGCGCCAAGCCGACATGCCCTACCCGGCGGCGACCGTCGAGTTCCTCAAGGACAAGGTCGAGGAGGAGGACGATGCGGCGGCCGACGACGCGCGGGCGGCGTACGCGAAGCTCGTCGTCGAGGCGACCGACACCGAGCCCGACCCCGAGGAGCTCGTCGTCAAGAGCGCCTACGAGATGGCGGCGACCGTCGACTTCGGCCTCGACGCAAAGCAGGGCCTGCTCGACCTGCGCTCCGAGAACGCGCGCATGCGGCTGGTCGCCCGACTCTTCAGGGCCGCGGTCAAGCGGCTGGACTTTGTCGAGCGCGCGCAGGCGCGGGCACGCTCGAACGGCAAGGTCCGCTTCGTCTAGCCACTACGCCGGTGGCGGCTCGAGCGGCGCGACCGTGGTCGCTCGCGCCTGCCCCGGCAGCCGTCCCTCCGCTGCCACCCACGATCCCGAGAGGATCAGGACGAGGCCGAGGATCGAGCCGACCGTGATCGACTCGCTGAGCAGCGTCACGCCGTAGACGACCGCGAAGCCCGGCGCGATGTAGGCGACGAGCGAGGCGCGCCCCGGTCCGATCTCGGCGACCAGCGTGTAGTAGATCCAGAACGCGATCCCCGTTCCGCCCGCGCCGAGCAGTACCAGCGAGCCGACGGTCTTTGCCTCCGGCATGTGCGGCGGCAGCTCGAGCAGCGCGGGCACGAGCAGCACGAGGCACCCCACCACCATCGTCGTCGCCGCGATCCCGATCGCCGGCACCTGTTGCAGGCGATGCTTCAGATACAGCGATCCGACCGCATAGCCGACCGACGCGAGCAGGACCATGAGCCCGCCGGCGATCGCCTGCGAGTCACCGCTCAGGTCGACGCCGAACAGCAGCACGACCCCGAAGATCCCCATCACCACGCCGATGATCGCGATGCCGTGAGGGCGCTCGTCGTCGTCGTAGCGCACGGCGATCAGCGCCGTGAAGATCGGCGCAGCGGACACGAGGATCCCCGTCAGCGACGAGGCGATGTGCTGCTCGCCGTAGGTGATCAGCAGGAAGGGGACGACGACCTGGACGAGCGCCATGAAGACGATCGGCCCGCGCCAGCGGCCGATCCCACGCAGCGCGCCGGCCCTCAGGGCAAGCGGCACGAGCACCACGGCGCCGAGCGCGAGCCGGGCGAACACGAGAAAGATCGGCGGTACATCGTCCTCGAGGGCGACCTTGATGAACAGATACGAGGCACCCCAGAGCCCAGCGAGGAGTGCCATGAGCAGCCAGGAGCGCCGGTTCATGGACGACTGAGGCTAGCCACGAAAGTGTTCTCGATGCTCGCCCCCGCAGTGGGTAACCCGACGAACGTCTCGACGCGCCTGAGAGCGACACCCCCGTCAATGGCAAGCGCGCTGCGGCGGGTATCCCGGCCAGATGCGCAAGTGACGGCCCATCATCCTGGGCTGGCACCGAAGAGCTTGCAAGCGCTGCGACGCCCGGTATCATCCGCGCCGTCAGCGCTCCCACAGAAGCGCGCGGCGGGGTAGTGCCCGCGGAGACATCATCGCCAGGGGCTGGCGACGAGCGGACCCGCGCATCACCAAGAAAGGCTTGTCGTGACTGACGCTGGTTCATATCGCGAGTCGGCCAGGGCCCACGAGGTCGT
>DATLNO010000056.1:0-6840 GCA_035536715.1 Solirubrobacteraceae bacterium
GGGCGACGTGACAGCCAGCAGCGGGTGCAGCTGCTCGCCGTCGCGCGCCAGCCGCTCGCAGCCGAACACGGCCAGCGCGTCGCGCAGGGCGTGGTGCGCGCGGCGGTGGCGCTCCCAGGCCGTCGGCAGCCAGTCCTCGCCGACGGCCATCCGCAGCGCCTCACGCAGCGCGTAGACCATGTTGATCGGCGCCGTGTGGTGATAGGCGCGCGTCGTGGCCGCGTCCGGCTTCCAGTAGTCGAGCACCAGCGAGAGGTCGAAATACCACGAGCGGCCCGGCTGCTCGCGTGCCTTCAGCTTCGCCAGCGCACGCTCGCCGGCGGTGAACGGCGCGAGTCCGGGCGGGCAGTTCAGGCACTTCTGCGTGCCGGAGAACGCCGCGTCGACGCCGGCCTCGTCGAGCCGCAGCGGGTGGCCGCCCAGCGACGTGACGCAGTCGATCAGCAGCAACGCGTCGTTCTCGCGACACCAGTCGCCCAGTCCCTCGAGCGGCTGCGCCACGCCGGTCGAGGTCTCGCCGTGGACGACGACGATCGCGTCGGCACGCGCGGTGTCGGCAGCGTCGAGCAGCTGCTCGGTGGGGATCGCGCGGCCCCAGTCGGCCTGCACCTCCAAGACCTCAGCGCCCGCGCGGCGCAGCTCGTCGGCCATACGTACGCCGAACAGCCCGTTGACGCCGCAGATGACGCGGTCACCGGGGTCGACGAAGTTCGCGACGAGCGCCTCCATCCCGGCGCTGCCGGTGCCCGAGATCGGCAGCGTCGCGACGTTCTCGGTCTGGAAGGCCTCGCGCAGCAGGTCGATCGTCTCGCCCATGATCACGGCGAAGGCCGGGTCCATGTGGCCGATCGTGGGCTGCGCGAGCGCGGCGAGCACGCGCGCCGGGACCGGGCTCGGCCCGGAGCCGAGCAGCAGCCGCTGCGGAATGTCGGTTGCGGCTTCTGCGTCGATGCCTGTACTCACGGAGCCTCCACGTCGGGGAAGTTGGTTTCGATGTGCTCGCGCAGGACGTCGCGGATCCAGCGCTTCTCGCCGGTCGATGCGATCCGGTAGCGCTCCAGCAGTTCCTTCTGGCCCTCGGTCGGGACGTCGAAGATCGTCCAGCGCTCGACGAGCCGCTCGAAGAGGAACTCCACCGCGCGATGCCACGAGTCGTCGGTCGTCTTGCGCTGATCGTGCAGCGTCGAGGCATACTTGCGACGCGTCAGGGGAGACATCGAGCCGCGCAGCGCCAGGACGTTCCCGTCCGCGTCGCGGTAGTCCGTCGTCGGCGCCGAGAGGCGTCCCACTCCTCGGTTTCGCTTGCCCATCTGGAGATAAACCTATCGTCCACCTCATGTCGTCTTCGACCAGGCGCCGCGAGCTCGGTCGCGGCGAGCGGATCCTGCCTGGCCTGTGGCGCCTGCGGCTGCCACTGCCATGGCCCGGCATCCCGCACTGCAACGCGTGGGCGGTCGCGGCCGGCGACGGCATCGTGCTGTTCGACTGCGGCCTGCACGAGCCCGGTTCGCTCGCGCAGCTCGAGCGCGCGCTGGCGCAGTGCAGCCTGCGCCTGGAGCACGTGCGCCTGCTCGTCTGCACCCACGCCCACTCCGATCACTACGGGCAGGCAGCGAACGTCATCGACGCGAGCGGCTGTGAGCTGTGGATGCACCCCGACCACACGCACATGCGCGCCGCTGTCGACAACGCCGACGAGGTCCGCGCGCGGCGCTTCGAGGTCGCGTTGCAGAGCGGCGTGCCGATCGAGCCGCTGCGCGCATGGTCCGAAGGCGCACGCGCGCGGGGCAGCGGGATCGCGCGGCTCGTCGAGCCCGACCGTGACCTCGTCGAGGGCGTGATCGTCGAAACCGACCTCGGGCCGTGGTCGGTCGTCCACACGCCGGGGCACGCGCCGTCGCATGTCTGCCTGCACCAGCCCGAGCGGCGCCTGCTGATCTCCGGCGACCACCTGCTCGGGCGCGTGTCGCTGTACTTCGACTACGGCTGGACGCCCGATCCCATTGGCGAGTTCCTCGCCTCGCTGGACAGGGTCGCGGCACTCGACGCGCGCCTGTGCCTGGCGGGACATGCCCGCACGTTCGCCGACGTCGAGGCGCACATCGAGGCCAACCGGGCGCTCGTCATGCAGCGCTTGGAGATCGTGCGCGCTGCGGTCGCCCAGCACGGGCCGATCACCGCGTACGACGTGGTGCCGCTGCTCTACGGCCAGGAGCTGACGCAGCTGACGGCGGCCTGGTGGCTGCCCGAGACGCTGTGTTACCTGGGCCACCTGGAGGCCATCGGCGTAGTGCGCCGCACGGGCGAGGAGCCCGAGCGCTGGGTTGTGGCATAGCGGCGAGCCGTTCGGCGCGGCTGCTGGAGAGCTGGGCGTGGCCGGACGGCATCGATCAGGCCTGGGCCGGAGGCGGACGGTCCCGCGCGTGATCGAGCGGTACGCGAAGGCTGCGCCACGGGTCGCGTCCCGCTCAGACATCGCTGTGGTGATCGAGGCGTACGCGAAGGCCGAGCCCATTGCGCTGGTCCCGCTCAAACATCTGGACGGTGATACCCGAACGCGAGACGGTGCCTCGGGTCCGGCTCGTTCCGTCTTCATCCGCGTCGATGCCGTTCAGCAAACGGACGAACCCGTACACGGCGCCCCGCGCTGATCACCACCACGCGCTCGGCACGGGCGGGGGCCGCCCCGCGGCTACGAGCCGGGCAGGAGCAGCCCGAGGATCCCGGTCAGGGCACGAGCGCGCAGGCCGAGCTTCAGCACCGCCGCCTCGATGGTGCCGAGCGCGCCCTCCTGCTGCGCCCGCTCGACGCCCGCGATGAACGCATCCGCGAGCTCGTCCTCCCCGCCGCCGGGCGGTCGGCGATTCGTGAGCAGCATGCGCAGGAGGTCTTCGCGTGACGAACCGAGCTTGCAGGCCGCGCCGTCCAGGGTTGCGAGCGCCGCCAGCTGCGTGCGCTCGACGCCCGCCGGCCGGGCGCGCTCGCCGCACGGATCGGCGACCGCGCTCGGCCCGAGGTCGGCCCCGCCGAGTGCCAGGTACGACGCGGCGAGCAGCGTCGCGACGACAGCGGCGGCGGGAACCGCGACCGCCAGCCGCGCGACCGCGCTGCCGTTCGACGACGGTGCCCCGCTGCGTGAACCGCGCGCAATCGCCGTACCGAGGAACGCGGCACCCGCGGCCAGAAGCGCGAGCAGCGCCGCGGCGAGGAACGAGCTGCTGAACGCCTGCGTCGCGCCGCGATCGAGCTCCTCCTCGAGATCGGCGCGGAGCGCAGCGAGCGCCGAGCGCTCGCGTGCGTCGACCTCCACGCCGCGGAAGGCCGCCGCGATGTCCGGCAGCTCCTGGCCGCCGGTCGCGGCAATCTCGGCGTCCAGCCGCCGCGCGACCGCGATCTTGGCCTTCAGCGACAGCGGCGCATCGAGCACGCGCGCGAGGCCGGCGCGCTCCGTCGGCGCGCGGACGGTGTCGAGGTCGGCGGTGAAGATCGGCGTCAACGCCAGCAGCCCCACGACGATGCCGGCGTGGCGCGCGGCGACCGTCCACGCCGCGGGGCCCGCGAGCGCGGACGCGCCTGCGACGCTCGCGCCGATCAGCGTCGCGAGCGCAAGGCCCAGGCCGGCGCCGATCGCAAGCTGCGGCGCGAACGTCCAGTACGGCTCTGCGCCGGGCATCAGCCCGAGCGCCGCGAGGCCTCCGGCGACGAGCAGCGAGCCGGCGACGGCCGGCGCGAGGCCGTGGCGCCCACGCGCCCAGCGGCCGGCACGCAGCGCGGCGATCGGCATCACGCTCACGGTCAGCGCCGCGACAGCCGGCGTCTGGCGCCAGCCCTCGATGAGCAGGATCACGAGCAGGAACAGCGCAGCCGAGAGCGCGGCGGATGCGAGCACCAGAGCAACGAGCGGCAGGACCGCCGGCCGGTTGCCGCGCCCTGGTGGCGACTTCTGGGCCGCCGCGGATCGAAACTCGCCACGTGCCCCCGCGAGCGTCAGCAGCGCCAGCGGCACCTGCAGCGCGAACATCGCCTCCCAGGACAGTGCCTCGGTGAGCACGCCACCCGCAGCGGGGCCGACGGCGGCGCCGAGCACACCCGCCGACGCCCACAGCGTCAGCGCGCGCTCACGCCCCGCCGAGACGGTCAGCAGCGCCAGCGCGGAGGCGACCGCGACCGCACCGAAGATGCCCTGCGCCACCCGTGCCGCGATCAGCGCATCAAGCGACGGCGCCAACGCGCAGGCGAGGCAGGCGACCGCGAACAGCAGCGTCGAAACGGCGAACGCGGGGCGGGCGTCCCGGCCGACCATGAACGCCCCGGGCAGCGCGACGAGCGCGAGCGCGAGGTTGAACGAGATCAGCACCCATGCGACGCCGTTCACCGATGCGTCGAAGTCGCGCAGGATCGCCGGCAGCGCGAGCGTGACGACGGAGGAGTCCGCCAGGATCAGCCCGACTGCAAGAGCCGGCAGCAGTTGCCCGGCACGCCCGGCGCCTGCGGTCACCCCTGCTCGATGTCCAGTCCCTCGAGCAACACCGGGTGGCCGTCGCGCTCGTAGCGCACGTCCACGGAGTCGTTCTGGCGATACGTCCCGACGCCCCACGCGCCGAGAAACCAGCGCCAGAAGCCGAGCTTGCCCTCCTTCTTCAGCTCACGCCCGAAGACGAGCGAGCTGTCCTGCACGGCGAAGTCGCGGCCCAGCTCCTGGTGCACCCCGTTGACGTAGACGTCGAACGGCGCACGGACACCCGGTGGAAGATTGACGATCGATTGCTCCGACACCCCCGGCATTATGGTCGTGCGCGCCGCACGCCGACCCTGTGGTCCTGTGCAAGGGTTCACCACGGAAATCCGAATGAACGCAGACGACGACCTCCCGTACCGCATCCGCCGCTCCGACCGCGCCTCACGCGTGCGGGTGAGCGTCGACGCGCGCGGCGATATCGAGGTCGTACTGCCACGCCGCAGCCCCGCGAGCGCGGCGCCGGCCGCCATCGTCCAGTTGCGCCCTTGGATCGAGCGCCGTCTGCGCGAGGCGGACGCGGCGCAGGCGGTGCTCGCCGCGCGCGGCGCCACCCTTCCCTACCTCGGCATGCCGCTGGCGCTCTCACCCGAGCAGGAGCGCACCCGCGCGCACCGCAGGGGCGACACCCTGCTCGTCCCGGCGGACCCCGAGCTGGCGGCCGCCGCGATCGAGCGCTGGTATCGCCGGTCTGCGGCCAAGGAGATCGGGCCGCGCCTGGACGCAGCCACGCAGGCACTCGGCGCGAGGTACACGAAGCTGTCGATCCGCGGGCAGCGCACGCGCTGGGGCTCGTGCTCGACGAGCGGCGCGATGAGCTTCAACTGGCGGCTGCTGCTGGCACCCGAGCCCGTGCTCGATTACGTCGTCTGGCACGAGGCCTGTCACCTGCGCGTCATGGACCATTCGCACGGATTCTGGGCCCTTGTGAGCCAACACTGCCCGGAGTTCGAGGAGCACCGGCGCTGGCTGCGGCTCCGGGGGTCTACATTGGTGATCTAGTGCTTCCTACGGAGGGGAGAGGGCCGATCATCGGAGTGGGTGCGGTGCTCGCGGCCCTCGTTGTGGTCGTGCTCGTGCTCGTCCTCGCAGGCGCCGGCAGCTACACAGTCCACGCCGACTTCGTGTCGGCCAGCCAGCTCGTGAAGGGCAACCAGGTGAAGGTCGCCGGCAGCCCGGTCGGCTCCGTCGGTGAGATCGTCCTGACCGACGCCGGCACGGCCCGCGTCACGCTCTCGATCGACGCCGAGGGCTACCACCCGCTGCGCCGCGGGACCCGCGCGATCATCCGCCAGACGTCGCTGTCGGGCGTTGCGAACCGCTACGTCGACCTGCAGCTGGGGCCCGCCGACGGCGCCGACATCGACGACGGCGGCACGCTGCCGACCGAGAACACCGCGGCGGCGGTCGACCTCGACCAGATCTTCAACACGTTCGATCCCGAGGCCCGCAAGGGCGTCCAGAAGAGCGTCGCCTTCCTGCGCGACTTCCAGGCCGGCAACGAGGAGGAGGCCAACGAGGCGCTGCGCTACTTCAACCCGGCGCTGTCGTCCTCCTCGCAGCTGTTCGCCGAGCTGAACCGCAGCACCCCGGACTTCGAGCGCTTCATCGTCGAGACGTCGCGCCTGGTGACAGACGTCTCCGCGCAGGATGGCGTCCTCGCCGACCTGACGCGCGACCTTGCGACGACGACCTCGGCGTTGACCTCCAACGGCGAGGCGCTCGGCGAATCCATCGGCCTGCTGCCCGACGTCATGCGCAAGGCGAACACGACGTTCGTGAACCTGCGCTCGGCGCTGGATGATCTCGACCCGCTCGTCGACGACGCCAAGCCGGTCGTCCGCGACAGCCTGATCCCACTGATGGCCCAGCTGCGCCCGTTCGCCCGCGACGCCCGGCCGGTGATCCGTGAGCTGTCGCAGACCGTCAGGCGCCCCGGCGCCGACAACGACCTCGTCGAGCTCCTGCGCCGTCAGCCGGCGCTGGACCGGATCGCCAACCGGTCCGCCGAGCGCAACGGCGAGCAGCGGCCCGGAGCGTTCCCGGAGACGATCAAGGCCTTCGAGGGCGCGACGAAGCAGATCGCGTTCCTGCGGCCCTACGCGCCGGACCTCGTCGGCTGGTTCGACGACTTCTCGACGAGCGGCGCCTACGACGCGCTGGGCAACTTCTCCCGCGCGGGCCTCGCGCTCAACGGCTTCACGCTCGGACCGCTGCTCAACGCCGTCCCGATCCCCGCGGAGCTGCGCACCCTGATCCTCAGCGCGGGCTTGAAGACCGGTCGCAACAACCGCTGCCCGGGATCGATCGAGCGCCGCGCGCCC
>DATLNO010000057.1:0-3153 GCA_035536715.1 Solirubrobacteraceae bacterium
CGACGCGGCCACACAGCGTGAGCTGCGCGCGCAGGCCGACCGGCTCGCCGAGTTCCACGCCTAGGTGTTCACATGGGGCGTCGGCGCTGTGCCGGGGCGCTCGTGAACAGCATCTCCGGCGGAACGGGGTCGATGCCGCGCGGCCGCGCGGGCGAGGGGGGTCTCGCGTTTTATGCGGCGGGCGCGGCGCGCTGCATCGCGCCGGCCGAGCCCGAGCCGACGCGCGACGGCGGCACGAGGCCGAGCGCGCGCGCGACGGCCCGATGACCCGCAGTGCGCGGCGGATGTGTGCGCCAGCCGGCGGCCACTTCGCATGCCGCACACGCTCGCGGGTCGACCCACTGGCGCCGTCACACCGGACCGGTACCGTGGCGCAATGTCCGACCCTCAGTACGCAGAAGTCGATGGCGCTCGGTTCGCCTGGTGGTCCGATGGCGACGGCCCACCGGTCGTGCTCGTTCATGCGGGTGTCGCCGACGCTCGCATGTGGGAGCCCGTGCTACCCGCGCTCACGCCGTCGCATCGCGTCGTCCGGTTCGACATGCGCGGGTTCGGGCGCACGCGCTCGACCAAGGGGACGTTCGACCCGGCGGGCGATATCGCCGGCCTGTTCGACGCACTGGACGTCGCCGAGGCGCACGTCGTCGGGGCCTCGTTCGGTGGCCTCATCGCGCTCGAGCTGGCGGCGGCCCAACCGCAACGCGTGGCGTCACTCGTGCTGCTCGCGCCCGCGCTCCCGGATATCGAGCCGTCGCCAGAGCTGCTTGCGTTCGCGGAGGCCGAGGAGAAGGCGATCACGGTCGGCCGGATCGACGACGCGGTCGAGATCAACGTGAAGATGTGGGCTCAGGACAGCACGCCGGAGGTGCGCGAGCTCGTCGCGGTGATGCAGCGCGCGGCATTCGACCTGCAGCTGCGCGAGGGCGCCGATCCCGAGGAGCTCGAGCCACCGGTCTCAGCCCGCCTGAGTACGATCCGCATGCCCACGACGATCGCCGTCGGCGACCGCGACGTCGTCGACTTCACCCAGATCGCCGAGCGCCTGGAGCGCGATCTGCCGGACGCAACGCTGCACCACATCGCCGACGCCGGGCACCTGCTCGCGCTCGACCAGCCGGATGAGGTGGCGCAACTCGTGCTGAGCCACCTCGAGCGCGTGGCTACGTAAGCGTCGCCTCGACCGTGATCTCGACGTTGCCCTTCAGCGCGCCGGAGGTCGGGCAGCCCTCGCTGACAAGACTTTCGCGCGTCCTCAGGCCTGCGCCGGCGCCACCGGGCCCCGGTGACGCCGAACGAGCAGCCAGGTCAGCCACAGGCCAAGGCCGAACAGCGGTAGCCCCATCGCCGTCTTCGCCACGCCAAGTGCGACCACCGCGCCCGCGAGGTACAGCGGCAGCTGCACGAGCAGCCGCAGTCCGAACAGCCCCGCCCAAAGCCAGGTCGCGCGCACAAATGCGCGCACGCGCATCGCGTCCTGACGCCACTCGCTGCCCTCGCCGTCGAGCGACGCGACGATGATCCCGACGAGCGGCCGGCGCACCGCGAGTGAGATGAGAAACGCCGCGGCGTACGCGGCGTTGGCGAACAGCCCGGGCAGGAAGAAGTCCTCCGCGCGTCCGCTGCGGGTGGCAACGAATGCCGCGAACGCGACGCCGACAAGGCCCGAGAGCGCGTAGACCGGCGACTCGCGCTTGACGATCCGCGCGAGCGACAGGACGAGCGCGAGCCCGACCGCGACGATCGCCGCCGTGTTCGTGTCCGACCCGGACGCGGTATAGGCGATGATGAACGCGACCGCAGGCAGCGAGGTCTCGGCCATGCCGAGTGGGCCCCCGACGGCGTCGCGCAGGTTCGTCGGCGGCGTCCCGGTCTTGCGCTTGGGTTCGTCGGCCATCGCCTCCAAGGCTACCGGCGTGAGCGCAGCGCGCCCGGGCCAAGCAGTGCTCCGCCGATGACGAGAAACGGGACGAGGTTGAGCAGGTGCAGGACGAGCGCGTAGGAGAGCGCCTCGGCGTGGGGCACGTCGAAAGCGCGCAGCGCGATCACGGTCGCCGCCTCGAAGACGCCGAGGGCGGCGGGGGAGGAGGGCAGCACGAGCGACAGGTTGATCGCGACCGTCACGAGCATGCCCGCCACGAGCGGCACGTCGAGCGCGAAGGCGTTCGTGAGGATCGCGTACGACGCGCCCAGCATCGCCCACGACGCGATCGTCAGCACCATCGCGCGCAGCGCGATCCGCGGGCTGCGCAGCGCGACGAGTCCGCGCCTCGCGTTGGCTGCCGCCGCCTCCAGGCGCTCGGCGACGCCTTCGCGCTTGACCCGCCGCAGCGGCGACAGCACCAAGCGCACGGCGCGCTCCTCATGGCGCACGACGACGAAGACGAGTGCGAGCAGCACCATCACGATGACGGCGCCGAAGATCGCGGCTGCGCGCAGCCACGTGATCTCCGGCAGCCACGGATAGCAGGCGAACAGGATGATCAGCAGCGCGAGCACGTCGAAGAGCCGCTCGATCACGACCGTCCCGGCTGCCTCCGCCTTCGGCGTCCCCGCCCGCCTGTGCAGGGCGATCACCCGCGCGGCCTCGCCGGCGCGCGCGGGCAGGATGTTGTTGAAGAAGTAGCCGATCAGCAGCGCGTAGCTGATCGACCGCAGCGGCGGGCGCTGGGAGTGTTCGAACAGCGACCACCAGCGCACCGCCCGCAGCCCGACCGCGAACGCGAAGACCGGCACGGTCGGTACGAGCCAGAGCAGGTCGCTGCCGCGCAGCGCGTCGACTGCCTCGTCGAGCGCGACTCCGCGGACCGCGAAGTACATGCACGCGACCGTGACGAGCAGGCCCACCGCCACGAGCAACGGCTGCAGGCCGCGGCGCTCGCTCACCGTCGTCGCAGCCGGACCTGGATCAGCACGCCGATCGCCTTGAATCCGTCGCGCCACGTGATGTTCTTGCCCTCTGCGTATGTGCGTCCGTAGTAGGCGACCGGCATCTCGTAGATGCGCAGCTTGCGACGGCAGACCTCGCCGGTGATCTCCGGCTCGATCGCGAAGTCGTCCTGCGTGAGGCGCAGGTCGCGCAGGACGTCGGAGCGAAACGCCTTGTAGCCGGTCTCCATGTCGCTCAGCGTCGTGTTGAACAGCACCCCGGTCAGC
>DATLNO010000058.1:0-27978 GCA_035536715.1 Solirubrobacteraceae bacterium
GACCTCAGCGGCTCGATTCGCATCGACGGCTCGTCGACGGTCCAGCCGGTCGCCGAGGCGGCCGTCGAGCTCTTCGCGGCCGAGGCTCCGAACGTCGACATCAGCGTCGGCGGCGTCGGCACCGGCGACGGGTTCGAGAAGTTCTGCCGCGGCGAGCTGCAGATCGCAGACGCCTCGCGCGCCATCGAGAAGGACGAGTTCGACGCGTGCGCGAAGAAGAACATCACCCCGGTCGAGGTGCAGGTCGGCATCGACGGGCTGTCGGTCGTCACGCACAAGGATCTCGCGATCCCCGATGACTGCATCACGACGGCCAATCTCAAGAAGCTGCTCGATCCGAAGTCGAAGATCACCAACTACAAGGAGCTCGGCGCCGGCTTCCCCGACCAGAAGGTCTCGTTCTTCACCCCGGGCACGGAGTCGGGTACGTACGACTACTTCACCGAGGCGGTGCTCGAGACGGACGCCGAGCAGCGGACCAAGGACGTCCAGACGTCGGCCGACGACAACCAGATCGTCACCGGCATCGAGGGCACGTCCGGCTCGCTCGGCTACGTCGGCTTCGCCTTCGCGGACTCGCAGAAGGACAAGCTGAAGATCCTCGCGGTCGACGGCGGTGACGGCTGCGTCAAGCCGGAGATCGCGACGATCGCCGACGGCAGCTACACGCCGCTGTCGCGGCCGCTGTTCATGTACCCGACCACGGAGTCGGTGGCGAAGCCCGAGGTCAAGGCATTCGTCCAGTACATCCTCGACAACAACGAGAAGGTCGTCACGGCAGCCGACTACGTGCCGCTGACCGACGAGCTGCTCACGAAGGCCAAGGCCAACCTCGAGGGCGCGACGCCTGTCGCGGCGCCTACGAGCTAGCGCGACCGACGTGGACGGCGGACAAGAGCTTTCAGCGCGTAGTGGCTCCGGATCGGCTCCCCCCAGCCTGACCCGGGTCCGCACGCGCCGCTCAGTCGGCGAGCAGGCCATCAAGATCCTGCTCGCCGGCGCCGCCGTCCTGTCGGTCCTCACCACGACGGGGATCGTCATCACGCTCCTCACGGAGTCGTCGAAGTTCTTCGGTGAGGTCCCGTTCCGGGACTTCTTCTTCGGAACGGACTGGGCTCCGCTCGCGGGCGGCGCATCGCAGTCATTCGGCGTCGCTCCCCTGATCTGGAGCACGCTGTACCTGACGCTGATCGCACTGCTCGTGGCCATACCGCTCGGCCTCGGCGTCGGCGTCTACCTCGCCGAGTACGCGTCCCCCCGGATCCGCAAGATCTTCAAGCCGATCGTCGAGGTGCTGGCCGGCATCCCGACGATCGTCTTCGGCTACTTCGCGCTGACGTTCTTCACGCCGCTGCTGAAGGACCAGCTCGGCATCGACCTGCAGGTCTTCAACGGCCTGTCGGGTGGCATCATCCTCGGGATCCTCGTGCTGCCCACGATCGCGTCGGTCAGCGAGGACGCGATGTCGGCCGTGCCCCAGTCCCTGCGCGAGGGCGCCTTTGGCCTGGGCGCCGCGAAATGGCAGGTCGTCGTGCGCGTCGTGTTCCCTGCGGCGCTGTCGGGCATCGTCGCCGCGCTCGTGCTGGGCGCGTCGCGGGCGATCGGCGAGACCGTCGTCATCCTCGTCGCGAGCGGCAACAACCCCAACCTGACCTTCGATCTGACGGTCGCCCACCAGAACATGGCGGCCTTCATCGCGAACGTCGCGCGCGCCGATGTCTCGGCCGGCAGCGTCGCCTACGCGACGATCTTCGCCGTCGGCACCACGCTCTTCGTGATGACGTTCGTGCTCAACCTCATCGCGATCCGCTTCGTGCGCAAGTACCGGCAGGTGTACGAGTAGTGGCCGTCGCCGAGACAGCCATCACCCGCAAGGTCGTCGAGCGCGCCTCCAGCGGCGACCGCATCAAGGACCTGCTGTTCCGGGCGGCCCTGCTGCTGTGCCTCTTCATCGCGGTCCTGTTTCTCGGCGTGCTGCTCGTCGACGTCGCGATCGACGGCGTGCCGCTGATCACGCTGGACTTCCTCACGAACTTCCCCTCGCGCCTGTTCCCGGAGCAGGCCGGGATCCGTCCCGCTCTGATCGGGACGCTGTACCTGATGGTGCTGTGCGCGGCGTTCATCGTGCCGATCGGGGTCGCGGCCGCCGTCTACCTCGAGGAGTTCGCCGACCCGAATCGCTGGTACAACCGGATGATCGAGGTCAACATCCAGAACCTCGCATCGGTGCCCTCGGTCGTCTACGGAATCCTCGGCCTCGCCTTCATCGTCCGCGGCCCGATCGACATCTGGGGCCTGGGAGAGGGATCGCCGACGCTGCTGGCAGGAGCGCTCACGCTCGGCCTGCTCGTCCTGCCGGTCGTGATCATCGTCTCGCGCGAGGCGATCCGCGCCGTGCCGTCGTCGATCCGCGAGGGCGCACTCGCGCTCGGTGCGACGAAGTGGCAGACGATCTGGAAGATGGTCCTGCCGGGCGCGCTGGCGGGCATCGCCACCGGCGTCATCCTCGCGCTGTCACGGGCGATCGGCGAGACCGCGCCGCTCATCCTCGTCGGCGCGATCGCCTTCCGGCTGACCGATCCGACGATCGACGGCCAGTTCTCGGCGCTGCCGATCGCGATCTTCCAGGCCGCCGGCGAGCCGCGCCCGGAGTTCCAGATTCTCGCGGCCGGCGCGATCGTCGTGCTGCTGGTCGTCCTGCTGCTGATGAACTCCGTGGCCATCTACCTGAGAAACCGCTACGAGCAGAAGTGGTGACGCGCATGACGCGTTCTTCACGAACCCGCTACAACCACGAATGGTGACGACATGGACTCGACGCAATCCGATGCGGCCGCGCAGGCGCGTGGCGACGTGAGCGCCAGACCGAACATGCCGACGGTGCAACCGGCGCAGGACGCGCCGGCGCATCAGCCGGCGGCACAGGAGGCGATCTTCTCGCTGACGGACGTCCAGGTCTCCTACGGCGGGATCCCCGCAGTCGAGAACGTCACCTTCGATCTCGTCCGGAACGAGATCACGGCGTTCATCGGCCCGTCGGGCTGCGGCAAGTCGACGTTGCTGCGCTGCCTGAACCGCATGAACGACCTCATCCCCAGTGCCAGCGTCAGCGGCACGGTCCTCTACCACGACCAGGACATCTACGCGGCCGACATCGACCCGGTGCAGGTGCGCAAGCGGATCGGGATGGTCTTCCAGAAGCCCAACCCGTTTCCCAAGTCGATCTACGAGAACATCGCCTTCGGCCCGCGCGTGCTGGGCATGAAGGGCGACATGGACGAGATCGTGGAGACCGCGCTGCGCAAAGGCGCGCTCTGGGACGAGGTCAAGGACCGGTTGAAGACCAACGCCTTCGGCATGTCCGGCGGCCAGCAGCAGCGACTGTGCATCGCCCGCACGATGGCGGTCGAGCCCGACGTGATCCTCATGGACGAGCCCTGCTCGGCGCTGGACCCGATCTCCACGGGCGCGATCGAGGAGCTCATGCTCGAGCTCAAGCGCAATTACTCGATCGTCATCGTCACCCACAACATGCAGCAGGCCGCGCGCGTGTCCGATCGCACCGCGTTCTACAACGTCGACAAGCTCGAAGAGGGCAAGCGCGTCGGCAAGCTCGTGGAGTTCGCGGCCACCGAGAAGATCTTCACGGCACCAGACGACAAGCGAACCGAGGAGTACGTCACCGGGAAGTTCGGGTAATGGCACCTTCCGGTATGCCGGAGCGCCGCCACTTCCAGCACCAGCTCGCCGAGCTCGAGCATCATGCGCTGGGAGGACTGGACCTCGTCATCGAGCAACTCGACCGCGCGCTCGAAGCCGTCGCGCACCAGGATGTCGAGCTTGCGCAGATCGTCATCGCCGACGACGACCGCCTCGACGGCCGCTACCTGGAGGTGCACCAGGGGATCCTCTCGCTGCTGGCGCTGCAGTCGCCGGTCGCCGGCGACCTGCGGCTCGTGGCGGCCCTGTTGCATGTCATCAAGCACGTCGAGCGGATGGGCGACCAGTGCGTCAACGTCGCCAAGCTCATCCCGCTCAGCGGACATGAGCCGCCGATCGACAGCGACATCCTGTGCAAGATCCTGCAGATGGGTCAGATCGCGCGTGCCGAGGTGGTTCAGTGCAAGCGCAGCTTCGCGGAGCGCAACGTCCCGATGGCCGAGGATCTCGTCGCGCGTGACGTCGCAACCAACCGCTTGAACCGCGAGATCTTCCGGCTCGCGCTGGAGGCAGGCGACGATGCGGAGGTGCGCGAGTGGGCGATGATCATGACGATGGTGGCCCGCGCGCTCGAGCGGATCGGCGACAACGCGGTCGATATCGGCGAGCAGACCGCCTTCGTCGTGACCGGCCTGTTCCGCGAATTCTCCGATGCTTCGCACGTGGCCGCGCCCTGAACCGCGCGCTGTTTGCGGTCTTCGGTCTGTGAAAATCCTGTAACCGCCTAGCCTTCGTGCTAGGTGCGCGTCGGCCTGCGCCCCTACACTTCGCTCGTACATGAGTGATACGAACATCACCGCAGCAGACGCGCTGCGCGTCGCCGTGAGTGACGGCGACACCGGCTTCGTGCAGGTTCTGACGAAGCGCCTGGACCGCCTTGGGTGGGAACACATCGTCCTCACCGGCGCCGTGCCCGTCGAGCGGCTCGTCGCCATGCGCCTCGGGGCCTTCGTCATCGACCTTGCGCTGCTCGGGCAGGAAGCCTGGCCGTACCTCGAGCGGGTGAGCCGGGAGCTGCCCTCGCTGCCGCTGATCATCTGCACCGGGCAGTCGACGGTCGCTCAGCGCGTGCGCGGCCTGCGCATGGGCGCCGACGACTGGGTCACGAAGCCCTGCCACCCCGAGGAGCTGATCGCACGCATCGAGGCCGTCGCACGCCGCCGGCGTCTCTCGGAGGGCCCCGATGTCGCTGCGGTCGTGCTCGCCGGCGAGATCGAGATTCGCGCCGACCAGTTCCAGGCGTTCGCACACGGCCGCTCGGTGGATCTGACGCGGCGCGAGTTCGAGCTCATCCAGCTGCTGGCCGCGGCCGAGGGACGGGTGCTCGAGCGCGAGGAGATCTACCAGCGCGTGTGGGGCTACACGATGGCCCACGGCGACCGCTCGGTCGACGTCTTCGTGCGCAAGCTGCGCTCCAAGCTGCTGCGGGTCTCGCCCGACTGGTTCTACATCCACACGCATTTCGGCGTGGGCTACCGCTTCGCCGCGGAGCTTGCCGTCGAGGCGGAGATCGCGGCGGCCGTGGCGGCGTCGGATCTGCCGGTGCCTGGGGTTGCGCCCGCCCCGGTCGTGGCTGCCGAGCCGAAGCCGCCGGGCGCCGATGAGCGCAAGCCGGCGCGCACCTTCGCCTGATCTCGACAGCGGGGCGTTCCACCAGTTGTGGTTCCTGAGCCGCCGCCGGTCGCGGCACGTGAGCAGCGATATCCCGCACCAGAGCTACCGCGGCGCTACCGATTGCCCGTCCCGCCCCGGCGAACGCACGGAGGCCACGCCTTCATCGATGCTTACGGTGCCGGGCCTTCGTGCTGGTGGACCCGGACCCACCAACGCGGGCACCGGCGCGCCCGTCAGGCACATCCCGGAAACCTCACGCAACTGCCGGCCGCGCCCACTAGCCTCTACGGCGTGTCGATCGAGACCGCACGCAACATCGGCGTCATCGTCCTGCTCGGGCTCGCCGTCTGGCTGATTCCAGGGGGCGGAGAGGGCGCGGGCTTCGTCATGCAGCTGCTCAACGCGATCTTCATCGTGCTGATGGCGCTGGGTTGCGCGATGCTCTACCGCCGCTTTCGCGGCGAGATCTTCGCCCTCGGTGATCAGTGGCGCTTCGCGCTGTATGCCGCCGTCGGCATCGCGATCGTGACGGTGGCGATCACGGGCAGGCTGTTCGACACGCCGGCCGGGGCGGTTGTCTGGTTTGCGCTGATCGGCGGAGCGTCGTACACGCTGTACCTCGTCTGGCAGCACCACCGCTCCTACACGTGAGCGATGTCGTCACGCGTTCGCGCGCGATTTGTCACATACGCGTGTAGATCCGTGACGCGCGCCGCGCGAGGCTGCCGGGCATGTCCGCCGCTCGCTCCGAACACGGCCAGGCGTCCGTCGAGCTCGTCGCGTTGCTGCCGCTCATGGCGGTGCTTGCAGGTCTGCTCTGGCAGGGCATCGTCGCCGGCCAAGCGGTCTGGCTTGCCGGCTCCGCGGCCCGCGCGGCGGCGCGGGCCGGCGCGGTCGGCAGCGACGAGCGCGCGGCGGCTCGGCGGGCGCTGCCGGCACGTTTGGAGCACGGTCTCGACGTCCGGCGAGAGCGGTCCGGCGGGGGTGTGCGGGTGGCGATCGGGGTGCCGTCGATCGTCGGCTCTGGGCGCCTGGCGACCGTCTCTGCCCGCGCTCATCTGCAGGACCAGGGCCGATGAACGCGATGTTCCGCGGGGAAACCGGCCAGGCCTCGGTCGAGCTCGTCGCACTGGCGCCGCTGATCGTCGCGGTGCTGCTGGCCGCGGCGCAGCTGCTGGCGGCGGGGGCGGCACGCGAGCTGGCCGATCACTCGGCTGAGGCCGCCGCTGTCGCGCTGCTGCAGGGCGCGGACCCGAGGCAGGCGGCGCGCGAGGCCGTGCCCGGCTGGGCGGGTGGACGCTTCCATGTCCGTTTGGAGGCGCGGCGGGTGCACGTGCGCCTGCGCCCACGCGCCTTCCTGCCCGGACTCGCCCGGATGCTCGAGGCGACCGGTGAGGCCGATGCCGGCCCGGTGTCTTCGCGATGAGCGTCAGGCGGCGGATCGCGGAGCACTTCGTGGTGCCGGCTGCCGAGCGGACAGCGCCCGGCGGGAGCGCCGCCTCAGCCGAACGGCGCCGGCGACGTGCGGACGCCGCCCCCGCCGGTGCTCCGCCGACGCGGGCGTGCGCGGTCTCCCCGCCGCGCGTGCCCGCCTGCGTGGCGCTGCTGGCGCCACCGGACGACGCACCAGCACTCGCGGCCGGTCTCGGTCTCGCGCTTGCGCGCCGCGAGCGGGCGTCGGCGGCGGTCGTCTGCGTCTGGGCGGCGCAATCCGGCCGGCAACAGTGGCATGCTCCGGCGCTGCCGGCCGCTGCTCGGCTGGCAGCATCGCTGGGCGCGCGCGGTCACGTCGCCCGCGGCTCGGGCCGGCTTGTGATCGTGTCGCTGGCGACGGCGTGCGAGGACGCGGCAGCCGAGGCGCCGCGGGTGCTGGCCGCGGCCGGCGCGGCGCCGACGGTGCTCGCTCTCGCCGGTCCGCGCGCGGCGGCGTTCGACGAGCTGCTGGCCGCGCAGGATCTCGTCGTCGTTGCGGTGTCGCCGGGTTCCGACCCGGCGCTGGCGCGGCTCGCGGTGGCGGGCCTGGCGCGTAGCGTGGCATGCGAGGTCCCGCCGGCGCACCCGGGCCGCTCGCTGGCGGCGGCCGGCGTGCTGCTGCTGCCCTCGGCGCGACGGACACTGTCGCGGCCGATCGAGGCGCTCTCGTGAACGAGATGCGGGCACGCGAGGGTGAGGCCGGGCAGGCGACGGTCCTGCTGCTCGGGCTGACGTTGGCCATGTTGCTCGGAGCGTTCGTCCTCGGCGCGATCGCTCGCGGCATCGGCGTGCAGAGCGACGAGCAGCGCGCCGCGGATCTCGCGGCGCTCGCCGGTGCACGGGCGATGCACGACTCCTATCCGGGGCTGTTCGAGCCGCGGATGCTCGGCGGGCGTTCCAACGGCGCCCATCTCGAGCGGGCGGACTATCTGCGACGCGGTCGCGCGGTCGCGCTGCACACGGCGCAGCGCAACGGCTCGCGCGACGTGCGCGTGAGCTTCCCGGACGCGGACACGTTCGCGCCGGTGCGGGTGCGGGTCGAGGTGCGCGACGACATCAAGGTGGGCGCACGCGGGCGGGTGGCTGCCGGAGCGGTCGCCGAGGCCGAGCTCGCGCCGCCCGCGGAGCTCGTGTCAGCGGGCGCCGGTACGGGCGAGTACAGCGGTCCCCTGGCGCATCGTCAGGGCAAGCCGATGCGGCCGGACGTGGCGGCCGCCTTCGATCGGATGCAGGCGGCGGCACGCGCCGACGGCGTCTCGCTCGTCGTCGTGAGCGGCTTTCGCTCCAATGTCGAGCAGGCGGCCCTCTTCGCGCGCCACCCGGACCCGAAGTGGGTCGCGCCGCCGGGCCGATCGCTGCATCGCCTGGGCACGGAGCTCGACCTCGGTCCGCCGGCGGCGTACGGCTGGCTGAGCGTCAACGCCAAGCGCTTTCACTTCATTCAACGGTATTCATGGGAAAAGTGGCACTTTGGCTTCACCCTCAACGCCGGCTCGTCCTCGGTCGGCTTCGGAGCGGGCGTCGCCGGGGGCGACGGTGAGACCGCGCAGGGAGCACCATCCTTTGTGCCGGCGCAGTTCGCGGTGCCGCTCGCCCGCGCCGCCCAGAGGTGGAACGTCTCGGCCTCGTTGCTGGCCGCGCAGATCATGGCCGAGTCGAACTTCAACCCGTTCGCGCGCTCCCCGGCGGGCGCCCAGGGGATCTCGCAGTTCATGCCGGGCACCGCGGCGGCGCTCGGGTTGCGCGATCCGTTCGACGCGGCCGCCTCGATCGAAGCGCAGGCACACCTCATGCGCGACCTGCTGCGCCGGTTCGGCGCGGTCCCGCTTGCTCTGGCGGCCTACAACGCCGGCTCAGCGCCCGTCGCCGCGTGTGGGTGCGTGCCGCCCTACGCGGAGACCCGCGGCTACGTCGCGCGTGTCCTCGGGCTGCTGGGTGGGGCGGGGGAGGTTGTCGCGGGCGGCGGGCTCGAGGTGCGGCTGGTCGAATGATCGGGCGATCGCACCGACGTCGTGTCGCGACAGTGTTCACACAGAACACAAAAGCGACACCACGGCGGTACCACGTTCAGGGTGTCATAAGCGGTTCACATGAAACACATGTGCGACACGCCCCCGCAAGTGGTGTCGGCACGCGCGCGACCGCGGCGCCCGGGTCGCACCTGCTTTTCAGTGATGCCGTTCCGTACCCGCGGCAGCCGCCGGCACGCACCGAACGGGCGCGCGCCGCCGGCCACGGCGCGCGCGTCACATGCAGGCTAGGGCTGACCCGCCTCGGCCGCAGAGTTCCAGGCCGCGCGCGGGTCGGGCAGCGGCGTCAGCCGTGCCGCGATCTGCTCGCGGCGCGGTTCCAGGAACGGCGGCAGGATGAGCTTCGTGCCGAGCTCCTCGACTGGGCCGTCGACCGTGAACCCGGGCTCGCGCGTAGCGAGCTCGTAGAGCACTCCGCCGGGCTCGCGGAAGTACAGCGAGTGGAAGTAGTGACGGTCGACATAGCCCGAGTTGGGGATCCCGGCGTTCGTCACGCGGTCGATCCAGCTCTGCATGTCGGCGTCCTGCGTGCCCCAGGCGATGTGGTGGACGGTCCCGGCGCTCTGGCGAGCGCGCGCCTCGGGCGGCGGGTCCCAGGCGATCCAGCCACCGCGGCGCTCGCCGCGCAGCTCGAAGCCCTCGTCCTCACCCGCACGGCGCGTCGCGCCCATGAGCTGCTCGAGCACGACGGCGCTGCCGTCGGGGTGGGCGCTGTAGGCGCGCACGCCCTCGAAGCCCTGCAGCGCGAGCGCGGCCGGGATCTCCGGATGCTCGGCGATCAACGGCTCATCGCCGCTTTCATCGAGGACAAGTTCGTGGTCGAGCCCTTCGGGGTCGGAGAACAGCAGGCTGCCGCCGTCGAGTCGTTGCGTCTCGACGCCGTCGTCGCCCAGGCGCGCGGCCCAGAAGTCGATCGCCTCGGGCGACGCAACGCGCCAGACGACGCGGTGCACCATGCCCGCGCCCGGCCGGCCCGGCGCCGCGCCCGGGTACTCGAAGAACGTCAGGTCGGCGCCGGGCTGCGCGTTCTCGTCGCCGTAGAAGAGGTGGTAGACGGTCGGGTCGTCCTGGTTGACGGTCTTCGCGGTCATCCGCAGGCCGAGGACGCGCGTGTAGAAGTCGACGTTGCGCGGGGCGTCGCCGGTGATCGCGGTGATGTGGTGGATGCCGTCGAGGTTCATGGCTGGTCCTTTGGCCGGCATAGCGATAGTTGCTAGAGCAAGTATACCGAGGATGTGGATGCGCCGGCGACGACTTCCGTGGGAGGCCCAAGCAGCATCCTGATAACCACATCGCGCCGCAACCGCGGCGCGTTTTTCAGCGCTCGGGCCGGACCACGAGCGCGCTGCCGCCGCCGCGACGGACGGGCTCGGCGGCAGCCAACAGGCCATGCCTGTCGAGGAACTCGATCCCTGTCGCGGCGCCGATCTCCCGCGCGCCGGAGGCTGTCGGGGCGACCGAGAACACGTGCCCGCGCGCCTCGAGCGCCGCAGCCTCGGGCGAGGCGACGAATGCCGGCTCCGCCACGGTCGCCGGCGTGTTGCGCTGGCTCGCGCGCGGGGCGGCGATCGCCGCCGGCAGCGTGCTGCCGAGGTCGATGCGGTCGACGAGGATGCCGAGCACCGTCGTGATGATCGTCGAGCCTCCGGGCGAGCCGAGGCCGAGCCATGGCCGGCCATCGCGCACGACGATCGTCGGCGCCATCGAGCTGCGCGGGCGCTTGCCGCCCTCGACGCGATTGGGGTGCGTCGTTGAGGTGAAGTTGAAGTCCGTCAGCTCGTTGTTGAGGATGAACCCGTAGCCCGGCACCACGAGGCCCGAGCCGCCCGTGGACTCGATCGTGAACGTGTACGAGACGACGTTGCCACGTTTGTCGGCGACAGTGATGTGCGTCGTCGTACCCGCCCGTGTAGACGTGACGGACGCCTCGCCGGCGCGGTCGGCCGCACCGTCGAAGGGGAGCGGGTCACCGGGGTCGACCGGGCTCACCGCAGCCGTGTCGCCGATCAGCGCGCGACGCGTCGCAGCGAAGTCCTTGGAGATCAGGCCCGCCAGGGGAACGTCGTAGAAGTCCGGATCGGCGACGTAGGCGCCGCGGTCGGCGAAGGCCAGCCGCTCGGCCTCGAGCTCCAGGTGCAGCGCGTCAGCGCGTGTCATCGAACCGAGCTCGTAGCCCTCGAGGATGTTCAGCGCCTCGGCGACGGTCGAGCCGCCGCTCGAGGGCGGTCCCATCCCGAACACGTCCAGGCCGCGGTAGGTCGAGTGCACCGGCGGGCGCTGTGGGGCGGTGTACGTGCGCAGGTCGCGCGTATCCATGACGCCCGCCCGGAAGACGTGGTTCGCCGTCGGCGACACGGGCGGGTTGCGGACCGTCTCCACGATCGCGTCGGCGATCGGCCCGCGGTAGAAGGCACGCGCCCCGCGCTGCGCGATCAGCTCGTACGTGCGTGCGAGGTCCGGGTTGCGCACCGCGGTGCCGACATCGCGCGGGGTGCCGTCGGGATCGAGGTACAGCGCCGCGGTGGAGGGCACGTCGTCGAAGTAGTCGAGGTTCTCCTGCGTCTGGGCGGCGAACGCCGCGTCGACCACGAACCCGCGCCGCGCGATGCGGATCGCCGGGGCGAGTGCCTCGGCGAGCGAGATCGTCCCATGCCGGCGCAGCTCGCGTGCCCAGCCGCGGACCGTGCCCGGCACGCCCACCGACAGCCCGCTGTAGCGCGCGTCGCTGAACGACAGCGGCGCACCGTTGTCGAAGAACGAGTCGGGGACCATCGCCTGTGGCGCGCGCTCACGATGATCGTTCGTCGTGACCTCATCCGCGTGAGCGTCGTAGGAGACCATGAACCCGCCGCCGCCGATCCCGCACGAGAAGGGCTCGGTCACGCCGAGTACGGCCGCCGCGGTCACCGCCGCATCGGTGGCGTTGCCGCCTCGACGCAGGGTGTCGATCGCGGCCTCCGTGGCAAGCCGGTCGACCGTGGCAGCCGCTCCGCCGCGACCGATCGAGGCCGGCGGTTCGGACGCCTGGGCTGCCGTCGTCCCCGCGACCGTCGCGGAGATCGCAATCAGCGCGCCGGCAAGGAGGGAACGCATGGTGCCGTCCTGCCCGCGCGACGCCCGCTTCACGCTCAGATCAGCGCGCGCAGCGTTCCGAGCGCATCCTCGGGGCGCTGCAGCATGATGGAGAAGGCCTCGGTCGCTGCCCGCACGTCCGCGAGGCCGGTCGCCTTCTCGACCGCGTAGCGCGCCAGCCAGCGCAACGCCGCCCGCTCGAACCGCTGCGGCTCGGCGTCGCGGATCGCCACGCAGACCGCAAGCGCGTCGACGAGGTCCACCTGCGGAAGCTCTGCGGCGGCTGCGCGGATCAGGTGCAGGTTGCCGGTCGCCAGGGCCCTCTGAAATCGCGAGTACGAGTTGCCGGCATCACCCATCTGCGAACACATGTTCGCATTGCGGTCAAGCGCGGCTGGCGCTCAGCTCCGCGTCGGCACGTTCGATCAGCTGCGTCGCGTCGTCGTCAGGACCCAGCTCGGCGAGGCCGGCGCGGATCCAGCCGACCTGACCCGAGTCCGCGAGCATCCCTGCCACCTGGCGAAACCGCTCGCGTGCATCGAGCAGCGTCATGTCCGTCATCGCGCAGAGAAACTCGTCGCCGCCGATCCTGATGATCAGGTCATAGGAGCGCAGGTGCGCCCGCAGATGCCCGACGACCCGTTGGAGCAGGTCGTCGCCCGCCGCGTGGCCCATGCTGTCGTTGAGCGTCTTCAAACCGACGACCTCGATGTACGCCACGACGAGCACACCGCCGGTGCGGCGACAGCGGTCCAGCTCACGGTCGAGGTCGGCAAGGCCGGAGACGCGGGTGCGGACACCGTCAGGCCGTCGGTCTCCGCGATCGTAAGCTGGCGCGCGAGCGCCTGGCGGTCGCCGAGCGCCTGCAGCCGCTCGCGGGCGGCCTCCTCGCGGTCGCGCAGCGCCTGCTTGCGATCCTCGGCCGCCAGGGCGCGGTGTTCCGCGGCCTCGGCGCGATGGCGAGCCGCGCGCTTGCGCTGCTCGGCGGCGCGCAGGACGATGTCGGCGCCCGTCCGCGCACGCGAGCCTTCGTGTTCGTAGGTCCGGTCGCGCTGCGCCATCGCGAGGTCCCGCGCCGCCGCGGCCTGATCGCGCAGGAGCGCCGCAAGGTCGCGGGCGTGCGCGCCCGCATCGCGCTGGTCGGCGGTCATCAGTCGCGCCGCGGCGCTCTGATCGCGCTCGCGCGCGGAGTGCTCGCGCAGCGTGCGGCTGAATTCGTGCGCTGCGCCGTCTACGCCCCGGGCGAGATCGCGGTCGCTCGCCTCCTGGTCGTGGTCGGCAGCGATCTGGTCACGATCGGCGCTCGTCTGGTCGCTCTCGGAGCTGGTTTGATCGGAGTCGGCGAGCGTCTGGTCGGAATCGGCCAGCGACTGTTCGGAATCGGTGAGCATCTGCTCGTCGCCGAGTTGCTGGCCGTCGGACGCGCCGTTGGAATCAGCGGAGCGATCATGAGACGGAAGGTCGGCCACCAGGGCCTCCAGACGGCTGGGCGTCGGGTCTCGAAGATCCCCGCACTCATCCAATTGACTGTCTCAGCCTAACCCGGTCGGCACCGTCGGCATTGGCATGGTCAGCAACGCGCTCGGGCGTGAGGGCGGCACGTGTCGGGTAATCCAGGCACATCCAACAGGAGGGGCGCGGTCCCACCGGCCGCACCGCGACTGGAAAGGGAAGCCATGTCTACCGCAGAAAAGTCGCGCGTACTGCAGCGCGACGGGCGAGGTGTCAGCTTTGCCGCCCGCCTGCCGCGGAGCCCAAGCGCCGGCGCGACCGCGCGCCGGATGGTCCGGACGAGCCTGGGCCACGTCGTCGCTCCGTCCACGCTCGACGACGTCCTGCTCGTGGTCTCAGAGCTGGTCATGAACGCCGTCCGGCACGGACGCGGCCAGGTCGAGCTCCAGATCGGATGCGACGATGGCTACGTGACGGGCCACGTCAGCGACGAGGGCGATGCCTTCGCCGTTCCGGCCGAGGAGCGGCCCGCCGCTGCTGCGGGGAGCCGTGGCCTGTGGATCGTCGAGCAGCTCGCGGAGGACTGGGGAATCCAGGACCAATCTGCGTACGTCTGGTTTGCGATCGCCGGCGAACCGGTCGGTCCAGCCTCGTCCTGAGAATGGGGGCGGCGAGACCGCCCAGGCGGGACAGTACGCGCCCGAGCCGATCTATCCTCGATGGGTGGCCACGACCACTCCATCGACCGCGTCCCTACGCCTGCGCGAGCAGCGCCGCAGCCTGCCCGACGGGCCCGGCGTCTACCTGTTTCGGGACGTGAACGGCAAGGTCATCTACGTCGGCAAGGCGAAGTCGATCCGCAAGCGCGTCGCCGGGCACTTCTCCAATCGCGTCACCCGCGGTGCGGTCGAGATGGTCGACCTGGCCCACCAGATCGACTTCCTGTTGGTCGCATCCGAGGCCGAGGCGTTGCTGACGGAAAACCAGTTCATCAAGCAGTACAAGCCGCGCTTCAACATCCGGCTGCGCGACGACAAGTCCTATCCGTTTCTGGCGATCTCGACGGACGAGGACTTTCCGCGGGTGTACTTCACCCGCGAGCGCCACCGCAAGGACCGCCTCTACTTCGGTCCGTACTCCAACGCCAAGAAGGTCCGGGGCACGCTGGACCTTCTGCAGAAGGTCTTCGCCTTCCGCTCCTGCAACGGCGTCGACCCCGGCCGGCGCAGCGGCTCGCCGTGCCTGGACTTCTACATCAAGCGCTGCGGCGCGCCGTGCGTCGGCTACCAGTCCAAGCAGGAGTACCGCGCGGCGATCGACGGCGTCGTGGATTTCCTGAGCGGGCGCTACCGCCAGATCGAGAACGACCTCGAGCAGCGCATGAAGGATGCCGCCGCAGCGCAGGACTTCGAGCAGGCGGCGCTGGAGCGCAACCGCCTGAGGGCCGTGCGGTCGCTGCTCGAGCGCCAGCGCGTCGCCAACGAGTCGGTCGGCACCCTGGATGCGGTGGCGGTCGCGGTCGACGGCACCGACGCCAACGCGCAGGTCTTCCAGATCCGCGACGGCGTGCTGTCGGATCGCCAGTCGTTCTATCTGTCCAACGAATCGCAGTACTCGGTGGGCGAGGTCGCCGAGGAGTTCCTCCTGCAGTACTACGGCGACGCGATGGCGGTCCCGCCGCAGGTGCTCGTCCAGCGCGCGGTCGAGGAGATCGACACGCTCTCTGAGGTCTTGAGCGAGCTGCGCTCGTCGCGCGTCGAGGTGCGCATCCCGGAGCGCGGTGACAAGCGGCGCATACTCGAGCTCGCCGAGCGCAACGCGTCGCTCGCGCTCGACCAGGAGCGCCTGCGCGACGAGCGCCGCCGCCAGCAGCGCGTCGAGGCGCTCGACGGGCTGCAGGCGGCGCTCGGCCTCGATGCGCTGCCGCTGCGGATCGAGTGCTTCGACATCTCCAACCTCATGGGCACGAACACGACCGCGTCGATGGTCGTCTTCGAGGGCGGGGCGCCGAAGAAGAGCGACTACCGGCGCTTCAACGTGCGCTCGACCACCGACGGCATGCCGGACGACTTCGCCGCGATGCAGGAGGTGCTCGGCCGGCGACTGGCGCGCTGGGAGTCCGAGCAGGACCTGAGCCCCAATGACCCCAAGCGCAACGAGTCCTTTGCGATCCTGCCGTCGCTGGTCGTGATCGACGGCGGGCCGGGGCAGCTCTCCGCCGGACTGCGCGCTCTGCAGGGGTTTCGCGACCGCGGGGTGGCGGTCATCTCGCTTGCCAAGCGGCTGGAGGAGGTCTTCATCCCCGGCCGGCGCGCGCCGCTGCGCCTGGCCCACGACACGCCCGAGCTCCAGCTCCTGCAGCGCCTGCGCGACGAGGCACACCGCTTTGCGATCACCCACCACCGCCAGCGTCGCGACAAGCAGATGACGGAGTCCGTGCTCGACGGTCTGCCCGGCGTCGGGCCCAAGCGCAAGCGCGCGCTGCTGCAGCACTTCGGCTCGCCGGAGGCGATCCTGGGCGCGTCGCGCGAGGACTTGCAGCGCGTTCCCGGGCTTCCGTCCAAGACCGCGCGCGACCTGTACGCCTATCTG
Source organism: Solirubrobacteraceae bacterium (assembly GCA_035536715.1). Classification (GTDB taxonomy): domain Bacteria; phylum Actinomycetota; class Thermoleophilia; order Solirubrobacterales; family Solirubrobacteraceae; genus CADCVQ01. Next base: position 15,954 of record DATLNO010000058.1, read on the forward strand.
AACAGGACGAGCGGGTGACCGCATGACCGATCAGCCCGGCATAGTTGCGGGCGTGACCGTTGCCGGCGGCGAGGCGCCCCCTAAGAACACGACGCTCGAGGATCTCGTCGTCATCACCGGCTTCTCCGGCGCGGGCAAGTCGACGGCGATGAACGTCTTCGAGGACGACGGGTACTTCTGCGTCGACAACCTGCCGCCCGAGATGATCGGCGGCCTCGTCAACGTGTTCGTGCACGAGGGCTCGAAGGTGCGGCGGGCGGCGGTCGTCTCCGACGTGCGCGCGCGCGCGCTGTTCGAGACGCTCGGCAGCGAGCTCGAGTCGCTCGCCAAGCGCGGGGTCGAGCACCGCGTCCTGTTCCTCGACGCCGACGAGGACACCCTGCTGGGGCGTTACAAGGAGACGCGCCGGCGCCACCCGCTGAGCCCGACGGGGTCGGTGGCGCAGGGGATCGCCGCCGCGCGCGAGGCGCTGCAGAGCATCAAGGAGCGCGCCGACTTCGTGATCGATACGAGCGGAATCACGGCCGCGACGCTGCGTCGTCGCATCGCCGACGAGTTCCTGCCGCGCCAAGCACGCTCCAAGCTCGCCGTGACGCTGACCTCGTTCGGCCATAAGCACGGGCTGCCGCGCGACAGCGACATCGTCCTGGACATGCGCTTTCTGCCCAATCCGCACTGGCAGGCCGACCTGCGACCGCTGACCGGCTTTGACCCGCAGGTGGTCGCGTACATGTCGCGGGGCGGCAAGCTCGACGCCTTCTACGAGCGCCTCGCGCCGCTGCTGGAATTCCTCATCCCCGAGTACATCGCGGAGGGCAAGGCGCACCTCTCGATCGCGATCGGATGCACGGGCGGACGGCATCGCTCGGTTGCAATCACCGAGGCACTCGCCGAGCGCCTGGGCGGCCGCGACGACGTCGAGGTCGAGGTCACCCACCGCGACGTCGGGCTGTCGACACGGTGATCGTCCACATCGGCTTCGAGGTCTCCGACCTCACGAGCTCGGCTCGCTTCTACGACGCGATCTTCCACGCGCTCGGGGCGCGGCGTACGTTCGAGAGCGACCGCGCGATCGCCTATGGGCGCGACCACGAGCAGTTCTGGATCGTCGCCCGCGGCCGCGAGCCGCGGCCCGGCTACGGGCACGTCGCACTCGCAGCGGCGGGACGCGCGGCGGTCGACGGTGCTTACGAGGTCGGGCTGGCCAACGGCGGCAGCGACGACGGACCGCCCGGGATGCGCCCGCAATACGGGCCGATGTACTACGCCGCGTATCTGCTGGATCCCGACGGTTTGCGCGTCGAGCTCGTCGCCGGCGCGCGCTGAGCGATCCGCTTGCGTGTCGGCATCCACGAGCGCTGCGCGGGCGGTTACAGCCGGCGGGTCGGCTCGGTCGGCGCCGGCGTGCCCGCGGGCACGCCGGGCTCGTGCGCGTCCCCACGCTGGCCGAACAGGCCGGTTCCGTGTGACGCCGGCGCCGCCTCGGGGTCGCGCGGGGCGGCGGGGGACACGCCGCCCTCGCGCGAACCTGCGGCGGTGATCGCCACGGAGATCCGCGCCACGGATAGCACGGCGCCGGCGGCCATCAGGATCGAAGCGGCGAGCGCGAGCCAGAGGCCCGTGCTCGGGTCGCCGTCAGGCAGGGCCGCGGCGAGCGGCGGCGGGTCGACGATCGCGTAGAGCACGATGATCAACGCCGCGGCGGCGGGCCCGAGCAGCCAGGAGGCGGGCCGCGGCGGGCCGAAGCCAAGCCGGCCGGCGACGGCCACGAGCGCGCCGATCGCCAGCAGGGCTAGCACGAGATCCCAGACCTCGAAGACGTCCCACGCCTCGGCGCCAGGCTGATACCACTCCAGAAAGAGGCTGACGAGAAGCAGGATCGCGCCCAGGCCGATGAGCAGCATCCCTGCCTCGATGGTTCGTGCGGTGTTCGGCGCTGCGGTGGGCATTCCGGCTCCTTGCGTCAATCGAAACGAACGCCGCATGATTACCCGCGCGTGGAGGCTGCGAATCCCGCTAGCCGGGCAGCAGCATTCCCGCGCGATCGAGTCGTTCGAGGCTGCGCTCGAGCGCTTCGGCGAGAGGCGCGCGGCTCACCGCGGCATCGGCCTGGAGTGCGTCGAGCAGGGAGTCTCGGTCGCGCGTGCCGTCGAGCAGCGCGACGAGCCGGCGGCTGAGGTCGTCCTCGAGCCGGAAGCCGCTGTGCCGCGCGGTCGTCAGCAACTCTCCCTGCGCCGCCTCCAGCCGCGCGAGCGCGCTCACGCGCGGCTTCGGCGACGCAACCGAGCCGACCTGGGGCGGATGGACGTGCAGCCGGACGAGGTTGGCGGCGAAGCAACGCAGCAGCGCGGCGCAGACAGAAGGCAGCTGCGCCTCCGACGCCGCGAGGTCGGCGACCCGCGGCGCCGCCGGCCAGGCAGCGCCGATCTTCTGCAGCACAGCGATCACGAGCGGGTGCTCGGTCGTCAGATGCGTGCCGCCCGGCCCGGTGAACGTCGTGCGCTCGGTCTTCTCGCTGACGCCCCAGCGCAGCGGCGCGGAGACCGCGAGCTGCGCCAGGCGGCTGGGTTGCGGCCTGCGGTCGAGCGTGATCGTGTCGTGCACAAGCAGCGTCTGTCGAAACATCCGCTCCTTGAGGAAGTCGAGGTACTGCTCGCGGCGAAGCGGGTCGGGGATCGCCAGCAGCGCCTCCTGCAGCTGTTCGGGGAGCGCGTCGAGCTGCGTCTCGGAGAACTCGGCTTCGGTGAGGTACTGCAGGCCGTGCGCGCCCGCCTCTGCGACGAACTCGTGGAAGTACAGCGGGTTGTTGACCTCCGCCAGCGTGTCGTGGAAGAACAGCCCGTCGACGTGCTCGGCGAGCTTGCGTGCCTCGGGGCCGAGCGCCTTGGCGAGGTCGTCGTCGGCTTCAGCCGCCGCGCCCAGCATCCGCAGGAACCCGCGTGCGGCGACCATCCGCTGCTCGGGCTGTTCGATCGCACCGACGTGGTAGGCGAGCATCTCGCGCAGCGCCCGCCGCGGGTGGCCGCCGGGTAGCGCGTTGTAGCTGACGTACGCGACACCGTCGGCCGACAGCGCCGACGCGCAGAGCGCCAGCAGGCGCTTGCGCACGTACTCGGGAACCCACGACAAGACGCCGTGCGCGATCACGTAGTCGACGCTCCCGGCGGGCACGTCGTAGTCCTCGATCGAGACCTCCCGGAAGGAGATGTTCGTCAGGCCGAGGCTCGCGGTCGTCGCCTGCGCGCGCTCGATGGCGCGGCGCGAGGTGTCGATGCCGACGAACGTCGAGCCGGGCAGCGCGACGGCCATCGGCAGCAGGTTGCCCCCGTCACCGCAGCCGAGTTCGAGCACGTTGCACGCTGCCGGTGGCTGGGCATCGATCCCGAAGAGCGCAGCGAGGGTCGCGAGCCGGTCGGGATGCGTCTGGCTGAACGCGCGCGTCGGGTACAGGACCGCGTCGTATGGGGACGCCTGCGCCATGCGCGGCGACCTTAGCCTGAAACCACCGATCTCGGTGCTTTCAGGCTTCGCGCGCCGCAAGCTGCTTTTGTCCAGCGGCGGCTAGGGTGGCGGCAATGCGAGGCGACTGCACGGGCCGCGGACTGCGCGGCGGCATCGATCTGGGAGGGACGAAGATTCAGGCGGTCGTCGTCGACGCCGACCATGTCGTGCTCGGGCAGGCGCGCCGCCCGACGCCGACGACGGGCGGGCCCGCCGACATCGCGGCGGCGATCGCTGAAGCGCTGCGTGAGGCGGCCGCGGCAGCGAACGTCGATCGCGCCGACCTGACGCACTGCGGCGTCGGATCGCCGGGGACGGTCGATGCCGACGCCGGCACGGTCTCCAGCGCGAGGAACCTGCCCGACTGGGCCGGCGTGTATCCGCTCGCCAAGCAGCTGCGCAAGCATCTCGGCACGGCGGTGGCGCTCGGCAACGACGTGCAGGTGGCGACGAACGCCGAGGCCGCGCTGGGCGCCGGCCGCGATCACGACTCGATGCTCGGCGTGTTCTGGGGCACTGGCGTGGGCGGCGGGATCGTGTTGGACGGCAGGCCGTGGGTCGGTCGCGGTGGTGCCGGCGAGATCGGTCATGTCTGCGTGAAGGTCGATGGCCTGGTCTGCCCGTGCGGGCGGCACGGCTGCATGGAGGCCTACGCCGGGCGAAACGCCTTGGAGCAGCACGCCCGCGCACTGCACGAGAAGGGCGAGCCGACCGAGCTCTTCAAGATCGCCAAGAAGCGCGGCCGTGAGCGCCTGACGAGCGGCATCTGGGCGGCGGCGCTCGAGCGCGATGACCCGGTCGCGACGAAGCTCATCGACCGCGCCGTCGCGATGCTCGGCGCCGGCGTCGCCTCATGCGACAACGTCCTCGACGTCGAGATCATCATCCTCGGCGGCGGCCTCGGCGTCCGGCTCGGCCAGCCCTATGCGGACCGCATCGCCGAGGCGATGCTCCCGCACCTGTTCTTCAGCGACCGCCCGCCGCCCGTCGTCGTCGCCGCGCTCGGCGACCTCGGCGGCGCGATCGGCGCGAGCCTGCTCGTTCCGGTGGGCGCCTGAGCCTCTACGCCGGCCAGACCTGCTGCTGCGCCGTACGCAGCTCCTCGTCGGGGACGAGGCGGAAGGTCGACTTGTGCAGGGTCTCGGGGTCGATCTCGATCCCGCGCGTGGCGAGCTCCTCGCAGATGCGCTGCCACGCCTCCAGGCGAACGCCGGTCGGCGACTGGCGCAGGCGCAGCGACATCTGCACCGACAGCTCGAGTGCGGCGAGCTTCGAGCGCTCGCAGCGCACGCTCGTCGACGCGGGTTGTGGGTCGTCGACCTGCTCGCCGTCGTCGGTCAGCGCGAAGAGGCGTAGGTCGACCTTCGCGAAGTCCGGGTCGTCGCGACCGTTCTCGTTGAACGTCGCGGTCGCGCCCACGTTGCGGATGCTCGGCATGCGCTCACGGTAGTGAGCCCGGCGCGAACCTGCCGCGCCGCCGCGGCTGCGCCTGCGGCTCGTGCTGCTCGGCGGGGTCTTCAGTGGGCTGCTCGTCGGGCTCTTCGTCGGGCTCCGCGGCATCCGTCGGGCGCCGGCGCCGCCAATGCTCGAGCAGGATGTTGATCGTGCCGCCGACGGGGATCGCGATCAGCGCCCCGACGATCCCGGCGACCTCGACGCCGATCAGCACCGACACGAGGATCGCCAGCGGTGACAGCCGCACGGTGCGCCCGTAGACGACCGGCTGCAGAAGGTGGTTCTCGAGCTGCTGGTAGATGATGAAGAACGACGCCACGATGACCGCGGTGGTGACGGAATCGGTCAGCGCTACGAGCGTCACGATGAGCGCGCCGAGCGTGGCGCCAGCGAGCGGGATCAGATCCAGCACCGCGACGAGCAGGCCCAGCGCGAGCGCGAACGGCACGTCCAGAACGAGCAGCACGATCGTGGTCGTCACCCCGGCGATCAGGCTGATCAGCAGGTTGCCGGTCACGTAGCGCCCGACGAGCTGGTAGATCTCGTCGGCGATCTCGCGCGCCTCGGCCTGGCGGGCGGCCGGCAACATCTCGATGCCGGCCGTGATCCAGCGCGGACCTTCGAGAACCATGAAGATCGTCAGGAATGTGATCGTCAGGACGGCGATCACGAAGGTCGCGATGCCGCGGGTGACGTCGAGCGCCGCGCTCGCGCCGCCGGCGATCGAGGCCGCATCGCCGTCGCCCGCGACGGCCGCCTCCACGCGATCGACGACGTGGTACTTCGTCTCCAGGAAGCCGAGCGGTCCCTGGCCGGACGTGAGGTCGCGCACGTAGTCCGGCAGCGCTTTGGCGAAGTCCGAGATCTGCTGGGCGAGCGTCGGGATCACGAGCGCCCCGATGCCGGTGATCAGTCCCAGGACGAGCAGGAACACCAAGGCCGCCGCCGCGCCGCGGCGATGGCCGCCCAGGCGCTCGAACGTGTCGACGGCGGGGTTCAGCGCCATCGCGAGCAGCAGCGACACGAGCATCCAGACGAGAACCTGCTGGGAGCGCAGGACGACCCAGACGAGCGCCAGGACGCCGAGCAAGACGGCGGCGACCATGAGGACGGTGCGGGCGCGGATCGCGACGACGTGCTCGGGTGGCATGCCGGCGGTCATACCCACCCTCGCGCCTCAGTGCCCCACGAGAACGGGCGCTGGCCGCCTTCCCGATAGGGTCCGACCCCCTGTCTGCGGATGGGAGGCCTCGTTCTGGCCTCGATTTTTCGGAGAACCCTAGGAAGGACAGCCACTACCGCATGCCCGTACGTGTTGGAATCAACGGCTTCGGCCGGATCGGCCGCAACGTGTTCCGCGCCGCTCAGGCGGCCCAGGCAGACATCGAGTGGGTCGCCGTCAACGACCTGACCGACAACGACACGCTGGCGCACCTGCTGCGCTACGACTCCATCCTGGGCCCGTACCCGGGAACCATCGAGCTTTCCGACAGCGGCCTCGTCGTCGACGGCAAGGAGCTCATCGTCAAGGCTGAGAAGGATCCCGCGGCCCTCGGCTGGGGTGATCTGGGCGTCGACGTCGTTCTCGAGTCGACCGGCTTCTTCACCAAGCGCGCCGGTGCGGCCAAGCACCTCGAAGCCGGGGCCAAGAAGGTGATCGTCTCCGCGCCCGCGAGCGATGAGGACATCACCGTCGTGCTCGGCGTGAACTTCGATCAGTACGACAAGGACAAGCACCACGTCATCTCCAACGCGTCCTGCACGACGAACTGCCTCGCGCCGTTCGCGAAGGTCGTCCACGACGCGGTCGGCATCGCGCACGGGCTGATGACGACGATCCACGCCTACACGGCCGATCAGAACCTGCAGGACGGCCCGCACAGCGACCCGCGTCGCGCGCGCGCCGCCGCGATCAACCTCGTGCCGACGTCGACCGGCGCCGCCAAGGCCGTCGGCCTCGTGCTGCCCGAGCTCAACGGCAAGCTGCACGGCTTCGCCGTCCGCGCGCCCGTTCCGACCGGCTCGGTCGTCGACCTGACGTTCGTCGCCAGCAAGCCGACGACGGTCGAGGACGTCAACGCCGCGTTCGCAGCGGCGGCGTCCGGCGACCTCGAGGGCATCCTTCAGTACACCGAGGACCCGATCGTCTCCAGCGACATCGTCGGCAACCCGCATTCGTCGATCGTCGACGGTCTGCTGACGTCGGTCATGGAGGGGACCCTCGTCAAGGTCGTCTCCTGGTACGACAACGAGTGGGGCTACTCCAACCGCTGTGTCGATGTTCTGCAGAAGGTCCTGTAGCCCGTGAGGACGATCGACAGCCTGGGGGACATCGACGGCCAGCGCGTCTTCGTCCGGGTCGACTTCAACGTGCCGATCGCCGACGGCAAGGTCCGCGACGACGCGCGGATGCGGCGGGCGATCCCGACGCTCGCAGCACTGCGCGACAAGGGCGCGAAGCTGCTGCTCGTCTCGCATCTCGGCCGGCCGAAGAACCACGAGCCCGAGTTCTCGCTGAAGCCGGTCGCCGAGCACGCGGCGAAGCTGCTGCACACGGACGTCCAGCTCGCGCCGGACCTCGACAGCGTGCCCGACGGCGACGTCGTGATGCTCGAGAACATCCGCTACGAGCCGGGTGAGACGAAGAACGACCCCGAGCTGGCCAAGCGCCTGGCGTCGCTGGCGGACTACTACGTCAACGATGCGTTCGGAACCTCGCATCGCGAGCATGCCTCGACGGCCGGGATCATCCCGTTCATGAAGCACTCGGCCGCCGGCCTGCTCTTCCAGAGCGAGGTCGACACGATCAGGCTGATCATGAACCACGCCGATCGGCCGTTTCTGGCGATCATGGGCGGGGCCAAGGTCACCGACAAGATCGCCGTCGTCGACAAGTTCCTCGACGTCGCCGACGTCGTCCTCGTCGGCGGCGCGATGGCGACGCCGTTTCTCAAGGTGCTCGGCCACGACATCGGCGACAGCCTCTGCGAGGAGGCGGGCCTCGCGCTGGCGCGCCAGGCGCTGCAGAAGGACGGCTACCCCAACGGCAAGCTGCGCCTGCCGGTCGATCTCGTCGTCGCCGACCAGTTCAGCCAGGAGGCCGAGGTGCAGATCATCCAGGGCGTCGACGTGCCCGACGGCTGGATGCAGCTCGACATCGGATCGATGACGCGCACGCTCTACGTCGCCGAGATCCGCAAGGCCGAGACGATCTTCTGGAACGGCCCGATCGGCGCCTTCGAGCACAAGTCGTTCGCCGCAGGCTCGCTGGCGATCGCGCAGGCGATGGCGCAGACCGAGTCGGTGACCGTCGTCGGCGGCGGCGACTCCGGCGCGGCGATGGCGGAGTTCGGGCTCGCGCACAGCATCACGCACCTGTCGACCGGCGGTGGCGCGGCACTGAAGCTCATCGAGGGCGCGAAGCTGCCCGGTGTCGAAGCCCTGAGGAAGAAATAGGCTGTCGCGGATGCCTCGCACGCCCTTCATCGCCGGCAACTGGAAGATGCACAACGCGGTGGCGGAGGCCGAGGACTACATCCAGGCGTTCCTGCCCCGCGTCTACAGCGCCGACGGTGTCGACGTCGCCATCTGCGTCCCGTTCACTGCCCTGCAGGCGATGGTCGACTCGACGCGCGGCTCGCGCGTGGAGGTCTTCGCGCAGAACATGCACGAGGCTGAGAAGGGCGCCTTCACCGGCGAGATCTCGGCACCGATGCTGACCGAGATCGACGTCCACGGTGTCGTGCTCGGTCACTCCGAGCGCCGGCAGTACTGCAACGAGAACGACAGGGCGCTGTCGCACAAGATGGTCACCGCCTTCGAGGCGGGCCTGAAGCCGATCCTGTGCGTCGGTGAGACCGAGGAGGAGCGCGAGCGCGGCGACACCGAGCGCAAGCTGCGCCACCAGGTGCAGGAGGCCCTCGAGCGCCTGACGCCCGAGCAGATCGCGCAGGTCACCGTCGCCTACGAGCCGATCTGGGCGATCGGCACCGGCAAGGTCGCCACGCCCGAGCAGGCGCAGGATGCGATCGCGTTCGTGCGCGCGCTGATCAACGACAAGGCGCCCACCGCCGCCGAGCACGCACGGGTCCTCTACGGCGGGTCGGTGACACCGGACAACGCGGCCGAGCTGCTGGCGCTGCCCGACGTCGACGGCGCGCTCGTCGGCGGCGCGTCGCTCGATCCCGAGAACTTCGCAAGGATCGTCGACGCTGCGACCCAGCTCGCGGCGACCGTCGAGTGAGCGATCCGTCCTCGGCCTGCCTCGTCGTCCTCGATGGCTGGGGACTCGCACCAGAGGGTCCCGGAAATGCCGTCTTGCTCGCTGACACGCCGGTCTTCGACGCCCTCTGGGAGCGCTACCCGCACACGACGCTGACGGCCTGCGGCGCCGCTGTCGGACTGCCCGACGGGCAGATGGGCAACTCCGAGGTCGGCCACCTCAACCTCGGCGCCGGCGCCATCGTCAAGCAGGACCTGACGTTGATCGACGAGGCCGCCAAGCTCGAGGCGTTTGGCGGCAACGAGGTGCTGCTGGCGGCGCTGAGGGGCGCCCCGCGGGTGCACCTCATCGGCCTCGTCTCCGACGGCGGCGTGCACTCGAGCATCGAACACGTCCACGTACTGCTGCAGATGGCGGCGCAGGCGGGCGTCGAGGACCTGGTGATCCATGCCTTCACCGACGGTCGCGACACGCTGCCGACCGCGGCGTCGGAGTTCGTCGGGGCGGTCGAGCGCTGGTGTGCGGAGGTCAATCAGTCGCGCCGCGCACGCGCCCGCGTCGCAAGCGTCATCGGGCGCTACTACGCGATGGACCGCGACAGCCGCTGGGACCGTGTCCAGCGGGCCTACGACCTGCTCGCCCACGGGATCGCCGAGCACACGGCCGAGAGCGGGCGGGCGGCGGTGCTCGCCGCCTACGAGCGCGGTGAGACGGATGAGTTCGTCAGCGCGACGCGTGTCGGCGCCGAGGGCACGATCCGGCCGGGCGACTCCGTCATCGCGTTCAACTTCCGGCCCGACCGCATGCGCGAGATCTCCTGCGCGCTGGCCGATCTCGCGTGCCCCGGGATCGATCGCCACGATGCTGCGCCCGTCGCGCGCTACACGACGCTGACGGAGTACGGCGGCGACCACGGCGACCGCTCCGTCGCGTTCCGGCCGGCGCGGCCGACGGTCACGCTGTCGCGCGTCATCGCTGCCCGCGGCGGGCGGCAGCTGCACGTCGCAGAGACCGAGAAGTACCCGCACGTGACCTACTTCTTCGGCGGCGGCAAGGACCGCCCGGAGGAGGGCGAGCGACGCGAGCTCGTGCCCTCTCCGCGCGATGTGCCGACGTACGACCACAAGCCGGCGATGAGCGCTCTGGACGCGACCGAGGCGTTCGTGCGGGCCTGGCACGAGGAGGACTTCCTCTTCGCGATCATCAACTTCGCCAACCCCGACATGGTCGGCCATACCGGCGTGATTGCGGCCGCGGTCGCGGCGATCGAGACCGTCGACGCGTGCCTGGGACGGGTCTTCGATGCCGTCGAGTCGACCGGCGGCGTCTGCATCGTCACCGCCGATCACGGCAACGCCGACCACATGCTCGAGCCCGACGGCGCGCCGAACACCGCGCACTCGCTCAACCCCGTGCCGCTGATCGTGACGCGCGCCGACGTGGCGCTCGATCCGGTGCCCGGCATCCTCGCCGACGTCGCGCCGACGGTGCTCGACCTGCTCGACATCCCGCAGCCCCCCGAGATGACCGGACGCTCGCTGCTGGCATCGTCCGCAGCATCCGGCTGACCCCGTGGAGGTAGCGCTTGCCGCGCTGGCGGTGTTCGCCGGCGCCGCGCTGCAATCCGCGACGGGCTTTGGCTTCGCGCTCGTCACGGCGCCGATCCTGTTCGCCCTGCTCGGTCCGCAGCAGGCCGTCAGCGCCGGCGTCCTGCTGGGGGTGCTGCTCAGCACGCTCACGCTCGCGACGGAGCGCCGCCGGCCAGCGGTGTTGGTGCGCGACACGGCGTTGCTGCTCGCGTGGTCCCTGCCCGGGATCGCGCTCGGTGCGCTGGCGCTGCGCGAGCTGCCCGAGCGGCTGTTGTCGGTGCTCGTCGCGGTGACAGTGCTCGCGGCCCTCGCGCTGCGCGTGCGCGGGCGCGGGCGTCCGGTTGTGGCGCGCCCGCGCGCCTGGCAGGCGCCGGTCGCCGGCGTCACGAGCGGCGCGCTGTCGACGTCGACGTCGCTCAGCGGTCCGCCGCTCATCTTCTTCCTGCTCGCGCGCGGCGCCCCGCCGCCGGTGATGCGCGACACGCTGGCGGCGATCTTCGTCGTCCAAGCGGTGCTCGGTTTGCCGGCGCTGCTGCTGACCGCCACGTTCGAGCTTCCCGACGGCGTCTGGGCGCTGCTCGCGGCCGGCCTCGCCGGCCAGCTGCTCGGCCGCCGCGCGTTCGGCTGGTTGCGCGGCGCCCGCTACGAGCAGGCGGTCTACGCCGTGCTCGTGGCGACGGCGCTGCTCGCGCTCGCGACGAGCGTCGCGTAGTGGTCCGTCTCGTGACGGACGCGGTGTGGATATCGCCGTCGCCCGCAATCATGCTCGCTTGCGGCGAGGAGGTCGCGCACGGTCGCGCGGGGGATCAGCGCGAGTATTGGCGCTCACGCGCGCTCCCCGACGGGGATCGCGCACGCTGCTCACCTCGCCCAGATCAGCGCGCGGGCATCGCCGAGTCGGCGATCGGGTTCAACGGCGCCGGTGCCCGTGGCGGCCCGATGACGGTCGCAAGCGGCCGCACCCCAGCTCAGCCCGGAGCGACGCGCCGTGTCGCGCCGACAACGGATGACGGACGTCGCCGCTGCCGATGGCGACGGCCGTCACGCACGGATCGGGCGCCGGGAAACCCGTCGAACGTGCGGACGGGTCCTAGTGGCCCGTCTCATAACAGTCCACCCGAAACCCCGGGCGCCGATCACCGCCTGGCGGCGTCCTCGGACACTCGATGTGGCAGAGCCACACCTTCGGTCCTGCGTCCTTGCCAGACGGCGCCGGCATCCCGGGGTTTCGGGCGTCTGTTACGAGACGGACCACTAG
>DATLNO010000059.1:0-5725 GCA_035536715.1 Solirubrobacteraceae bacterium
GTTGCCCTTTCCACCGCTCGCCGACGGTGTGGTCGCGCTGCGCGGGTTCGAGTCCTCCGACGTGCCCGCGCTCGCCGCCGCCTGCCAGGACCCTCAGATCTCCCGCTTCACGCTTGTCCCCAGCCCGTACGGCGAAGACGACGCGCGCGCCTACCTGCAGCGCGTGGCGGACGGGCGCGCAGCCGGCACCAGCGCGTCGTTTGCGATCGTCGGGGATGGCGACCCAGGCGCCCTGCTCGGCACCGCCGGTCTGAACGTCATCGACTGGGCGGCGCGCGCCGCCGACGTGGGCTACTGGCTCACGGCGCCGGTCCGGGGGCACGGGCTGGCGACGCGCGCCGTGGAGCTGCTCGTCGTCTGGGCGTTCGACTCGCTCGGGCTCGAGCGCCTCGATCTGCGCGCCCACGAGGAGAACCACGCGTCGCAGGCCGTTGCTGCGCGCACGGGCTTTCATCCCGTGGCCGCGCCGGTCGTGCAGCGCCCCGAGTGCGACCACATGCCCGACGTGTTCTTCGCCCGCCGGCGCGGCGGCTGATCCGCCGTGCTCCTGGGCGTCGACGTCGGCGGGACCTTCACCGATGCGGTGCTCGCGACCGGCGGCCGGCTCGTGACGGCGAAGGCAGCAACGACGCCCGACGATCAATCCGTTGGCGTCATGGCGGCTGTCTCGGCGGCGCTGGAGCGGGCGGGTGCCGCGCCGGCCGACGTCGAGGCGTTCGCCCATGGAATGACCGTCGCGACGAACGCGCTGCTCGAGGGCGCGGGCGCACGCACGGTGCTCGTCGCGACTGAGGGCTTCACCGACGTCGTCGAACTCGGCCGCCAGGCGCGCGCCGACCTCTATCGCCTGTGCGCCACCCGCCCGGCGCCGCTCGTGCCGCCGCAGCGCCGAGTGCCGGCACGCGAGCGCTGTGGGCCCGGCGGCGTCCTGCGCGCGCTGGAGGATCCGGGCGCGCTCGTCGCAGAGATCGCAGCGCTCGAGCCGGAGGCGGTCGCCGTCGTCCTCCTGCACGCCTACGCGCATCCCGAGCACGAGCAGGCGATCGGCGCCGCGCTGGCGGCGGCGCTGCCCGACGTCCACGTGTCGCTGTCGCACGACGTCGTCGGGACGTTTCGCGAATACGAACGGGCCGCGACGACCGAGGTCGACGCCGCGCTGTCACCGTTGCTCGCGCGCTACCTGCGGCGGCTGCTCGAGCGCGCCGCCGAGACGGGCCTGCCCGAGCCCCGGATCATGCAGTCGGGCGGCGGCCTCGCCTCCGCCGCCCGCGCCGCGCAGCACGCCGCGTTCACCGTCCTGTCCGGGCCCGCCGGAGGCGCGGCCGCGGCGGCCCTCGTCGCGCGCCGCTGCGGCCGCGAGGACCTTGTCTGCTTCGACATGGGCGGAACGTCGTGCGACGTCTGCGTCATCGAGGGCGGCGCGGTGCGCGAGACATCCTCCCACCCACCCCGGGAGGTGGGGGGCCGGCCGCTCGCGCTCGCGATGGTCGACATCCACACCGTCGGCGCCGGCGGCGGCTCGATCGCGTGGCGCGATCCCGGTGGCGCGCTGCGCGTCGGCCCGCGCAGCGCCGGCGCGATGCCCGGTCCCGCGTGCTACGGCCACGGCGGCGCGGAGCCGACCGTCACCGACGCCAACCTCTTGCTCGGCCGCCTCGGCACGGATGCGCCGTTGGCGGGCGGGGTCATGCTCGACCGCGTGGCCGCGCGGGAGGTGGTCGCCGGGCTCGCCGAGGCACTGGACCTGGACACGATCGCCTGCGCAGAGGGCATCGTCCGCGTCGCGAACGCCGAGATGATGCGCGCGCTGCGCGTCATGACCGTCGAGCAGGGGATCGATCCGCGCCGCTTCGCGCTGCTGGCGTTCGGCGGCGCCGGCCCCCTGCACGCGGCGGCGATCGCCGACGAGCTCGGGATGACCACCGTCCTGTGCCCGCGCGCGTCGGGCGTGCTCAGCGCACTCGGCCTCGCCGCCGCCGAGCGCCGCGCGAGCGAGCAACAGACCGTCCTGCTGGCCGGTGGAGCGCTGACCGACGATGCGCTGCGGGACGTACGCGACGCGCTGGCCAAGGCGGCCCTGAGGACGCTCGGCGGCGATGACGAGGCGGCGGCCATCGACGTCGCCTACGACGTGCGCTACCGCGGCCAGGCGCACGAGCTGACGCTGCGCGACCTCCACGACCGCGGCGTGGAGAAGCTGCGCGACGCGTTCGAGGCGCTGCACGACGCCCGCTACGGCTACCGCGACGCAGAAACCGCGATCGAGGTCGTCACGGTGCGCGCGACCGCGCGACTGCCCGGTCCCGACATCGATCTCGCGGCGGGCGGCGACGACGACGATCGCGACGATCCGAAACGCGCGCGACGGGCGGTCGTCTTCGGTGGCGAGGAGCACGGCGCGGACGTCCTGAGTGGCGTTCCTGCGCCTGGCGACGAGATCACCGGGCCGGCGATCTGCGAGCTGCCCGAGGCCACGCTCGTGGTGCCGCCCGGCTGGCGCGGCACGGTCGACGATGCCGGGACGATCGTGCTCGCGCGCTCAGGCGGTCGCGATGGCGCTTGACCCGATCGACCTGCAGGTTGTGACGGGCGCCCTGCGTGCGGCCTGCGAGGAGATGGGCGCCGCGCTCGTACGCAGCGCACACTCGGCGAACATCAAGGAGCGCCGCGACTGCTCGAGCGGGCTCTTCGACGCCGCCGGCGAGATGGTCATGCAGGCCGAGCACATCCCCGTGCACCTCGGCGCGATGCCGGCCGCCGTCGCCGCGGTGCTCGACGAGGACCACTCGGCCGGCCGACCGTGGATCCTCAACGATCCGTTTCGCGGCGGCACGCATCTGCCCGACATCACCGTCGTCACACCGGTCCTCGACGACGACGGCGGGCTGCTCGGGTTCGCCGCCAACCGCGCCCACCATGCCGACGTCGGCGGCCGCGTTCCCGGCTCGATGCCAGCGGACTCGACGACGCTCGACGAGGAGGGCGTCGTGATCGCCCCGCGCGTCCTCGACGAGGACGCGATCGATGAGCTCGTCGCCCAGATGCGCCAGCCCGCGCAGCGCCGCGCCGACCTGCGCGCCCAGCTCGCGGCGAACAGGATCGGCGCACGGCGTCTCGTCGAGCTCGCCGACCGCCTCGGTGCCGACGCGCTGCGGGAGGCCACCGCCGCGGTTCTCGACTACGCCGAGCGCCGCACTCGCGCCTGCATCGACGCCCTGCCCGACGGTCCGCGCGAGGCCCGCGACGTGCTCGAGGGGATCGACGGCGACATCGAGCTGCGGCTCGTGGCGACGGTCGCCGGCGACCGCCTGATCCTCGACTTCGCCGGCAGCGCGCAGCAGCACCGCGGCAACCTCAACTGCCCGCTCGCCGTGACCCGCTCGGCCGCGTACTTCGCCGTGCGCGTGTTGACCGACCCCGACGTGCCGCCGAGCGCCGGCGCCTACCGCCCGATCGAGGTGCGCGCGCCGGAGGGCTCGCTGCTCAACGCGCAGCGGGTGGGCCGGGACGGGTTCAGCGGACCGGCGCCCGCGGTCGCGGGCGGCAACGTCGAGACCTCCAGCCGCGTCGCCGACCTCGTGCTCGCAGCCTTCGGCCGCGCGCTCGGCCAGGGCACGATGAACAACCTCACCCTCGGGACCGAGGACACAGGGGGGCCCACCTCCGGCGGCGCGGCCGGCCCCGGAGCCCCGGACGCCGGTGAGGCCGCCTCCGGCACCCCTGGGTTCACGTACTACGAGACGCTCGGCGGCGGCCAGGGCGCCTGCCCGGACGCCGACGGCCCGAGCGGCGTGCACGTCGCGATGTCCAACACGCTCAACACGCCGGTCGAGGCGCTCGAGCTCGAGTTCCCGCTACGCGTCGTGCGCCACGCAATCCGGCGCGGGTCCGGCGGCGCCGGGCGCCACCGCGGCGGCGACGGGATGGTGCGCGAGCTCGAGGCGCTGGCGCCGATGTCCTACGCGCTGATCACCGAGCGCCGCCGCCACGCGCCGCCCGGCGCCGACGGCGGCGAGCCCGGTGCCTGCGGCAGAAACCTGCTCAACGGCGACGAGCTGTCCGCCAAGGCGACCGGCGAGCTGCAGCCCGGCGACCGGCTGACGATCGAGACTCCGGGCGGAGGTGGGCACGGCGAGGCGGCCTAGGAGGCTGTACCGCGATTCGAAAGCGTGGATGTGCGCGGATGATCGCGCTACCCCACACCGCCGATGTCGTCGCGATCCGCTTGAATTGCGTCCGGTGTCCTCGCTCGATGATGGTGAGCAGCAGCGAAGCCAGCTTGCCGAGGCGCAGGCGATCGCGCAGCTGGGCAGCTGGGAGTGGGGTCTGGCGACCGACCGGGTGCAGTGGTCCGACGAGCTGTGTCGTATCTATGGCCTGCCGCCCGGCCAGCACCCAGTGAGCTTCGAAGAGTTCCTGGAACGCGTCCACCCCGATGACCGAGGCCGGGTGGCCGCAGCGATCGAAACGGCGCACCGCAGTGGCGGGCGCTTCTCGTTCAAGCACCGCGCGGTGCGTCCAGACGGGTCTGTGCGCGTGCTGCAGAGCGTCGGCGAGGTCGACGTCGACGAGGACGGACAGCCGCTGAGGATGCTCGGCACCGGCCAGGACGTCACCGAGCGCGAGCTGCTGGAGTCCGATCTGCGGCGCGGCAACCGCTACTTCGAGCTGTCGCGTGACCTGCAGGTCACCGCGGCCTTCGACGGCTTCTTCACGAGCGTCAATCCGGCGGTGGAGCACATCCTGGGCTGGAGCGTCGAGCAGTTCTTGGCACGCCCGTTCATCGACATGGTCCATCCCGACGACAGAGCGGCGACGCTCGCGGAGGTCGAAAGGCTCGCCGAGGGGCAGGTCACGTTCAGCTTCGTCAACCGCTACGAGGCCAGCGACGGGAGTTACCGCTGGCTTGACTGGACCGCGATCGTGCCACCCGACGAGGACCTGATGTACGCGTCGGCGCGCGATGTCACCGAGCGCAAACTCGCAGAGGCGGCGCTGGCGGCGAGCGAGGCAAGGACTCGTGAGATCCTCGAAACCGCCGCTGACGCCTTCGTCGCGATCGACGCCGCGGGCATGATCATCGATTGGAACTTCCAGGCGCAGGCCGCATTTGGCTGGACGCGCGACGAGGCGCTGGGACGCGAGCTCGCCGACACGATCATCCCCGAGAGCTACCGCGCCGCGCACCGCCGCGGACTGCAACGGTTCCTGGCAAGCGGTGAGCCCCGCGTGCTGAACAAGCGCCTGGAGCTCTCCGCGCTGCATCGCGACGGCCAAGAGTTTCCCGTCGAGCTGACAATCGCACGCCGACAGACTGACGTCGGCTACGCATTCAACGCGTTTCTGCGTGACATCAGTGACCGCCACGCCGCGGAAGAGCAGATCAAGCAGGGCAGGGCGCTGTCGGAGCGGTTGCTGCGTGCGCAAACCGCGATCGCGCGCGTGTTCGCACAGGCGCAGAGCAGCGACGAGGCGATGCGCGAACTGCTCGCCGCGCTCGGCGAGGCGATGGGCTGGCAGCTGGGCGCCTGGTGGTCGCCCACCGACGACGAGCTGCTGCGCTGCCGCTCGGTCTGGCACCGCCAGGCTCCAGCCGAAGAGTTCGAGGCGTTCAGCCTGCAACTCGAGCTCGCGCGCGGGGTCGCGCTGCCCGGACGCGTCTGGGCAAGTGGACAACCCGAATGGACCGCCGACCTCGCCTCGGACCAGAGCTTTCCGCGCGCCA
>DATLNO010000060.1:0-20750 GCA_035536715.1 Solirubrobacteraceae bacterium
TCGCCGAAGACCGTCGCGATGACGACCGTGCCCTTCGTGTAGCCCTCCACTTTGTCGAGGTAGTTCTCGAGCTGCGCGACCGCGCGCTTCATGACCGTCGCCGACTGCAGGACGAACGGCAGGATCAGCTCACCGGCGCCGAACTTGTCGCCGACCTCCTTCATCGCGGGCAGCAGCACCTCGTTGAGCGTCGGGACGGCGCCGATCTTCTCGACCGACCGGTCGATCCAGTCCTCGACGCCCTCCTTCTTGCGGCGCAGGATGTGGAAGTGCAGCGCCTGCTCGGGCTCCATGCCCGCCGTCGGGTCGGCCTTCTCGTCATCGGCGACCTCCGATTGGGACTCGAAGTGCGCGATGAAGATCTCGAGCGCGTCCTCGCGGCGGTTGAAGACGAGGTCGTCGGCGAGCTTGCGCTCGTCTTCGCCGATCTCGAAGTACGGCGTGATGTGGTTCGGGTTGACCATCGCGAGGTCCAGGCCGGCTTCGACGCAGTGGTGCAGGAAGACCGAGTTCAGCACCGCCCGCGCGCGCGGCGACACGCCGAACGACACGTTCGAGACGCCGAGCGACGTCTTGACGTGCGGGATGCGCTCCTTGATGAGCTTGATGCCCTCGATCGTCTCGACCGCCGACGGGCGCCACTCCTCGTCGCCGGTCGTCAGCGTGAACGTCAGGCAGTCGAAGATCAGCGCCTCGGGATCGAGGCCGTGCTCGTCGCAGGCCAGCTCCTTCAGGCGCTGCGCGATCTCGAGCTTGCGCTGCGCGGTCTTCGCCATCCCGACCTCGTCGATCGTCAGCGCGATCAGGCAGGCGCCGTGGGCGAGCGCGATCGGCACGACGCGATCGAGCTTGTCGCGGCCGGCCTCGAGGTTGATCGAGTTGACGATCGCGCGGCCGGGGATCTGCTCGAGCGCCGCCTCGATGACCTCGGGCTCGGTCGAGTCGACCTGGATCGGCGCGGGCTGCGACAGCGACACGCGCTCGGCGACGCGGCACATCTGCTCGGCCTCGTCGTCGCGCTCGACGAGCGCGACGCAGAGATCGAGCACGTGGGCGCCGCCGTCGACCTGGTCCTCGGCGATCTGGTTGAGGCCGTCGTAGTCGTCGGCCAGCAGCATCTCCTTGGCCTTGCGCGAACCCTGCGAGTTGACGCGCTCGCCGACCATCGTCGGACGCGGCTCCTGCACGAGCGGCGTCGCGGTGATCATCGAGCTGACATGCGCATCGCGCGGCGCGGGGCGCGGCTTGGCGCGACGACCTTTCAGACGCTCGGAGAGTACGCGGATGTGTTCGGGCGTCGTGCCGCAGCAGCCGCCGATGATGCTGACGTCGTAGCGGTCGACGAACTCGACGAGCGTCTTGCCGAACTCCTCCGGTCCCTCGGGAAAGATCGTCTCGCCGTCGGGCCCCTGGATCGGGATGCCCGCGTTCGGGACGCAGGCGATCGGCACCGGAGAGAACTCGCTGAGGAAGCGGATCGCGTCGCGCATGTCCTCGGGGCCCGTCGAGCAGTTCAGGCCGATCGCCGCGACGTCAAGCGCCTCGAGCGTGGCGAGGACCGCGGAGATGTCGGTGCCGAGCAGCATCTTTCCGCCGTTGGGAAGCAGCGAGACGTGCGTCTGGATCGGCACCTCGCGGCCCGCTTGCCCCATCGCTGCGCGGACCCCGAAGACGGCGGCCTTGACCTCGAGGATGTCCTGCGCGGTCTCGATCAGGATGACGTCGACGCCGCCGTCGATGAGCCCGTAGGCCTGCTCGGCGAACGTGTCGGCGAGCGTGCGGAAGGAGATGTTGCCGAGCGTCGCGTCGTCGGAGGCCGGGAGGAAGCCGGTCGGGCCGATCGAGCCGGCGACGAAGCGATCCTCGCCGGCGATGCTGCGCGCGATCTCGGCGGCGCGGCGGTTGATCTCGAGCGTCTCGTCGCCCAGGCCCCATTCGTCGAGCTTGAGGCGGCTGGCCTGGAATGTGCCGGTCTGCAGCGCGTCGGCGCCCGCGTCGATGAAGCTCTGGTGGACCTCGGCGATGACGTCGGGCCGGTTGAGAACAAGGGCCTCGTGAGCGCGGCCGGGCAGCTTGTAGTCCTTCTCGAGCGACAGATCCATCTGCTCGAGCGTCGCGCCCATACCGCCCTCGAAGAGAATGAGGTGCGTCCGGATCGCCGATGTGTAGTCACGCATGCCCCGTAGAGGCTAGGCGACGGCTGGACGAACGTCGCTGCGCCAGTTCAGTGGCTGCGCGGCAAGCGTTCGATCATGTGTGAGGTGCGCTCGAGCGCCTCGACATGCTCGCCTCAACCCGGCGCTGCGACAAGCGTGCGGAACAGCCGGTCGAGCGTCGCGCGCGGATCCTGCGTCAGGCCCGTGTGGACCTGCGACGGCTGGATGATTGTCGACGCCGGCGCGACGACCCAGCCGAAGCGGTCGGACGCCGGCAGCTGCGCGAGCGCTCCGCCGCCGGCCTCACCGCAGACGACGGCGCGGATCAACTCCACGCTGCGACGCACGCCGCCGGTGTCGAGCGCGGGCGCGAGTGCCGCGAGGCGCTGTTCGTCGACCTCCGCGCGCAGATCGAGGAACTCGAGCTGTCGGCAGAACAGGACGACGCCGACGTTGACCTGCTCGCCGCGCTCGACGCTCGGGACGACCCGCAGCATCGCGTAGGTAAAGGGGATGTCAGCCGCGGGCACGTTCGATCTCCTTGAGGAAGCTGCGCGGGCGCGCGAGGCGCTGCATGAGAAACGCGGCGAAGTCGCTGCGCCGCGTCGTCGCGTTCACGCCGAGCCATTGCGCTGGCACGCGCGAGATCGCCTCGCCGACGGCGGACACGGCACGGCTGCCGAGCCGCTCATCGGCCTCCGCGATCGAGCCGGCCGCCGACAGCAGGACGTGGTCGGCGAGCATCGGCAGCGGCATCGGCTGGTGCGCCGTATGCGACAGCGGCTTGTCGGCGTGCTGGCGATAGAACGCCGCGCCGTGGTCGATCAGCCAGATCTGCTTGTGCCAGACCAGCAGGTTGGGGTTGCGGTGCGTGCGGTCGACGTTCGTGATGAGGGCGTCGAACCACACGATGTCGGCCGCGAGCGCTGGATCGATGTCGCCTCCGGGCGTGTACGGCAGGGCGCCCGGCAGGAAGTCCATCCCGAGGTTCAGGCCGGGGCTGGCCTCGATCAGCTCCTGGATCTCGGGATCGGGCTCGGCGGCCGCGAGCGCCGGGTCGACATCGACGACGACGAGTTCGGGAACGGGCAGTCCGAGCGCCCGCGCGAGCTCCCCGGCGACGACCTCGGCGACGAGCGCCTTCTCACCCTGGCCGGCGCCGCGAAACTTCGTGACGTACAGGCCGTCGTCGGCGGCCTCCATCAGCCCGGGCAGCGAACCGCCCTCACGGAGGGCCTCGGCGTAGCGGGTGGCGGTGACGGTGCGCAGGGGTTCGATCACGCGCGCAGCTTGGCAGGCGCCGCCTCGCATGGCGGCGGGGTGGGCCGGGTAGGTGGCGAATGACACGAACTTGCGGCAGGAACGGAGGAAGAATGTCGTCACCCGATCCACGGATCGATTGGGAGGCCGTCGAGCAGTCGCCCGAGTTCAAGGAGTTGATCGCCAAGCGCAAGAGCTTCGTGCTGCCGGCCACGATCTTCTTTCTCTCGTGGTACATCGGGTTCATCCTGCTCGCGGGATATGCGCCGGACTTCATGGCGCGGTCGGTGTACGAGGGCTTGACCGTCGGCTATTGCATCGCGCTGACGCAGTTCGTGATGGTCGCCGTGCTCGGGCTGATGTATCTGCGCCGTTCGGACCGCGTGTTCGACCCGCTCGCCCAGAAGGTCAAGCAGCACGCGCGCGGCACGACCGCACCGGAGAGCCCCTCCGCGGGCTCACCGGCCGACGGCGGTCCGAGCCGTGAAGAGGTGCCGCGATGAACGTCATTGCGGCCGTGAACGTCGAAGCACTCGTGATCTTCACGATCGTCCTGTCGGCGACGCTCGTCATCACCTACTGGGCCTCCAAGCGAATGACCGGCGCCGATGCCTTCTGGGCCGCGGGGCGCTCGATCACCGGCTTCCAGAACGGCCTCGCGATCTCCGGCGACTACCTGTCGGCGGCGTCGTTCCTCGGCATCGCCGGCTTGATCTTCATCTTCGGGTTCGACGGCTTCCTGTACTCCGTCGGCTTCCTCGTCGCCTTCCTGACGGTCATGTTCCTGCTCGCCGAGCGCATGCGAAACGCGGGCAAGTACACGATCGCCGACGTCCTCTCGTTCCGCCTGCGCGAGCGCCCGGCGCGGGTCGCGGCGGCGATGGGAACGCTGACCGTCGCGGCCTTCTACCTGATCGCCCAGATGGTCGGCGCGGGCGTGCTCATCCAGGCCCTCGTCGGCATCGACTTCTCGATCGCGGTCGTGATCACCGGCGCCTGCATGCTCTGCTACGTGATCTTCGGCGGGATGCTCGCGACGACGTGGGTGCAGATCATCAAGGCCGTCCTGCTGATGACCGGCATCCTCGTGATGTCGATCTTCGTGCTGGAGCGCGTCGGCTTCAACCCGATCGAGCTGTTCAACCGCGCCGAGGCGAACACGACGGACGAGTCGACATTCTCGCTTGGCCCGGGCACGTTCCTCTCGAGCCCGATCGACACCGTTTCGCTCGGCATCGCGCTCGTGCTCGGGACCGCCGGGCTGCCGCACATCCTCATGCGCTTCTTCACGGTGCCGGACTCCAGGGCGGCGCGCTCGTCGGTCGTGTGGGCGATCTTCATCATCGGCGGCTTCTATGTCCTGACGACGTTCATCGGCTTCGGCGCACGAGCGCTGCTCGGTGAGGGCGGCGTCGCGGCCGCCGGCACGGGCGGCAACCTCGCGGCACCGAACCTCGCGCAGTTCCTCGGTGGCGGCGAGGGCACCTTCGGCGGCGACCTGTTCCTCGCGGTCATCGCGGCGGTCGCGTTCGCGACGATCCTCGCGGTCGTCGCCGGGCTCGTGCTGTCGGCGTCGGGCGCGGTCGCGCACGATCTGTGGTCAAACGTCATCCGCAAGGGCCGCGAATCCGAGCACGAGGAGGTCCTCGTCGCGCGGATCGCCGCCGCCGCGATCGGCGCGATCGCGATCGTGATCGCGATCATCGGCGGGTCGGGGCTGAACGTCTCGTTCATGGTCGGCCTCGCCTTCGCGGTCGCCGCGAGCGCGAACTTCCCTGCGCTCCTGCTGGCCCTTACGTGGCGGCGCTTCAACACCGCCGGCGCGGTGACGGGCGTCCTGTTCGGCGTGGTCAGCTCGATCGCGCTCGTGATCATCTCGCCGAAGGTCTGGCCGGGACCGGACGCGGAGGGCGGCGCATTGTCGTTCTACGACCTCGCCAACCCCGGCATCGTCTCGATCCCGATGGGCTTCATCGGCTGCTGGCTGGGAACCATGCTGTCAAAGGAGCACGGCAACGAGCGCCAGTTCGCCGAGCTGCACGTGCGCTCGGAGACCGGCCTCGGAGCGGAGAAGGGCGGCGCGCTCGAGCGCGAGCGGGAGCCCGAGCTGGTGGCGCGCTGATCAAGCCCGCGACGGCGGAAGCCTCCGCTGGGGCGGGCTTCCGTCCAGCGCCGATCGCGCCAGGGTGATAATCACGGCCGAACGCTCAAGCTTGCGCTGATCTGGTCGATTGCCGGGGCGCGGCTCCAAACGCCGCCCATCGCGAAACGGCGACGACCGGACGAGAGGGACCCGATGCTGAGCACAGAGCAGGAGCGTCATCGCGCGGCGGCCACCGTCGACCGGCTGACGTCCATGGGCCTGTCCTATCGCGAGGCGGCAGCGGTCGCCCGTACGGTGATCGGCGACGTCCTCGTCGATCTCGGCTTCTGCGATCGCGACACCGTCGAGGCGGCAGCGCGCGCCGCACGCGAGGCGGGCGTACCGATTGGCAAGGTTCTGCATGATGACTACGACCTGCCCGACCGAAAGCTCGCGATCGCACTCGGCATGCGGTTCGGCATGCGGTATCTGAGCCTTGAGGAGATCGAGCCGGATGCCGATGCGCTCGATCTCGTACCGGTCGCGGTCCTGCGGCGCCTGGACGCCGTGCCTGTCGCTTTCACGGAGAACGGAGACGTGCTCGTCGTGCTCTGCGACCCGCGCAACCAGTCCGCGCTGGACGAGCTGGGTGCTCTCAGCGGGCACCATGTCAGCGCGGTCGTGGTGACGCGTGACGATCTGGACGAGCTGTTGCGACGCGCCGCGGAGATCGAGGCCGGCCACAGGCCCTCCCCGCCGGCGCCCGCGCAGTCGGTGGTGTGCACCGGCGACGGGCTGACCTCCGAGATCGCACACGCGCTGATCGCGAGCGCAATCAGGCGCGGCGACATCGCCGACGGCGGGCTCGCGGTGAGCTACCGCGTCGACGTGCGCATCTCGGTCGTCTCACCCGACGGCCCCGCGCCCTGAGCGCCGGCCTCCTCGCCTCTTGGCAGTTGATGTTGCATCGCGCGGTTCGAGGGGCGTAGGTTCGGTTCACCGGGTGTTGTGATCGGCGATCGACCGCGTAGCAGCACAGGGACAGACATCGCCGACGGCGTGCTGGCGGAGGAGGAGATCCACTTCCACGCTCAGGACGATCGCGGAACGTCTGGAGTCTGGGCGAGTACCCCGAGGAGCTCGAGAACGGGGTCGTCATCGGTGCTCCATCGACGTGGCTTTCGGGCGTTCAGGGAGCCCAGGCCGGTATCAACATCCTTGGCGACCCGCAGGTTGGCTCGCCTGACTACGTACAGGGCATCGCGCGGTCCGTCGGGTTCTACAACGTGGCGCGGGTGTTCGCCACGGGTCAGAACGTCTGCATTCCGCTGGCGTGTTACAGCAACGTCCTGGTCACCGAGGAGTTCAGCCCGATCGAAGCCGGCGGCGGCGGCGTGCACAAGCTCTACGCTCCCGGCCTCGGACTGTTCCGCATCGAGCCGGCCGGCAGTCTCGTGGGGGAGTTGCTGAACCTGACGAGCGTCGTGCGCCTCGGCCGGACGGCCCGCGCGCAGGCAAACGCCAGAACGCTCCAGCTCGACCAGCGCGCGTATGACGTCGTGCCCGACGTGTACCGCAAGAGCGCCCCGGCCGTCCTGACCACCCGATAACCGACTCCGCCCGCGCAGCAGGTCGAGCGACCTGCTGCGACCGGGCCCTGGCTAAGCAGGCTTAGCGGCCGCGGTTGAAGGCGACCAGCTCCGCGCGGCCGCCGTCGCCGTCGGTGTGGACGCTCAGCACGTTGCCGATGCCGGGGACGTAGAACTTCAGCTCCTGAACTTTCGGCTGCGTCGCCGAGTGGTCGCGCGTCATGACGACGCCCTCCTTGAAGAAGCCGAAGGGCACCTCGACCAATTCCTCGCCGATGGAGACGATCGCGCCCCGGTCCTCCGCCTCGCCCTTGTAGTACTCCTGCCGATAGGAGAGCCCGGGCTCCGGGTCGGCCGGCATCGCGATCCCCGCGTGTGCGCCGTCGACGCCCGCCTCCCAGGAACCGTCATGGTCGACGACCTTGCCATCCTCGTAGTTCGTGACGTACTCGCCGAGATACCAGACGTTGCCATCCTTGTCCTGCGCGTACCAATCGTCGGTGACCTCGACCGGAACGCCCTTCTCGGTCGCGGTGTCGCGGACGACGCGGGCAGTGACGCCGTTGGCGATCCGCTTCGTCTTGTCTTGGACCCGGACAACGACCTTTTCGCGCGCCCCGGTCGTGTCGGTCTCGCGGTACTCCCAACGGGCACGTACACGCAGCGGCAAGTAGCGATTATCGATCGTCGTCGTGAAGTCGGCGGGGTCCAGCTTGACTGGCTCGGAGGTCTGCGGCAGGCCCCGGTTGGGCTCGTCGTCCTCGCCGCACGCGGTCAACCCCACGGCGGCGACGACCGCGACGACAAAGACTGCTGCAAATCGTGTCATGGCGCCAGTCATACAGCAGCCGGGTGAGCGCATGTGAATCTATTGCGGGCACAGACCCTGGGCGCGTACTCAGGGCTGGGAGCGCACGGACCAGCGTTGCCCGTGGTCTGACGAGAGCTTGACGGTGCCGTCGTGCAACGCGACGAGCAGCTGATCCGCACGGCCAGAGTCAAACGCGGCGGGGTCACCACCGGCCGCAGATACCGCCTGCCATGATTCGCCGGCGTCCGCGTTGCGCCAGATGCGTCCGTCGGCGCTCGCGACGAAGACCCCGCCCTCGGTCCACGCGAGCAGCCCCGCGCTGGGTGCGTTGAGCGGCGACCAGGAACGTCCGGCGTCGCGCGATGAGAACACGCGGCGCTCGCTGGACGCGATCAGCCGGCGTGGATCTGTGGGAGAGATCGCGAGCGCGATCAGCGGCTCGGGCGCGTCGAGCTGCTGCCAGCTGCGCCCGCGATCCCCGCTTCTGAGAAAGCGCGGTTTGCGCGACTCGAAGTCCGACCCGTAGCCGTAGATCGACCGGCCGCTGGCCTCGAGGACGTGAAAGTCGACCTTGCCCTGCAACGACAGCGGTCGCCACGATTGGCCGCCGTCGCGCGACTCGATCAGCCCCAAGAACGGCGGGAGCTTCTCACGGAGGTCGGGATGTCCTGACCCGAGAAAGCGGTCGGGCCCGATTACGGTGAAGCCCATCGTGTCCTGGTAGCGCCCGGCCACGCGGCGGGCGCGTCGCTGGCCCTCGGCGGCACGAAACAGGCCAGTGTGCGTCGCCACGAACAGAGCGCCATCCGACGGGTTGACACCCAGGCCGTGCACGTGGACGGGTCCGGGATCTTCGGCCTGCACCTGCTCAGGGTCCGCTCGATCGTCGCCGCAGCCGACCGCCGTGACGACGGCGAGCACCGCTACGAGGCGAGCGGGCAAGAACGGCCGACGACGACTCGCAAACATCGCCAGATCGTACGGGCGAGAGTACGCGAGCGCTCCAGCTCGTCAGTTGCCGGCACGAGCCGCCCAGCCCGCGCGTCAAGCGTCGATGAGACCGCCCGTCGCTCAAGAGATCCGCTCGGATGGCCGAAGACAGTGTCTGTGAGGGGCTCCGTCGCCACGAACCACGAGGACCTGCCGGCGAACAGCGTTCTGCACCTGTTCGAGATGGCGATCGACCTGCTCGCGGTGGCCGACGCAGACGGGCGATTCACCGCGCTGAACCAATCCTGGCAGCGAACGCTCGGGTGGACCCGCGAGGAGATGATGCAGGTCCCGCTGCTCGAGTTCGTCCACGTCGACGACCGGCAGGCGACGCTGGCCGTCATGCGGCGGGCGACCGAGGCGGGCTTCGAGCTGCACAGCTTCGAGAACCGCTACCGCTGCCGCGACGGCTCCTACCGCTGGCTGTCCTGGCGCGCCTCGACGGATGGCGTGCTGTGGTACGCGGTCGCGCGCGACATCACCGAAGGCAAGGCTCGCGAGGTCCAGCAGCTGGAGCAGATGTCGCGGATGCGGGCGATGCTCGTGGAGCGCACGCGCGAGAGTCGCGCGTCGGCGGGTGCCCTGGAGATCGCCGAGACCGAGATCGTGCGCCGTCTCTCGATGGCGGTCGAGTGGCGCGACGACGATACGGGCAGCCACATCGATCGCGTGAGCCGGCTGTCCGGGCTGCTGGCGCAGCGCGCCGGGCTTGATCCGGAGCTCTGGGAGCCGATGCGCTTCGCCAGCCCGCTGCACGATGCGGGCAAGGTCGCGATTCCCGACGCCATCCTGCTCAAGCCGGGCAAGCTCACCCCCGAGGAGCGGGCGGTCATGCAGACCCACGCCCAGCTCGGATATGAGCTGTTGCGCGGTTCCGCCTCGGCGATTCTGGAGCTTGCCTCGACGATCGCCTGGACGCACCACGAGAAGTTCGACGGCAGCGGCTATCCGCGCGGCCTCGCCGGAGAGGACATCCCGATCGAGGGGCGCATCGTGGCGATCGCAGACGTCTACGACGCGCTCACCAGCGACCGCGTGTACCGGCCCGCCTTCCCCGTGCCGACGGCCCTGGCGATGATGGCCGCAGATCGCGGGACCCACTTCGACCCGGGACTGCTCGACGCGTTCTTCGATGTGGCGAGCGAGATGGCCCCGGTCGCGGAAGCCGCCTGATGCGCGTCGTGGCAGCTGACGTCGAGGCGATCGGGCGCCACTACAGCGCAGCCATCGAGGCCGGCAGCTACGCCGCTGCCGAGCGCGTCGTGCAGGAGGCGCTCGCCGCAGGCCTGACCGGAGCCGAGATCCTCACCCGCGTGCTCACGCCGGCGATGTACCGCATCGGCGAGCGCTGGGAGCGCGCCGAGATCACCGCCGTCGACGAGCACCTGGCGACCGCGATCTCCAACCGCATCATGGGCACGATCTACGGGACGCTGATGGTCGAGATGCCGACCTCCAAGGAGCGCGTGCTGATCGCCGCCGTCGAGGGCGACCAGCACGTCATGGGGCTGCGGATGATCGCCGACGTGCTTGAGGGGTCGGGCTACGAGACGATCTACCTGGGAGCCGACACGCCGCTCGCCGGGTTGATCTCGTCGATCCAGCGGCACACGCCAAGCGTGGTCGCGCTGGGAGCGACGGCCCCCTGGAGCGCGAAGATGCTGCTTGAGACGGTGATCGCGGTTCGGGCATCCGATCCGGCGATGCCGATCG
Source organism: Solirubrobacteraceae bacterium (assembly GCA_035536715.1). Classification (GTDB taxonomy): domain Bacteria; phylum Actinomycetota; class Thermoleophilia; order Solirubrobacterales; family Solirubrobacteraceae; genus CADCVQ01. The sequence goes on from DATLNO010000060.1 coordinate 10,603, forward strand.
TCATCGGCGGAGCACAGGCCGAGCGGGCCGCGTCAGCCGCCGCGGACGACCTGATCTTCGTCGCGTCGGATGCCGAATCCGTCGTGTCCGTCGTGGCTGCGGCGGTGTCCGCGCGGGTATAGCCGCTCGCATGAAGGACGTCTCCATGTCGCGGCTCGCCGTGGAGCCCGAGCGCCGCGACGCTCGCCACCTGCACACCTACGACGTGGTCGCCCGCTGACCAAGCAGCTCGGGCGTCCCGGTGGCACACCGCCGCCCTCCGAGGCCGCGCTCGCCGACGGCAGGGTGCTCGCGCTGGCACCGCTCGCCGCGGAGATCACCGAGCGCTACGCGCAGGCATTTCCCGACGAGCAGGAGCGCTACACCCCCGAATGGCGCCAGTGGTGCACCCACGACAACCAGCACGTCCTGGGGTGGGCGATCGACGCAGAGCGCGGGCTCGTCGACCTGTGGCAGCAGATCTCATGGCTGGCCCGCGTGCTCGCCGCCCGCGACTACCCGCTCGACCGCCTCGCCCGCAGCCTCGAGCTCGCCGCGGACGTCCTTCACGAGCGGGTCGGGACCGACGCCGCGCGAGCCGTGCCAGAGCTTCGCGCCGCTGCGGCGAAGGTGAGAGACGACGCGGGCCCGGCCGATGCCGGGCCCGCATGATCAACGGTGCCGCCGGCGCTACTTGATGAACAGGATCTCCGCGTACTTCGGCAGCGGCCACAGGTCGTCGGCGACGAGCCGCTCGAGCTTGTCGGCGCACTCGCGGACGGCCGTCATCGCCGGGAACACGGTGTCCCGGAAGTACAGCGCGAGGTCCATGCCCTCCAGCCCGGGGTCCTCGTTGGCCTTCTCCAGTCCGAGGATCGCCTTGTGGAAGTCGCCGACGATCGGCGCGAACTCGTCGATAAGGCCATCACGGGCCGACGCGATGAGCTCGTTGAGGTGGCGCACGGCGGCCGGCAGGAGCATCGTGCGGGCGATCGACGCCGCGGTCTCGGCCTCGATGTTGAGCTTCGTCGAGTAGTTCTCGACGGCGACCTCGTAGCGGGCGTCGAGCTCACGGTCGGAGAGCACGCCGTACTTCGACATGACCTCGACCGTCTGCTCCTCGACGAGCCACGGCAGCGCGTCGGGCGTCGAGGGCAGGTTCGAGAGTCCGCGCTCCTGCGCCTCGGTGTGCCATTCCTCGGCGTAGTTGTCACCGCTGAAGACGATCCGATGGTTGTCCGAGTAGACATCGCGGACGACGGCGACGACGGCTTCGTCGAGCGACGTGCCGTCGGCCAGCGTGGACTCCAGCGCATCCGCGAGCTCGTCGATCGCCTCGGCGGCGATCGTGTTGAGGACCGTATTCGGGAAGCCCAGCGACGACGACGATCCGAGCGTGCGGAACTCGAACTTGTTGCCCGTGAAGGCGAACGGCGAGGTCCGGTTGCGATCGCCGCCATGCATCGGCAGCGGTGGCAGGACGGGCGTCCCGAGCCCGAGGAAGCCGTTGTCGGACGACGCGGCCGCATCTCCGGAGGCGATCGCGTCGAAGACCTTCTCGAGCTCCGCCCCGAGGAATATCGAGATGATCGCGGGCGGCGCCTCGTTGGCTCCGAGCCGGTGATCCTGGCCGGCGTTGGCAACCGACGCCCGCAGCAGCGCCTGGTGCTTGTTGACGGCCTGGATGACCGCCGCGCAGAAGAACAAGAACTGCATGTTCTCGCTCGGCGTCGCTCCCGGCTCGAGCAGGTTGACGCCGGTATCGGTTCCCATCGACCAGTTGTTGTGCTTGCCCGAGCCGTTGACCCCGGCGAACGGCTTCTCGTGCAGCAGGCAGACCAGGCCATAGCGGCGCGCGACGTTCTGCAGCAACTGCATCGTCAGCTGCTGGTGGTCGCAGCCGACGTTGGAGTTCTCGAAGATCGGCGCCAGCTCGTATTGGTTGGGCGCGACCTCGTTGTGGCGCGTCTTGACCGGCACGCCGAGCTTCGCGAGCTCGCGCTCGGTCTCCATCATGCATGCAAGGATGCGCTCGGGGATCGAGCCGAAGTAGTGCTCGTCGAGCTCATGGCCCTTGGGCGGCTTGGCGCCGAACAGCGTGCGTCCCGTCGTGATCAGGTCCGGGCGCTCGTAGTAGTACTGCTCGTCGATCAGGAAGTACTCCTGCTCGGGTCCGACCGTCGTGAACACGCGTGTGGCGTCATGATCGTCGAGCAGACCCAGCGCCCGCAGCGCCGCCTTCGACAGCGCGTCCATCGAGCGCAGCAGCGGGATCTTCGTGTCCAGCGCCTCGCCCGTCCACGACACGAACGCCGTCGGGATGCACAGCAGCGCCCCGTTGGGGTTCTCGAGGATGAAGGCCGGCGACGTCGGATCCCAGGCGGTGTAGCCACGGGCCTCGAACGTCGCGCGGATGCCGCCTGTCGGGAACGACGAGGCGTCGGGCTCGCCCTGGATGAGCTCCTTGCCGGAGAACTCCGCGATCGCGTCGCCGTCGCCCGTCGGGCCGTAGAAGGAGTCGTGCTTCTCGGCCGTCATGCCGGTGAGCGGCTGGAACCAGTGCGTGTAGTGCGTCGCGCCCTTCTCCAGCGCCCAGCCCTTCATCGCCTGCGCGACGGAGTCCGCCAGCGCGGGGTCCAGCGACTCGCCCTTGGCCAGCGAGCTCTGCAGCGCCTTGAAGACGTGCTTGGGCAGGCGCTCGCGCTGGATGTCGGTGCTGAAGACGTTCGAGCCGAAGACCTGGTTGCCGGCCACCGTCAGGTCCGGCGAGCCAAGCGCGCCACCGTTGGCGCTCCACTGTGCGGCCGTCACGTTCTGCTGCCTGATTCTGCTCATGGTCCTCCTCGGTGTGAACGTGCACGACTGTAACCGTGCTGCGACGCTCGTGGCCTTGTCCACCCGGACAGGTCGCGGCGGGCGCTGTTGTCCATGGGGAGCGATCACCCGTGGCGAACTTCGCCGACCGATCTTTCGACAGCGGGACAAAGACCGGATGGGGGCGGCCGTCGACCATGACGCCGATGAAGGCCGCACCCAATCGAGGAGGACGCATGAAACGGACGATGGCGCTGCAGGGGCTGCCCGTGGTAGGGGCCGGGCTGCTGATCGTTCTCGCGCTACCCGGCATAGCCGCGGCGGACACCGTGGACACGGCGATCAACGGCAACGGCGGCATCTCCGACACGGTCGGCCTCAACTCGCTTGGCCTGAACACGATGTGGGTCATCGTCGCCGGCATGGTCGTGATGTTCATGCAGGCTGGATTCATGCTGCTGGAGATCGGGTTCTCACGCCAGAAGAACGCCGGCACGATCGTCGCGAAGATCCTGACGAACTTCTCGATCGCGGCGGTGATGTGGTACCTCATCGGCTTCGCCCTGGCGTTCGGCAAGGAGCCCGCGGGCCTGACGGGCCTCATCGGCGGCACCGGCTTCCTGCTGCGCGACTTCGGCGATCCGGCAGCGGCATTCCCGGTCATGGGGATCTTCAACGTGACGGTGGAGGCGAAGTTCTTCTTCCAGTTCGTCTTCTGCGCGGTCTCGCTGGCGATCGTCTGGGGCTCGACGCTCGAGCGCATCAAGTTCGGCGTCTACATCATCTACGCGATCGTCTTCGCGGGCCTCATCTACCCGGTCGGCGCGCACTGGGTCTTCGGCGGCGGCTTCCTGCAGACAGGCGACTGGCTTGGTACGGGCATCGCCGGCATGCAGGACTTCGCCGGCTCGACGGCGGTCCATCTGATCGGCGCCACCGGCGCGCTGGCGGCGCTGCTGCTGCTCGGGCCGAGAAAGGGCAAGTTCGGCGCTGACGGCAAGCCGCGAGCGATCCCCGGCCACAACATGCCGCTGTTCGGCCTCGCTGTGATGATCCTCTGGCTCGGCTGGTTCGGCTTCAACGGCGGAACCGCGCTGAGCGCCCAGGACGGACGCTTCGCGGAGATCATCATCGTCACGAACCTCGCGGCGGCCTGCGGCGTGCTCGGCGCGCTGATCATGTCGAAGGTCATGCAGAAGACGCTCGACATCGGCATGGCCGGCAACGGCGCGATCGGCGGGCTGGTCGCGATCACGGCCCCGTCCGGGTACGTCGAGCTGTGGGCGGCCCTGCCGATCGGCATCATCGCCGGCCTGCTCGTCCCGCCCTGCATCCTGGCGATCGAGAAGCGGCTCGACGACCCCGTCGGCGTCCTGACGGCGCACGGCATCTGCGGCATCTGGGGAACGATCTCGTGCGGCTTCTTCACGTCGCCGCGGCTGGCGACCTACAACGCCTTCGGCGATCCGGCGGGCGGCCTGCTGTACTCGGGCTCGTTCGCGCAGCTCATCGCCCAGGTGGTGGGCTTCATGGTCGCGTTCTCGTTCGTCTTCGCGATGAGCTACGCGACGTTCTTCCTCATCAAGATGACCTACGGGTTGCGTGTCACCGAGGAAGAGGAGGACGCCGGCCTGGACATCTCCGAACACGGGATGTACGGCTACCCCGAGCAGTTCATCCCGCCGGCTGAGCTCATCGGCTATGGCGGCGGGGCATCGGCTACCGTCCCGCCGGCCCCCGTTCCCTCGCTCGCCACAAAGGAGAGCCCCGCATGAAGATGGTGATCGCATACATCCGTCACGAGGCCTTCGAGCCGATCCGGACGGAGCTTCTGTCGCTCGGCTTCCCCTCGCTGTCGATCAGCGAGGTGAAGGGCTCGGGGCGTCAGAAGGGCATCACCGAGCGTTATCGCGGCGCCGAGCTGACGAACTACCTGCGCCCGAAGGTGAAGATCGAGTGCGTCGTCGCGACGAAGGACCTCATGACGATCGTCGACACGGTCCTCAAGCACGGCCGTACCGGCGCCGTCGGCGACGGGAAGGTGTTCGTCCTTCCCGTCGAAGAGGCCTACCGGATCCGCACCGGCGAGTCCGGCGAAGAAACGCTGCAGGCGCACCCGGACGCGGCGGCGGCCGCGGCCGGTTAGGGGTGGTGTGGGTGGCCGCCCCAACAGCGGCCACCCTCGTCGAGCGGCTCAGGGGGCTGCATCTGCGCATGGTCGACGCCGTCCTGGCAGGGGACGGTCTCGAGCGTGTCGCTGAGCTTGCCGCCGAGGTCGTCGGCGGGACGGTGGCGATCGTGGTTCCCCGCCTGGGGACCGCGGTGATGGCTCCGCACGGCACCGCGGCGGCGGAGCGGTTGCCCGAGTTGCGCCGCTACGTCGGCGACCGCGTCGCCGACCGCCCGGCCAACGCGCCGCGCGGCCTCGCGATCGAGATCCCGATCGCCTCCGGCGACGACACGGTCGGCTGCGTCTTGCTGCTCGAAGGCGCGATAGCTCCGGTCGACGAGGCATCGGAGTACCTGCATCTGGCCGCCGTGGCATCGCTGACGGAGGTCGCCGTCGAGGAGGCGCGCGACGAGGTCGAGCAGAACCTGCGCGGCTCGTTTCTCGAGGATCTGCGCGCGAGCGCCGGCCTGCCACCCGACGAACTCGTGCGGCGCGCGGCGCGGCTGGGCTGCGACCTCAGACACGGCGCCGTCGCGCTGTGCGCCGAGCTGCACACCGACCGGCCGCGTCATGTCGTGGCGACGATTGCCGAGGATGTGCCGGGCGCGCTCGCACAGCACATGGAGGGCGTCTCGGGCGGATCGCAGGGCGGCCGCGTATACGCCCTGCTGCCGGCGATCGGCGGCGAGGACGCCGCCGAGACGACGCTCGCCGCGTCGGCGCGACTGGCGACCCGGCTGCAGCGCCACGGCACCGTTGGCCTGTCCTCGTTCTACGCCGATCCGGCCGAGCTGGGTCGCGCCGTGCAGGAGGCCGAGCTCGTGCTCGATGTGCTGACGGTCTCGGGCGAGCCGATCGCCGAGGACATCAACCAGGGCACCTATCGACTGCTGTTCCGCGTGCTCGCGTCACACCCTGAGGAGGTGCGCTCCTTCTACGAGGACACGGTCGCACCGGTCGTCCGCTACGACGACCAGTACCGCACCGACCTCGTCGGCACGCTCGAGGCGTACTTGGCCGCCAACTGCCACATGAGTGCGACGGCGGCCACCATCCACGCGCACCGCCATACGGTGGCCTACCGCCTGGAGCGTGTCCGCGACCTGACGGGTCTTGACCCGATGCAGTCCGAAGATCGAGAGCGGCTCGGGCTGGGCCTGAAGGCCTACCGCATCATCGCCCCGCGCCTGCCGCGCTGACGCGGGGCAGGACGGGTGGGATCTACACGTTCGCCGTGTGCGCGAGCGCCTGGGGGGCGATCTCGAGGCGCTTGGACTCGATGCGTTCGCGCTGTGACTCGCCGCGGGCGATGAGGTCGTCGAGGTTGTAGTTCCCGAGACCGGCGTAGGCGTCCTCGACGGTCTTGAGCGCCTTCCACATGCAGATCTTGCCTTCGACGCCGATGGAGAGCGTTTCGAGCGTGATGAATGCGTTCAGCTCGTCGTCGTCGCCGCCCGTGAACTTCGGCGCCATCATCTTCGAGCCGATCTCGGCAGCGGCGCTCTTCGTCGCGCTCTCCTGTACGCCGAGCTCGCCGACGAGCTTCTCGAGCGTCTCGTAGTCGGCCTTGATCTCGCTGGCGATCTCGCCGAAGAAGGCGCCGTGCTCGTCGGAGCGGTGCTCCTGTGCTGCCATTTCAGAAAGGTTCACGCCAGCGGTCGCGCCGGCGAGATGATCGGTGAGGTAGGCCTCGAGTCCGTGGTACGCCATGTGTCGTCCCTCCGATGGGTCGCGTGTACGTAAGGGACGTACCCAGATGGACATGATCTACTCCTTGCGCTGGACCGCGCCCGTGCGCGGATCGACCCGCGCCTGCGCAGGTTTACCGCTCACCCGCACGGTCAGCGAACCGCGTGCGCGCTCACCCGATCGGAGTTTCAACCGCGAGCTGCCGGCGACTGCCGGCGCGATCTCGTAGGTCAGCTTGTGGGTGCCGGCGACGACCGGCGTGACCTCCCAGCGCAGCTGCGCCGTCCGGCCGGAATCGAGGCGGCCGGCGCTCCACGTGTCCTCGAAGGCGGTCGTGGTTCCGCCAGGCGCTTGATCGACGATCCACAGGTCGCGTCCGAGGCCGGCGTCGCGGGAACCCGTGGTACGGCCGGCGAAACCGCGCACGGTCACGGTGAGGTTCGGGATCGTCTCCTCGCCGGCGTTGCGCACGGCGATCACGAGCGCGTTGCGCTGCGCCAGTCGCTGTTGCGGCAGAAACGAGACGCGCTCGACATCGACGGTATAGGTGCTGGCGCGGACCCCGGCGTCTCGCCGTTCGCCGCCGCCGCAGGCGGCGACGGCCAGCGTCGCCGCGGCGCATGCCCACAGGTTCGCCCGGGCCCTCCTCACAGCGGCGCCAACGTAGCACGGCGATCGGCAGGCGCTGGTCAGCACCGGTGGGCCGACCACCAACTGCCTGGCGCGGTGGGGACTGGCGGAGGGAAGGCGGTTCACCTAGTCTGCGGCGACGCGCGGGAGCGGCGTGTCGTCCGGGAGAAACGAGGAACAGCAGCTGATGGTTCGCAACGCCGCCGATCGAGCGTTCCTTCCGACGAAGAGCCTGCTCGAAGAGGTCGGGGACATGATGATCCTCACCGGCAAGACGATCATGTCTGCCATCCGTCCGCCGTATCCGTACGGCGGCGAGTTCGTCAATCAGTTCCTGTTCGCGCTGAAGCTCTGCTGGTTTCCGCTGCTCGTCTCGACCGTCGCCTTCGGCTACGGCGCGCCGGGCCTGCAGGCGGCGAACTTCCTCGTCCTGTTCGGCGCGATCGACCGGCTCGGCGGGTTCTTCGTGCTCGCGTCGATCCGCGAGTTCGCGCCCTTCGTGACCGCGATCGTGCTGGCGGGCGTCGCCGGCACCGCGATCACCGCCGACCTCGGCGCGCGCAAGATCCGCGAGGAGCTCGACGCGCTGCAGGTGCTCGGCATCGACCCGATCAAGAACCTCGTCGTGCCGCGCTTCCTCGCGCTCATGCTCGTGACGGGGCTGTTCAACGTCTACGCCCTGCTGTTCGGCGTGTTCGCGGGCGTACTGGCGACGCTCGTCAACCAGGCACCGCTGGGCGGGTTCTGGGCCAGCTTCTTCGGGCAGGCGTCGCTGACGGACCTGTGGGGCTCGACGCTGAAAACGACGTTGTTCGGAGCGATCATCGCGATCGTCTGCTGCTACAAGGGGATGACGGCGTCAGGCGGGGCCGAGGGAGTCGGCCGCGCGGTCAACCAGGCGGTCGTCATCGCCTTCCTCGGCATCTTCGCGTTCAACTACGTCTTCACCCAGACGCTGCTGGCGACGAACCCCGAACTGGCGAACCTACGATGAGGGAGCTGGTCTGATGGGCGGCGGCTGGACCGCGGTTCCCCGCGACTGGATCGCCAACGCCGGGGGGATCGCGAAGTTCGCGGGCCGGATCATGGGGGAGGTCTACGGCCTGCGCGTGTTTCGCTTCTTCGGCGAGGCGCTGCGCCAGGCCGGCATCCTGATCGTGTCCTCGACCCTTGTCATCTGGGGCCTGGTGTTCATCATTGGACTGCAGTGCGGAATCGAGGGTGCGTACTTCAACCGCTCGGTCGGCAACCCAGCGTATGCCGGCGTCTTCGCCGCGTGGTGCGACCTGCGCGAACTCGTGCCCTACGCCTTTGGCTACATGATGGCCGCCAAGGTCGGCACCGGCATCGTCGCCGAGCTCGGCTCGATGCGAATCTCCGACGAGATCGATGCGCTCGAGGTCATGGGCATCAGCTCGATCACGTTCCTCTGCGCGACGCGCCTGTTCGCCGCCTGGCTCGTGCTGCCGTTCGTGTACATCGCGGCGGTCGGCGCCGGCTTCCTGGCCTCCTACATCGCCGTCGTGGAGCAGATCGGCGAGGTCTCGAGCGGCGGCTACTTCCTGATCTTCTGGATGTTCCAGAACCCGCCCGACCTGCTCTACAGCCTCGGCAAGGCGATGGTCATGGCGACCGCGATCGTGCTCGTGGGCTGCTACTACGGCTACAACGCGGGGGGTGGTCCAGTCGGGGTGGGAACGGCGACGGCGAAGTCGATGGTGCTGAACATCGTGCTGGTGCACCTGATCGGGATGCTCGGCACACAGCTGTTCTGGGGTGCAAATCCCCGCGCGCCAATCGGAGGGTGAGAGGATGAGCGTGCGGTTCGCACGAGGGCGAGGGCAACAGGGTGAGAAGGCTTCAAATGGGGGGACGGGCGATGTCGCGAGAGCGGCCTCGGAGGACCCGTCCGCAACCAGCGCGGGAGGGAACATGATCAGAAGCGGGGAAGACCTTGCGGCGGCTGCGGCGAAAGCCGCGGCGGCATCCGCGGAGGCATACGAGAGGTTCGTGGCCCAGGCCAAGTCGGCCATCGAGTCGGCGGCGGGGGCGGTCACGGAGAAAGCGGAGGCGGCTATCGAGCGGGCCGAGGAGGCCGTCGACAGGATCCCGGCCGCGGCGGGCTTGCGTCAGGGCGTGATCCGCGTGCTCGGAGGCGACGACGAGCGCGCGGGCGAGGTCGTTGCGCCGGATGGCGATGCCGACGAGGCGGCACCGGCGGCAGTGGTGCCCGACGAACCGCCGGCGGTCGATCTGGCAGCTCAGGCGGCTGCGGCTGCGGAGGCGTCGGCGGCGGCGTATGAGCGCTACGTCGTTGTGGCGGCGGGGCCGGATGAGGGCGGGCCGGTGGTCGATCTGGCAGCTCAGGCGGCTGCGGCTGCGGAGGCGTCGGCGGCGGCGTATGAGCGCTACGTCGTCGTAGTGGCGGCGAACACGGAGACGCGACCGGACGCGCCCGTCAGGGAGGCGGAGGTCGTGCTGGACCTTGCAGCGCAGGCGACTGAGGCCGCGGCGGCATCCGCAGCGGCGTACGAGCGCTACGCGCCGAAGGCCGCGACGCCTGAGCCGGCGGCGCCACTCGCGCAGCCGGCAGCGCCCGACCTGGCCGCACGCGCGGCGGAGGCGGCAGCGGCGTCGGCCGCGGCCTATGAGCGCTACGCCCCCGCGGGCTCGGCGCAGAGTGAAGTTCCCGAGGAAGAGACGGCGAGTGAGATGACCACCACAGAGACTCAGACGGCAGAACCCCTGAACCGGCTCAAGCTGGGGGGAGCGACGTACGGCGGGGCGGGAGCTTCCGAGCCTGCCGCGGCGGCGGCGCCTGAGCCTGCCGCGGCGGCGGCGGCGCCTGAGCCTGCGGCGGCGCCCG
>DATLNO010000061.1:0-28961 GCA_035536715.1 Solirubrobacteraceae bacterium
GAGGCGACGGTTCTCGGGATGATCGACGAGTACCAGGCCGTGATCCGCTTCGCCGGCAACGAGAAGGAGTTCTCGTGGCCGGTCGGCGACCTGACAAGAATGCCGCCCAGGTCGTGACCTACGTCGTAGCCACGGGCACGCTCCGGGCACTCGCGCCGGAACGTGTCCCAGTCCCACGTGCTCAGGAGCGCCTCGGCCGCCACGACGCCGTTGGCGACCACCTCCGCCCGCTGCTCTGGCGCGTCAGGCATCGCGCTCGACGTCACACACCGCGCGGGCCGGCTGCGCGGATGCACGCTTGCGAACCGCGTCCGCGGGACACGATGGTCCCATGACGATCGTCTCGACCGCCGTGGGCATCGCGCTGATCGCGATCGTGGTGCATGACATCTTCACCGTGCTGTTCCGGGCCGGTGCCCAGAGTCGGTTGAGCGGGGCGATTCCGCGGGCGATCTGGTCCCTGTTTCGCCGTGCAGGCAACGAGCACCGCGACCTCCTGGCGCTCGCCGGGCCGTTCGCGCTCGCGGCGGTGATCTGCTTCTGGGCGATGACGCTCGTACTGGGGTGGGCGCTCATCTACCTCCCGCACTACCCGCAGGAGTACGTCATAGCCGAGGGGACGTCGCCACATTCCGCGTTGGTCGGCGCGCTGCACACGTCGCTGACGATGGTGACGACGCTCGGCTCCGCGAACGTCGTGCCCAAGCCCGCCTGGTTGCAGCTCCTCAGCCCGTTCGAGGCGCTGATCGGATTCGGCATGCTCACCGCGGCGGTCTCCTGGCTGCTGCAGGTCTATCCGGTCCTCTCGCGTCGCCGCGCGCTGGCGTATGAGATCCACCTGCTCGCCGACACCGAGCGCCGGCTGGATCTTCACGTCGCGCAGATCGAGGTGTCGGTGGCGGCAGAGCTCTACGCGGAGCTGACCTCCCGCCTGATCGGAGTCGAGCGCGACCTCGCCAAGTTCCCGATCACCTACTACTTCGCCGAGACCGAACCGCGCTACGCGCTCGCCGCCGCGATGCCCGTGCTGACGGAGATCGCCGAGCGCGGCACGGCTGCCGAGAATCCCGACTCGGTGCGCCTCCGCGCCGAGATGCTGTACGAAGCGGTCGAGGATTTCGCGTCGATCGTCGTCGAGCGGTTCGGGCTGGACCGACGTCACGACGTGACCGACGCGATCAAGGCGTTCGCACACGACCACCGCCACGAAGCCGACGGCACCACCACGTGAACACGGCCGCCAGCGCCCGGCAAGGGCGGGACCGAGAGCAACCAGGACCAGCGCGTGGCATGGGAGAAGAAGATCCCGATCTCGGCCATGCTCCGCCGAGGACCCGGCAAGATGCGGCACGGCTCAATTTGAGCCACGATTCAGTCGTCGAGCAGGCAACGCCAGCGCAACCGCGGGTAGCGCCCAAGCCCGCGGTCGAACGTGATGAGTTCGGCTCTCTCCTCGAGCGCCAGCGCCGCCATATAGGCGTCCGGGACGAGATTGCCCCGCAGATTGAGCTCTCGGCACAGATCCGCGAACCGAGACCAATGGCCGGGTCCTGCTCGAACGATCTCCACGGGCGGATCCAGTAGGGCATCGATGTAGTCGAGCACGTCGGTGATCGTGTCCGGTTGTACGAACACGCGCGGATTCGTCGCAAGTCGCACCAGCGAGGTCAGCGCGACGTCGCTGACACCGAGTGTGGTCGTCCGCGACCGCGCATCTTCCAGAAACGCCCTTGCCGGCCGATGGTGGATGTGATCGGGGCGAAAGCCGGCAAGCAATACGTTGACGTCAGGCAGCAGCACTGTCGTCGTCAGCGCCATCCAGCAGCGATGCGTTGGATCCGGGATCGATCCAGGGCTGCGTGCCACCGCGGTTGCGAGACACAGGGAGCCGGCGCCGGGCCGAGAGCGGCGGTGCCTGCCGCGCAAGCCGCAGACGCAGCCCGTCGGAGAGGAGAGCTGTGAGCGTGGTGCCCTCGTCCGCAGCACGTCTCCGCGCCTGGGTCAGCAGTTCGTCAGGGAGATCGACGGTTGTACGCATGCAGCAAAACGTATCATGCTATGCAGCATGCTGCATGGGAATGCTGCTGGCATGCGTGGCCCGAGGAGCCGGCACCCATCTCGTAGCTACTCACCAGGGTCTTGAAGCAACGAAACCCCCGAGTTAGCGGGGGTTTCGTCCAATCGGGGCGCCCGGATTTGAACCGGGGACCTCTCCGACCCGAACGGAGCGCGCTACCAAGCTGCGCCACGCCCCGATGCCCGGCGATTATCTCACGAAGACCCTGCTACCGCCCTGTAGTACCGGACGGCGAGCCCAGTGATGAGCGTCTGCAGGGCGCTCTCCAGCGAGACGCCTTCCTTATGAGCGTAGCGCTCCGCGCCGGCGTCCTCGATCCCCTGGGCCTGGCGGACGACGTCGTCCATCAGCTCGGGGTGCCGATCGGCGAAGTACGCACCTAGCGCGTAGAGAGCGGTATCGGTGAACGGCTCGAGTTCGCCGTCGTCACGCTCAGCCGCCAAGGTCGCTCAGCGCCGCTGTCTTGGAGGCAAGGCCATCGGTCACCGTGGACGAGACGCTACCGTCCGCGCCGGTCACCGGGGGCGCATCCGCGACAACTGTCGCGCGGCTCTCGTCCGTGGCGCCGGCCACACCCGTGACCGGAGCCGTGACGTGCGGTACAGCCGCGTCGGCTCCCGGAGTGGTGTTGCCCGCGCCCCATGCGTCAGACGCGACGTCGACGAGCACCCGGCCGACGACGCCGGCTCCGGTCAATCCGGCGCCGACGGGCACCGTCGGCACGCCCGAACCCGGCATGGCTGGGCGCACCGGCCGCCGCTGTGACGGCGATGACTCGGTCGCCGGCGCGGCTGGCGGCGGGGCGGTCACCCGGCCGGCGGATGCGGGAGGCGCGGCGCCGGCCTGCACCTCGGCGGCGTGGCGCGGCGGCTGCGCGCGCCCCGCGAGGCTCGTTTCCGCCTGCGGCCGGTGCACGCGCGTGCTGCCCGCACCGGCCCCGAGCAGTCCTGGCCCGACCGCCTGCACGAAGGGCGGTGCTGCGTGTGCGGCAATCCCGGGGACGCGCTCGCTGAGCGCGGCGCCGGCGCCCATCCCGGCGACGGCCACGCTCGCGGCGGTCGCGACCGCTTTCGTCCAGCTCGACAGCAGGCCCGGATCGACCGTGGTGGCGACGTTCGCCGACCACTGACCGAACGACCCGCCGTGCCCGAGCAGGGGAGCTGCCTCGTCCCCACTGCAGCGCCGCCGCAGGAAGGCGGGCAGCGGCAGGAAGCCGGCTACGCGAGCGGCAATCGCCGCGGGACGCGTGAGCGTGCCGAGGTCCATCCCCGCCCGGCCCGCGTAGCGCCGGCAGGGCTGGCAGTGCGCAAGATGACGCGCCATGCGGCGCTGGTCGCGCACCCCGGCAGTCCGCTCGCCGGACCCATCGACGATCGCCTGGACCCGTAGGCAGCGCTCGCCGCTGGCGATCTCTTCGTACTCCTTGCTCAGCCGCCTGCGCGCGCGAAACAGGGTGCTCTCGACCACCGGCCGGCTCATGCCCAGCCGGTCCCCGATCTCGCGGTAGGACAGGCCGTCGAGCTCGCGCAGCACGAGGATGTCGTGATGCACCGGCGACAGGCCGCCGAACGCACCGCAAAGGCTGTCGATCGCGAGCTTGCCGTCTACCGCCGCGTCGGGTGTGTCACCCGGCTGCGAAAGCCGCCCGTGCTCGGCTGCGCCGATCGCGTCGCGGGCATCGAAGGAGACCTCCGTGACGGTGCGCGTGCGCCGAAACGCGTCGATGCACTTGTTCTTCGCGATCTCGTAGATCCAGGGCTTGAAGAGGATCTCGGGCTCGGGGTCGGCGCGCAGCCGGCGCAGGGCCGACAGGAAGACCTCCTGCGTGATGTCCTCCGCGCGACCGTGGTCGCGGACCATCCCGCGGACGTAGGATGCGATCCGCTTCTGATAGCGCAGGAAGAGGATCTCGAATGCGCGATCGTCGCCTGACCGCACGGCTGCGACGAGATCGCGCTCGTCGCTGCCTCCGTCCATGGGCCTGGTGAGGACTGCCAAGGCCGACATGAGCTCCCTATCGCGTCCCGTGGTGTACCCCTGTCCGGGTCAGCATCGTGCCTCGCCGGGATCCTGCGACAGCCACGGCAACTGTACCGTTGGGTGTCGTGCTCAACAACATCATCGCCTACCTCGACGACCTGCTTTCACCCGCGTCCTTCGAGGATTACGGGCCCAATGGCTTGCAGGTCCCCGGCCCCGAACACGTCCAAACACTGGTTACCGGCGTCTCGGCGAGCGCCGAGCTTTTCCAGCGCGCGGCCGAGCAGAACGCCGACCTGGTCCTCGTCCACCACGGGCTGTTCTGGAGCGGGGCCCCGCTCGCGCTGACGGCGGCCTCCAAGCGCCGCCTGCGGCTGCTCTTCGACAACGACATGGCGCTGGCGGCCTACCACCTCCCGCTCGACGGGCACCCCGAGGTCGGCAACAACGCGCTGATCGCAGCCGGGCTGGGCTGCGTCTCGCACGAGCCCTTCGCGCTGCACAAGGGCTCGGCGATCGGCGTCGCCGCGCGCTTTGGCGACGACGGCATCACGGCTGCCGAACTCGTCGAGCGCGCACACCGCCTGACGGGCCGCGAGCCATTGTCGTTCGCGGCCGGACCCGAGCGTGTGCGGACGATCGGGATCGTCTCCGGAGCGGGCGCGGAATACCTCGGCGACGCGGTCGCCGCGAAGCTCGACGCGTTTCTGACCGGCGAGCCGATCGAACGCGTCATGACGCACGCGCAAGAGGAGGGGATCCATTTCCTGGCCGCCGGCCACTACGCGACGGAGACGTTCGGCGTGCGACGGCTGGGCGATCTGCTGGCAGAGCGCTTCGCGATCAAGCACGCATTCGTCGATGTTCCGAACCCGATCTGAGGATTTTCGTTGAGCCCGTCCTCCCGGGGTGGTACAAGACATGGGTGCTCTAAACACCACAGGAGGGTTGCCGATGCCCAATCACCTCACCCCCACGGAACTCGCTCGCGAATCAGGTCTCGACCGGCGCGACGTGATCTCCAAGTGTATGGAGCTGGGGGTACCGATTTTCCAGGGCAGGATTGACAAGTCGCTCTTCCTCACGAGCCTCAATGCCGAGCAGCGCGCCGAGCCCGTCAAGGTCTAGACGACAGTCACACGAGTTTCTACCGCGCCCGCGACATCGCGGGCGCGGTCCGTTCTACGAGCCTGGCAGTCCGGACAGGCTCAGCCGCGCTCGGCCTGATCGCCGGACTGCCGCAGCAACGCGCCGGTCGTCTGCTCGAGGATCTTGCGCCAGGCACGCGTCCGTCCCTGCTCGGCCTCGAAGTGCTTCATGACCTTGCGCACGCGCGTCGCCGAGATCTGAATGCCGTGGCGCTTGCAGATCTCGCGGAACTGCGGGTAGCCGTACGCGAGCTGCGTCGTGACCGACTGAAAGCCGTGGCGCGCGATCTGCACCCGCGACGTGAAGTTCATGATCGGCGTCTGGAACATGAGCTCGTCGTCGGGTTCGGGCTCGATGAGGATGATGTCCACGCCGGGATAGCGCTGCTCCCACTGGCGCGCCATCTCGTGCAGGCGCTGGTAGGCGACCATCTTGAAGGCCTGGTAGCCGATCTGCGGGAACCCCATGTCGCTGACATGACGCGTGCGCGTCCCACCCAGCGTGCGGATCTTCGTCTTGAAGTCGTTGACATAGGGCACGAGCGGGTTGACGACGACGATGAACTTCGCGCCGGCGCTGACGGCGATGTCGAGGTTCGTCGTCGAGACGATTCCGCCGTCGACGAGTTCGCGGTCGCGCACCTTGACCGGCGAGTAGACCATCGGCAGCGCCGTCGAGGCACGCACGGCGGTCGAGATCGGCACGTCTTCCCAGCCCTCGGCGCCGAACACGATCCGCTCGCACGTGTCGAGGTCGGTCGCCGTGATGTACAGCTCCTTTCCGAGCGCGCGGAAGTCGTCTGTGCGACTTGGGTCGCCCGTCAGGACCGCGTGCAGGTAGCGCTCGACGCCCGCCCCGGAGTAGGCGCCCGCAGGCATTCCCTCGGCCAGGCCCATCACGAGGTCCATCGCGGAGACCTGCCCGAGTTGTGCCGCCATGCCGCGCAGCAGCTGCGCGGTGCGCAACGGCATCGTCATGGCGCTCTTCGCGAACCCGCCGATGTTCGGGCGCAGCAGGTTGCCGAGGTCGAGGTCGGGAAACGGCGTCGGGCGCTGGTGATCGACGACCCGCATCATCTCCTCCGGCGTCAGGCCGTTGGCGATCATCGAGCCAACGAACGAGCCCGCGCTGGTGCCCACGTAGACGTCGAAGTCGTTGACCGTCCGGTTGACCGTCAGCAGGTCCAGGGCGCGCAGGGCGCCGATCTCGTAGACCCCGCCGGTGAAGCCGCCGCCGCCGAGGACGAGGGCAGTCTTGGAGCGTTTGGGCCGCGGTCGAGCCTTGGCTCCGGTGCGATCCTTCGCCTGGGGCTCGAGCTTGACGACCTTGCCCATCAGCGCATGGTACGCCTCGGAGAGGCTCGGGTTACCCCGCTGACGGCGCACCTTCGACCGATCGGTGTTGTTGTCTACAGGACGATGCGACGGGTCCATGCAGCCCTGCTCGCGCTGCTCGGGGCGCTTGCCGGGGCCGCGCCTGCGGACGCCTACACCGAATCTGAGCTGGAGACGAAGATCGGCCGGGAGATGCGCAAGGCGCCCGCCACCTCGGGCGCCTACGTGCGCGACATGGACACCGGCGAGGAGCTCTACGCGCTGCGCGAGAACGCTGTCCGCATCCCCGCGTCGGTCGAGAAGCTGTTCACGACCTCCAGTGCGCTGCTGCGCCTCGGGCCGGCCGCGACACTGCAGACCAACGCCGTCACCCCGGCAGGCGTCGTCGTGGAGCCGGGCGGCATCCTGCGCGGCGACCTCGTCCTCGTCGGCGGCGGCGATCCGTTCTTCGGCGATCACTCCGGTCAGTCCGAGCTTCTCGCCAAGGCCGTGTCCGCCGCTGGCATCCGCCGCATCGCCGGCTCGATCGTCGGCGACGAGAGCGCCTTCGACGCCCGCCGCTCGAGCTGCTGCAGCGGCTATGACTTCGAGCTCGGCGGCGTGCTGAGCGCGCTGGCCTACGATCGCGGCGTCTTTCGCGGCCGCGCACGCGTCAACGCGGCGGACTTCGCCGCCGGGCGCTTCGCCTCCCAGCTGCGCGCGACGGGGGTGGCGGTCACGGGCAAGAGCCGCGCGGGCGTCGCGCCGCCCGGCGCCACGACGGTCGCGACCGTGCCCTCGATGCCGGTCCGCGAGCTCGCCCGCTTCATCAACGTCCCGTCCAACAACTTCGCAGCCGAGATGCTCCTCAAGGAGCTGGGCGCGCGCTATCGCGCGAGCGGTACGACGACATCCGGCGCAGACGTCGTGCGCGACACGCTCGACGACTTCGGCGTGCGGCCGAGGATCGTCGACGGCTCCGGCCTGTCGCGCGTGAACCGCGCGACGCCGCGCCAGGTCGTGCGCCTGCTCGAGCGGATGCGAAACCAGGATGTGGCGGCGAGCTTCCGCGCCTCGCTGGCCGTGACCGGCGTCACGGGCACGGTGAAGGCCCGCATGCGCGGGACGCCGGCCACGGGACGCTGCCACGTCAAGACCGGGACGCTGCGCGGCGTCAGCACGCTCGCCGGCTACTGCCTCGCCGCGGGCGGGCGCGACATCGGCTTCGCGCTCATGTTCAATCGCGCCAACACGTTCGTCGCGAAGGCTCGTGAGGACCGGATCACCGCCGCGATCGCGGGGCTGAGCAGCCCGTCGGCCGTGCCGCCGGACGCCGGTGGGACGGTGCCACAGGTACCCGCCTCCAGAGCGCAACTCGTTCGTTTTTCGCTATCCGGAATCTAGCTTTCTCATACTCGACCTCGAGGCCGCGAGGAATGCCGTCGTCTGCTTCATCCAGGACCGCAAGGGCGGCGAGCCGCACGTCAACAAGGGGATGATCGACGAGCTGGTCGTCAAGTAGCCGACGACACTCGACGGCCGGGGCTGGTCAGGGCAGCAGCGCGATCAGCCCCGCCTCGTCGAGTACCGGCACCTCGAGGCGCTCGGCCTTCGCGAGCTTCGTGCCGGGCGACGCGCCCGCGACCACGTAGTCGGTCTTCTTCGAGACGCTCGACGTGACGCGACCCCCAGCGGCCTCGATGCGCTCGGTCGCCTCCTCGCGGGTGAGCTCGGGCAGCGAGCCGGTCAGCACGAAGGTCTTGCCGGCGAGCGGCCCCTCGCCCGGCGGCGGTCCCTCCAGCTCCATCGTCACGCCCACGCAGCGCAGATCCTCGATCAGGGCCCGCATGTGCTCGTCGGCAAGCTGGTCGTGAATCTTCCGCGCCATCTTCGGGCCGACGCCGCTCGTCTGCTCGATCTCCTCCGCGCTCGCCGCCAGCAGCGCGTCCATCGTGCGCAAACGCTGCGCGAGGTTGCGACCGGTGACGAACCCGACCTCCTCCAGGCCGATCGCGAACAGCAGGCGCCCGAAGGGCTGCTGTGTGGAGGCGGCGATGCTCTGCACGGCGCGGGTGGCCGAGATCTCGCCGTAGCCCTCGAGCTCCATGAGCTGCTCGGGGGTCAATCGGTAGAGGTCGGCAGCCGTGCTGACGAGGCCCGCCTGCTGGAGCTGGTAGACCTGCTTCTCGCCGACGCCGTCGATGTCCATCGCGCCGCGCGACACGAAGTGCTTGAGCAACTGCCACTGGCGCCCCGGGCACGCTCGGTTGGGGCACATCGTGAACACGCCCTCCTCGGGCTTCACCGTCGGCGTGCCGCACGACGGGCAGCGCTCGGGCGGGCGCGGCGGGTCGGCGCGATCGGGACGCTCGACGGCGTGCGGCGCAGGCGAGAGCACCTGCGGAATGACGTCGCCCGCGCGCAGCACGATGACCTCGTCGCCGACGCGCAGGTCCTTGCGGGCGAGGTCCTCCTCGTTGTGCAGCGTCGCGAGCTTCACGGTCACGCCGCCGACGTGGACGGGCCTGAGCACCGCGAACGGGTGCAGGTCGCCGAACTTGCCGACGTTCCACATGATGTCCTCGAGCGTCGTGACCTTCGTCGTCGGCGGGAACTTCCAGGCGATCGCCCAGCGCGGGTCGCGCCCGACGACGCCCAGGCGCCGCTGCAGCTCCAGGTCGCTGATTTTCACGACGACGCCGTCGATCTCGAAGTCCAGGCCGCCACGGCGCTCCTGCCAGGCGAGGCACTGCTCGACGACCTCGTCCTCCGAACCCAGCAGCCTGACGTCGGCGTTGACGCGGAAACCGTGCTCGCGCAGCCACTCCAGCGCCTCCCAGTGGCCCTTGAACGAGATCCCGTCGACGCGGCCGATGCCGTAGGACCACATCGAGAGCGGGCGGTCCTTCGCCAGGCGCGGGTCGAGCTGGCGGATCGTGCCGGCGGCGGCGTTGCGCGGGTTCATGAACGTCGACAGGCCGGCCCCGGCGCGGCGCTCGTTGAGGGCGGCGAAGTCCTTCAGGGACATGTAGATCTCGCCGCGCACCTCGAGCACCGGCGGCGCGCCCGCGATTCTCAGCGGGATCGTCGGGATCGTGCGCAGGTTGTGGGTGACGTCCTCGCCGATCTCGCCGTTGCCGCGCGTCGCGCCCTGCACGAAGATGCCGTCCTCGTAGCGCAGCGAGATCGCCAGGCCGTCGATCTTCGGCTCGGCCACGAACTGGAACTCGGGGTCCTCGATGCCCTCGCGCGCGAGGTGCGCGCGCATCCGCGCGATCCACGCGCGCAGCTCCTCCTCCGTATTCGCGTTGGCGAGCGAGAGCATCGCGATCTCGTGCTGGACCTTGGGCAGCGATGAGACCGGCTCGCCGCCGACGCGCTGGGTCGGTGAGTCCGGCGTGACGAGCTCGGGGCTGGCGGCCTCGAGCGCGCGCAGCTCGTCGAGCAGCGCGTCGTAGTCGTCGTCGCCGATCTCGGGGTCGTCGAGGACGTAGTAGCGGTAGCCGTGGTGGTGCAGTTGCTCGCGTAGCTCGGCGGCCCGCACCTGCGTGTCTTCGCTGGTCACTCGACCTCCTCGGCGGCTGTCGCGAGCAGGCGGCCGAGGTTGTGTCGGGCGAGGGCGTCCATCCCGGCCGCGTCGGTGAGGTCGAAGTGCAGTGGCGTCACGGCGATGTCGCCCGCGGCGACCGCGGCGAGGTCGGTGCCCGGCTCGTCATGGAAGCCGTGGTCACGACCGTAGACCCAGTAGCGCCGGCGCCGCGTGGGCGGTGCCTGGGCGGGCGGGATCGAATCCGGCTCGGGATCGCTCAGCGTCAGCTCATCGCGGTAGATCCGCTTGCCCAGCCGCGTGACCTGTACGCCGGTGGCGTCGCCCGCCGGGCAGTTGACGTTCAGCAGCGTGCCGGTCGGCAGCGGCACGTCGTCGATCTCCTCGACCACGCGCGCGACGAAGCGCGCGCCCTCGTCGAAGTCGAAGGTCTCCGACAGGCGGAAGTCCATCTCGCGTGCGTCGGACTGCTGGGAGACCGCGATCGCCGGCAGCCCGAGGATCACGCCCTCGAGAGCAGCCGCAACCGTGCCCGAGTACGTGATGTCGTCGCCGAGATTCGCGCCGTGGTTGATGCCGGAGACGATCAGCTCGGCCTTGAAGCCGTCGACGAGGCCGAGATTGGCGAGGCGCACGCAGTCGACCGGGGTGCCATCGGTCGCGTAGCCCAACGTGCCGTCTTCGAACGCGATCTCCTCGACCCACAGCGGCCGCATCGTCGTGATCGACCGCGCCATCGCCGAGCGGTTGCCGTCCGGCGCGATCACGACGAGCTCGATCCCCGGCACGCGCAGCAGCGCGCGGCGCAGCGTCTGCAACCCCTGCGCATCGATCCCGTCGTCGTTCGTGAGGAGCACCTTCATGCCGGAGCAGAGGTTAGTCAGGGGTCCGGTGGATACCCGACCGACGCGAGCGCGAGGCCGTGCGCCGGCGCCGTGTTCCCGGCCTGGCTGCGCGGCGCGCCGCCCAGCAGCGCCGCGAAGTCCTCGAGCGTGCGGCGCCCGCCGCCGACCTCGAGCATCGTCCCCACGAGGATGCGGTTCATCTGGCGCATGAACGTGTCGGCGGTGATCCAGAACTCGAGCAGGTCGCCGTCGGCGCGCCACTCGGCGGCGAGGACGTGGCGATCAAACCGCGTGTGGTAGGTCTCCGACGGCGTGAAGGCCGTGAAGTCGTGCGTGCCGGTGAGCGCGGCTGAGCACGCCTGCAGCGCTTGGATGTCGAGATCCCAGCCGTGCCACAGCGCGCGCTGCTCATGCCAGACCGAGCGCGAGCGGCGGTTCAGGACGCGGTAGCAGTACGTCCGCGAGATCGCGTCGTGGCGGGCGCTGAAGCCCTCCGGCGCGGGATTGCAGTCGAGCACCGCGACGTCGCGGGGAAGCAGCGCGTTGAGGCGCGCCGGATCGACCGCCTCGTGGTCGAAGGAGCAGACCTGTGCCCACGCATGCACCCCGCGATCAGTGCGCCCCGCGACGGTCAGCGGGACGTCGTCGCGCAGGATCATCGAAAGCGCCTTCTCGACCTCCTCCTGCACCGTCCGCTGCCCCGGCTGCGTCGCCCAGCCGGCGAACTCCGTCCCGTCGTATTCGAGGAGCATGCGGCTTGTCATGGGCGTGACCCTACGAGCAAGACTGGCTCGGCAGTCGCGGCTGCTGACTCGGGTGGCCGGTCGCGCCGCCGGCGTGCGCAGAACGGCATCGATAAGAAGGAGGGGCAGCGCCAGCGCACGGGCGTTCCCTCGCAGCGGTCGCGGTGCGTCATGCGGGAGCGTGTCGTCTCGACGCTCCATGCGAACAGGCTCGCGACACGCTGCGGCGAAATGCAGCCTTCGGCCGTCGTAGTGGCGCTCTTGTGTTGCCTGACATCACTACAGCGCCAGCACGATCGCTGGCCAGCCACCGGCACCGGTGCCCGACCGAATCGCCGGCCCGCCAAGACCCTTCCGCCATCGACGCCGTACACAAGCGCGACGCGGCGACGTCGGCCACCGAGTTCCCACACCACGACGCCGCGGGCGCCCGGTGAGCATGACGCGGCGGGTCATCGCCGGCGCTTCTTCGTCCTGCGCCACCTCGTCTTGCGGCGCTGATGCACGCGGCGGCGTTGCATTGCGACAGCACCGGCGCCGAGCCCGAGCGCCGCGATGCCCGCCGCGATCAGGCCTCGGCGGGCGCGAAGGCGGCCGAACTCGCGCTGCACCTCGGGCCAGAGCTCGTCGGCGACGAGCTCACGGGCGACGTCGGGCGACGGTTCGAGCGCTTCCACGTCGATCGGCTCGCCGAAAAAGATCGCCACCCGCTTGGGCTTGGGCAGTGGACCGAGGAACAGCCGCTCGGTACCGCTGATCGCCGCCGGGACGAGCGGGGCGCCGGCCTCGAGCGCGAGGCGGCCGGCGCCGCTGCGGGGCTTGCCGAGCTCGTCGGGATCGCGGATGCGCGTGCCCTCGGGAAAGAGCGCTTGCACGCCGCCCTGGCGCAGCACCGTGCGCGCTGTCTCCATCGCCTCGGTGTCGGCGGTGCCACGCCGCACGGGAAACGCGCCGAGGCGCACGAGCAGCCGGCCGGTGCGCCGCTCGAAGAGCTCGGACTTGCCCATGAAGCGCACACGGCGCCGCATCGCGACACCGATGAAGAACGGGTCCCAGAAGCTCTTGTGGTTCGGCGCGATGATCACCGCCCCGTCGCGTGGGATCCGCTCGGCACCCTCGATCCGCAGCCGGAAGTACAGCCGCGCAAACGTCTGCAGCACCGCCTTCAGAACCGCGTACAGCGGGCGCGAGACGCCCTTCTCGCGCGCGAGCCGGTGCGCCTCCTCGTTCGTCACGCCAGCAGCCTACGGGGGCAAAGGTTCGGAGAGCGTCGCAGAGACGCTCGACGTTGCCGGAGGAGAGCTAGACCAGCTCGAGGTATACCATCTCGGTGGAGTCACTCCGCCGAGGGCCCAGCTTCAAGATCCGTGTGTAGCCACCGGACCGCCCCGCGTACCGCGGAGCGACCTCGGCGAACAGCGTATGCACGACGAACTTGTCCTGCCCGAGCGTCGAGAGCGCCTGCCGGCGCGCATGCAGATCGCCGCGCTTGGCGAGCGTGATGAGCTTCTCGAGCTCCGGCTTGACGGCCTTGGCCTTCGCCTCGGACGTCTTGATCCGCTCGTGCTCGATGACCTCTTTGCAGAGGTTCATGAGCAGCGCCTTGCGATGCGCGGAGTCGCGGCTGAGCTTGTTGCGTGTCTTCTGGTGGCGCATGAGCGGATCAGCAGTCTAGTTCAGTCGGAGCGGAGATCGAGGCCGCGGTTGTGCAGCGTCTCGATCACCTCGTCGATCGACTTCTTGCCGAAGTTCGGAATCGCGTTGAGCTCGCCCTCGGACTTCGAGATGAGATCGCCGACGGTCTGGATGCCCGCGCGCTTGAGGCAGTTGTAGGACCGCACCCCGAGCTCGAGCTCCTCGATGAGGATGTCGTGCATCGGACCGGCCGAGGCGCCGGCGCCGGCTGCGCCTGCGAGCGTGCCGTGACCGTTGGAGCCTTCGAGCTGGCCGCCGGGACCGGCGCGCAGCTCCTCGATGCGGTCGGCGTCGGTGAAGATCGCCAGCTGGGCGATGAGGATCTCCGCCGCCTCGCGCAGCGCCGCCTGCGGGTCGATCGACCCGTCGGTCTCGATGTCGAGTGTGAGCTTGTCGTAGTCGGTGCGCTGACCCACGCGGGCGGGCTCGACGCCATAGGCGACACGCCGCACCGGCGAGAAGATCGAGTCGATCGGGATGACGCCGATCGGCTGATCGGCCGACTTGTTGTCCTCCGACTGGCGGTAGCCGCGGCCGCGCCCGACCGTGAGGTACAGCTCGAGCTTGGTCTTCTTCTCGAGCGTCGCGATGTGAACGTCGGGGTTGAGCACCTCGACGCCGGAGGGCAGGTCGATGTCGCGAGCAGTGATCTCGCCGGGACCGGTTACGACGAGCGGGGCCTCGACCTCGGTCGCATCGGAGTGCATCCGGCAAACGATGCCCTTGAGGTTCAGGACGATGTCGGTGACGTCCTCCTTGACGCCCTTGATCGTCGAGAACTCGTGGGCGACCCCCTCGATGCGCACGCTGGTGACAGCGGCGCCGGCGAGCGAGCTCAGCAGCACCCGCCGAAGCGAGTTGCCGAACGTATAGCCGAAACCACGGTCGAGCGGCTCGATTGTGAACGAGCCGCGGTTCTCCTCGACCGTCTCACTGGTGATTCGGGGGACTTGGAAGTCGAGCATCAGGGTCCTAACGTCGGGGTGTCACTTGGGCCGTCGCGCCGAGCCGTTCCGACAGCGCGCGCCGGGGTGCGGGAAAGACGGGTTACTTCGAGTACAGCTCGACGATGAGCTGTTCCTGCACCGGAGCAGCAATCTCCCTGCGCTCAGGCTTGCGCAGCACCTTCGCGGTAAGGGAGTCGTGGTCGGCCTGCAGCCACGCGGGGACTTGGGCGGTCAGCTCTGTGGCGTCGCGAATGAGGGGCTCGACGGGCGTGCCGGCCTTGACCGAGATCACGTCGCCCTCACTCACCTGGAAGCTGGGGATGTCGACGCGGCGGCCATTGACGTGCCAGTGCCCGTGCCGGATGAACTGCCGCGCCTGACGGCGCGATGCGGCAAAGCCGAGGCGCACGAGGACGTTGTCCAGGCGCGACTCGAGGATCGCGAGCAGGTTCTCGCCCGTGATCCCCTCCTGCCGCGAAGCCTTGGCGTAGTAGATGCGAAACTGCTTTTCGAGCACGCCGTAGTAGCGACGCGCCTTCTGCTTCTCACGCAGCTGGACGCGGTACTCCGACTGCTTCTGACGCCCGCGCCCGTGATCGCCGGGCGGGTACGCGCGGCGCTCGACGCCGCACTTGTCGGTGAGGCAGCGCTCACCCTTGAGGAAGAGCTTCTGGCCCTCACGACGACACTGCTTGCAGGCTGCTCCGGTGTCACGCGCCATTAGTGGTTCCTCCGGTACGTCCCTGTGCCGTTGGGCGGCTGCTGGCGTCGTCTGGCCAGGACGCAGGGAGGAAGGTGTGCCTCTGGCACATCGACGACCGAGGACGCCGCCAGACGGCGATCAGCGGCCGATCCAACGGTGCAGGGGCTTGCTGGAGGGACCACTAGACACGCCTCCTCTTACGGGGCCGGCAGCCGTTGTGTGCCTGCGGGGTGACGTCCTTGACTCCGGTGACCTCCAGGCCGGCGGCCTGCAGGGAGCGGATCGCGGTCTCGCGACCCGAGCCCGGGCCCTTGACGAAGACCTCGACCTTCTGCAAGCCCTGCTCGATGCCCTTGCGGGCAGCAGCATCGGCGGTGACCTGGGCGGCAAACGGCGTCGACTTACGCGAACCCTTGAAACCGGCACCGCCGGCCGACTCCCAC
Source organism: Solirubrobacteraceae bacterium (assembly GCA_035536715.1). GTDB lineage: Bacteria > Actinomycetota > Thermoleophilia > Solirubrobacterales > Solirubrobacteraceae > CADCVQ01. Next base: position 15,443 of record DATLNO010000061.1, read on the forward strand.
GCGATCACGTTGCCGTCCTTGTCGGACAGCGAAACGATCGTGTTATTGAAGGAGGTCTTGATGTGGGCCTGGCCGATCGGGATGTTCTTCTTTGGCTTACGTCGGCCACGCTGGGGTCGCTTGGGAGCAGGCAACTGGGATGTCCTCTATTTCTTCGTGGCCTTCTTCTTGCCGGCAACCTGCATGCGCTTGGGCCCTTTGCGCGTGCGGGCGTTCGTCTTGGTGTTCTGCCCGCGAACGGGCAGGTTGCGGCGATGACGCAAGCCGCGATAGCACCCGATTTCCATCAGGCGCTTGATGTTCTGTGAGCGCTCGCGGCGCAGGTCACCCTCGACCGTGAGATCGTCGATCGCCTCGCGCAGTCGCGAGACCTCGTCCTCGGTGAGGTCGCGGACCTTGCGGTCAGGCTCGATGTTCGTCGCTCTCAGAATCTCGTTCGCTGTGGGGCGGCCGACGCCGTAGATGTACGTCAAGCCGATCTCGGCACGCTTGTTCAGCGGGATGTTGATGCCTGAGATGCGGGCCATCTACTACCCCTGACGCTGCTTGTGACGCGGATTTGAGCAGATGACCAGCACCGCGCCATGGCGGCGAATGATCTTGCACTTTTCGCACATCGGCTTCACCGACGGTCGTACCTTCATGAGCCCCTTCTTGCAGACGTGAGGAAACGCGCGCAGGGACATGAAACTTCCCGCCGCAGCGCGACCAAGCAGGGTAGCAAAGCCCTTCAGCTACCTGATTGGTGCCACGGCGTCAATATGCGCGGACCATCGGCGGTCACGGCGATCGTGAACTCGAAGTGCGCGGCGAGCGAGCCGTCCTGCGAGTAGATCGCCCAATGGTCCTCTGCCATGCGCACGGCATGGCGCCCGGCGGTCACCATCGGCTCGACCGCGAAGACCATGCCCTCCTCGAGCTTGACGCCTTTGCCGGGCGCTCCGTAGTTGGGGATCTGCGGGTCCTCGTGCATGTCGCGACCGATGCCGTGGCCGACCAGCGAGCGCACGACCGACAGCCCCTCGGCCTCGACCACCGCCTGCACGGAGTGCGACACGTCGCCGAGCCGGTTGCCGGCGCGGCACTGCTCGACGGCGGCGAACAGCGAGGCCTCGGTCGTATCGAGCAGCTTGCGGGCCGTCTGCGAGATCGGGCCGACCGGGAACGTGCGTGCCGCGTCGGCGACCCAGCCATTCAGCACGACGCCGCAGTCGACGGAGAGGATGTCGCCCTTGCGCAGGGTGTAGTCGCCGGGGATCCCGTGGACGACCATCGAGTTCGGCGAGATGCACAGCGATCCGGGGAAGCCTCTGTAGCCCTTGAATGCCGGGGTGGCGCCCTGCGAGCGGATGAACTTCTCCGCCGCGACGTCGAGTTCCTGCGTGGTCACGCCGGGCCTGATCTTGCGTTCGACGAGCTCGAGTGCGCGCACGAGGATGTCCCCCGCGGCGGCCATCTTGTCGATCTGCTCAGGAGTCTTCTTGACGATCGGCACTACAACTACAGCTCGTCTTCGAGGCGCAGCGTGGCGATCGTCGCGCGGATGTGGTCGTGCACCTCGGTCGGTGCGCGTGTGCCGTCGAAGCGGCGCAGCAGCCCGCGCTGCTCGTAGTACTCGGCGAGCGGCTCGGTCTCGGCGTGGTAGACCGCAAGACGCTTGGCGATCGTCTCGGGCTTGTCGTCGTCGCGCTGGACGAGCCGCGAGCCGTCGATGTCGCAGCGGCCCTCGTGCTTGGGCGGATCGAGCTCGACGTGGTAGACGCGGCCGGTCTTGACGCTCACGCGGCGGCCCGACAGGCGCCGCTGGACCTCCTCGTCGGGAACGTCGATGAGGATCACCGCGGTCAGGCGGCGCTCGGCGGCCTCCAGGCCCTGCGCGAGCGCGTCGGCTTGGGGCAGCGTGCGCGGAAAGCCGTCGAGCAGGAAGCCATCGCGCGCGTCGGCGCTGTTGAGCGCCTCGAGGATCACGCCGGTGATGACGGCGTCGGGCACGAGCTCGCCCTCGTCCATGTAGGAATTCGCCTCGCGGCCGAGCTCGGTCTCGTCGCGGACCGCGGCGCGCAGGATGTCCCCCGTCGCGATGTGCGGCAGGTTGAAATCGTCGGTCAGACGCTCGGCCTGTGTTCCCTTGCCGGCGCCCGGTGGCCCGAGCAGGATGAGGTTGAGCTCGCTCGACATGAGGGGGCGAGAGACTACTCCGCGGCGTGCGCGCACGCCGCGAGGGCGCTACTTCAAGAATCCCTCGTAGTCACGCATCATCAACTGCGCCTCGAGCTGCTTCATCGTGTCGAGCGCGACGCCCACCACGATCAGGATCGAAGTGCCGCCGAAGAAGAAGTTGGCGCTCGTCTGGTTGATCAGGATCGTCGGCATAGCGGCGACCGCGGCCAGGTACAGGGCGCCCGGGAACGTCAGGCGCGCGAGCACGCGGTCGAGGAACTCCGCCGTCGGCCTGCCAGGCCGCACCCCGGGGATGAAGCCGCCGTACTTCTTGAGGTTCTCGGCCTGGTCGACTGGGTTGAACGTGACCGCTGTGTAGAAGTAACAGAAGAGCACGATGAAGATCGACTCGCCGACGATGTAGGCCCAGCCGTTGGGCGAGAAGAACGCGGCGAAGTCGCGGCCGAACTCGTTGTTCAGCAGCTGCCCGACGGTCGGCGGGAAGGCCATGATCGAGGCGGCGAAGATGACCGGGATGACGCCCGCCATGTTCACGCGCAGCGGCAGGTAGGTCTGGCCGCCCTGCGTCATGCGCCGACCGATGACGCGCTTGGCGTACTGGATCGGGATCCGGCGCTGGCCTTCTTGGACGAACACGATCGCCGCGATCACCGCGAGCGCGATGAACGGCATCATGACCTTGAAGACCGCGTCCGAGCTCGTTGCCCAGGCCTGCACGCCGTTGGGCAGACCCGACACGATCGAGGCGAAGATCATCAGCGAGATGCCGTTGCCGATCCCGCGCTGGGTGATGAGCTCGCCCATCCACATGATCAGCACGCAGCCGGCGGTCAGCGAGATCACGATCAGGAAGACCCGCGCGGCGTTGAAGTTGTCGATGATCGGCTGCCCGGCGCTGGCGGTGAACGACTTGAACAGGAAGACGTAGCCGATCGACTGGCCGAAGGCGAGACCGACGGTGAGGTAGCGCGTGTACTGCGTGATGCGCTGCTGGCCGACCTCGCCCTCCTTCTGCAGCTTCTCCAGCGAGGGCACGACGACCGTCAGCAGCTGCAGGATGATCGAGGCCGTGATGTACGGCATGATCCCCAGCGCGAACAGCGCGATCCGTGACAGGCCCCCGCCGCTGAAGAGGTTCAGGAAGCCGAGGATGCTCGAGCCGCTGAACGAATCCTGGACCGCCTTGACGGCCTCGACGTTGATCCCCGGCACCGGGATGTGCGCGCCCAGGCGGTACAGGGCGAGAATGAACATCGTGATCGCGAGCTTCTTGCGGATCTCCGCGACCTTGAACGACTTGAGGATCGTCGACAGCACGACGGATCAGGTTAGAGCAACAGTCGCGTGAGGCGGCCGCAGGACGCGCCAGCTCTCACGGCGTTCAATCAGCGACGATGTGACACGTGCCGCCGGCGGCCTCGATGGCCTCGCGGGCGGACGCGCTGAACTTGTGCGCGTGAACGGTGAGCGGCTTGGAGATCGCGCCCTTGGCGAGCACCTTCACCGGGATGTCCTTGCGCGTGCCCAGGCCCTTGGCCTTCATCGCCTCGAGCGTGACCTCGTCGCCCTTCTCGAAGCGGCGCTCGAGATCCTGGACGTTGACGGCCTGCGTGTGGGTGCGGAAGGGCTCGAACGGCATCGACTTCTTCATGTGCGGGCCGCGCAGCTTGCGCATGCGCATGTGCAGCGGCATCTGACCGCCCTCGAACCCCGGCCGGCTCTTGGAACCCGAGCGCGAACCGGCGCCCTTGTGACCGCGACCGGAGGTCTTGCCGGTGCCTGAGCCATGCCCGCGGCCGACGCGCTTGCGCGGCCTGCGGCTGCCCGGAGCGGGCTTGAGCGAGTGCAGCCCGATGTCCTTCGGGTCAATTCCTTCGGGCTCAGGGGTCATGACTTCTCCTCGACGACGCGGACGAGATGGCGCACGCGATGGAGCATGCCGCGCGCCTGCGGCGTGTCCTCGATCTCGACTTCGTGCCCGATGCGGCGCAGGCCGAGCGAGCGCAGCGTGTCGATCTGTCGCTGGTCGGACCCGTTCTTGGACTTGTACTGCGTGATCCTCATTACGACGCGGGCTCCTCGACGTCGCCGGCGGGAGCGACGTTCTCCACAACGGGATCGACGCCAGACTCGGCATCGGTGCCGGCGACGGCCTCGGCAACCGGTGCCTCGGCGGCGGCGACGTCCTCGGCAGCGGGTGCCTCGGCTGCGGGTTCATCCGCTCCGTCGGCGCCCGCGATGGTCTCAGAGGCGTCCGCCACCGAGTCCGCACCGCCGATTCCCAGCACCTGGTTGATCGACAGGCCACGCAGCTCGGCGACCTCCTCGGGGCGACGCAGGCCCTGCAGGCCCGCGACCGTCGCCTTGACGAGGTTGATCGGGTTCTGCGAGCCCAGTGACTTCGACAGGATGTCGTGGATCCCGGCAAGCTCGAGCACCGCGCGCACGCCGCCGCCGGCGATGACGCCGGTACCCGGGGATGCGGGCTTCATGAACACGCGCCCGGCACCGTAGACGCCGGTCGTCGTGTGGGTGATCGTCTGGCCGTGCTTGGGCACGCGAAAGAGGTTCTTCTTGGCCTGCTCGACGCCTTTCTGGATCGCGAGCGGGACCTCGTTGGCCTTGCCGTATCCGACGCCGACCACATCGCGCTCGTCTCCGACGACGACCAGTGCGGTGAACGAGAAGCGACGGCCGCCCTTGACGACCTTCGCGACGCGGTTGATCTCGACGACGCGCTCCTGCAGATCCAGGCCGGCCTGATTGACGCTTCTGTCGACGACTGGCGCGCTCATCGCGAGGGCCTCCCATTGGGAACAACGCCTGCGATGGACGAGCAATGGCTCGATGTCATACGGTGAGTCCTCCTTCGCGGACGCCCTCTGCGAAGGCCTTGACGCGGCCGTGGTACTGGTACCCGCCGCGATCGAACACGGCGACGGAGACGCCCGCGGCCTGCGCGCGCTCTGCCAGCAGCTTGCCTGCTTCGGTCGCCTGCTCCATCGGCGGCTTGCCGCGCAGCGGAGCTTCGGTCCACGCGACGGCGGCCAGCGTGCGGCCGGCGATGTCGTCGACGAGCTGCGCCGCGATGCCGCGGTTGGAGCGAAAGACGGAGATGCGCGGCCGCTCGGCGGTGCCGGAGATCTTCGCGCGCACACGGCGGCGGCGCTTGAGCCGTGTCTGCGGCTTGGTCTTGACGCTCATGCGCGCTTGCCAACCTTCCGGGCGACGTACTCGCCCTCGTAGCGGATGCCCTTGCCCTTGTAGGGCTCCGGCGGGCGCTGCTTGCGAATGTTCGCCGCGAGCTCGCCGACCTGCTGCTTGGAGTTGCCCTTGACGATGACGCGCGTCGGCTGGGGCACCTCGAACTCGATGCCCTCCGGCGCCTTGATCGGGACGGGGTGCGAGTAGCCGAGCGCAAGCTCGAGGTCGCGACCCTTCAGCAGCGCGCGGTACCCGACGCCCTGGATCTCGAGCGTCTTCTGAAAGCCGGTGGTGACGCCCTCCACCATGTTGGCGACGAGCGAGCGCGTGAGCCCGTGCAGGGCGCGGTGCTCACCGCGGTCGGTCGGTCGCTTGACGACGAGCGTGTCGCCGTCCTGCTCAACGGAGATCGCGAGCGGCACGCGTTCAGACAGCGAGCCGCGCGGGCCGTTGACCCGTACGAGCTCAGGCTCGATCGACACCGTGACGCCGGTCGGCAGGGGAATGGGCTTCTTTCCGATTCGCGACATGCCGGCTACCAGATGTGCGCGACGACTTCGCCGCCGACGCCCGCTGTGCGAGCCTCGTGGCCGGTCATCACGCCACGCGAAGTGGAAATGATCGCGGTGCCCATGCCGCCGAGCACCTTCGGGATGTCCTGCGAGCCCGCGTAAGTCCGGCGGCCCGGCCGCGATACGCGCTTGAGGCCCGAGATCGCCGACCGGCGGTCGGACGTGTACTTCAGGCGAACGCGGATCAGCTCGCCGGGATGGTCGGCATCGGGTGCGACAACGGTGTAGCCGTCGATGTAGCCCTGCTCGGCGAGGATGCGCGCGCACTCGGACTTCAGCCGCGACGACGGGATGTCGACCGTCTCATGGGCGGCCTGGATCGCGTTGCGGATCCGGGTCAGAAAATCTGCGATGGGGTCTGTGCTTGCGCTCAAGGTGTTCTCTCGGTCTGGCTTGTTACCACGAAGACTTGGTCATGCCCGGAACGAATCCGTTATGGGCCATCTCGCGCAGGCAGATCCGGCACAGGCCGAACTTGCGATACACGGCGCGGGCCCGGCCGCAACGGCGGCAACGGCTGTACTCCCGGGTCTTGTACTTCGCGGGCCGCGCCTGGCGAACCCGCTGGGACGTCTTGGCCATCTTAGTCCGTCTCCTCTTGGGTTTCCGCGGCGGGCTCCTCGGGCGGCTTCTCGTAGGCCTCTGGGTTCTCTTCCTTCAGCTGCTCCAGAGCTGCCTGCTCGGCCTCGGCCTTTCGGCGCAGTTCCTCCGCATGCTCGGCTTCGGCAACGGCGGCCTCGCGCGCCTCCTGCTCGAGCTTGTCCGGCCGGTGCTCCTTGGAGAACGGCATGCCGAAGGCCAGCAGCAGTGCGAACGCCTCGATGTCCGTCTTGGCCGACGTCACGATCACGACATCGAGGCCGCGGACCGTGTCGACCGAGTCGTAGTCGATCTCCGGGAAGATCGTCTGGTCGCGGACGCCGAGGGTGTAGTTGCCGCGGCCGTCGAAGGCGTTGGCCTTCAGCCCGCGGAAGTCGCGGATGCGAGGGATCGCGACCGACAGCAGGCGGTCGAGGAACTCGTAGGCGCGCTCGTTGCGCAGTGTCACGGCGAGGCCGACCGGCATGCCCTCGCGCAGCTTGAAGTTCGCGATCGACTTGCGCGCGCGGCGGATGTTGGGCTTCTGGCCGGCGATCGTCGCCAGCTGCTCCTGGGCGACCTCGAGGGCCTTGGAGTCCTGCTTCGCGTCGCCGACGCCCATATTCACGATGATCTTCTCGATCTTCGGCGCCTGCATGACCGAGGTGTAGCCGAAGCGCTCCACGAGCGCCGGCCGGATCTCCTCGAGGTAGCGGGCCTTCAGGCGCGCGGGCGGTGCAGCAGTCTGGGTGCTCATCTAGAACTTCGCTCCCGTCCGGGCCGAGGCGCGCAGCCGCTTGCCGTGCTCGACGACGGTCTTCACGCGCGTCGGCTTCTTGTCCTTCGGATCGCGCAGCGCGACGTTCGACAGATGGATCGGGCCCTCGCGCTCGATGACGCCGCCCGCCTCCATCGTGCCGGGGCGCGGGCGCGTGTGGCGCTTGATGATGTTCAGGCCTTCCACAAAGACCCTCTCACGCTTGGGGTCGACCCGCAGGACCTTGCCCTGCTTGCCGCGGTCCTTGCCGCTGATGACGACGACCTCGTCGCCCTTGACGATGCGTGCGGGCATAGCTAGAGAACCTCAGGGGCAAGCGAGACGATCTTCATGAAGTTGCGGTCGCGCAGCTCACGGGCGACGGGTCCGAAGATGCGCGTGCCGCGCGGGTTGTTGGCGGCATCGATGATGACCGCGGCATTCTCGTCGAAGGCGATATACGTGCCGTCGCTGCGGCCGAAGGACTTCTTCGTGCGCACGATGACCGCCGTCACGACCTCGCCCTTCTTGACCGTTCCCTGCGGGTTGGCCTGCTTGACGGTCGCGGTGATGATGTCGCCGACGAACGCGTACCGGCGGCGGGAGCCGCCCTTGACGCGAATGCAGAGGATCTCGCGGGCGCCGGTGTTGTCGGCGACCTTCAGTCGTGTCTCGTTCTGGATCACTTTGCGCGCTCCAGGACCTCAACGAGGTTCCAGCGCTTCGTACGCGACAGCGGCCGGCTCTCGACCACGCGGACGCGATCGCCCTCGTTGGCGTCGTTCGTCTCGTCGTGCACGTGCAGCTTGTTCGTCGAGCGGACGATCTTCTCGTACTTGCGGTGACGCCGGGCGATGTCGATCTGCACGATGATCGTCTTGTCGGGCTTCGCCGATACGACCGTGCCCTCACGCGCCTGCGGCTTGGTGACCTTGGGCTCGGCCGGCGGCGTGCCGGTGCGGGCGGGCCGGCCGTCTCCCGCGGCGCGCTTGGCCCGCTCCTGCTGGCGGCGGCGCGTGCGGGCCTTCGCCTTGCCGCGACGCAGCTCGCGGCGCTCGGCGTCGCGCTGCTCGGGCGTGCGGGAAGGTCGCTGCGACGCAGCGGCGTGCTCGGCACGCGCGCGCTCCTCCTTGGCGCTCAGCTTGGGAGCAGCCGGCGCGGCCTCGGGCACGGGGGCCTCGGTCGTCTCTTCGGTCTCTGGGGTCTCGTCAGCCATGGCTTACTTCCGGTTGGGAATCTTTACGCCGCGCTCGCGGGCGACGGTCATCGCACGAGCCAGATCGCGCTTGGCGGTCCGGATCCCGGCTGTGTTCTCGAGCTCGCCCGTGGCGTGCTGGAAGCGCAGGCCGAAGATGTCCTTACGGGCCGTGGCCACGTGCGCGAGCAGCTCCTTCTCAGAGAGGTCTCGAAGGTCCTTACCGGTCATGACGGCTGGTCCTCACGCATGACGAACTTCGTCTTGACGGGCAGCTTGTGGCCGGCGAGGCGCATCGCCTCACGGGCGAGCGGCTCGGGCACACCGGCGAGCTCGAACATGACGCGGCCGGGCTTGACCACTGCGACCCAGCCCTCGGGCGAGCCCTTGCCGGAGCCCATGCGGGTCTCGGCGGGCTTCTTCGTGAAGGATTTGTCGGGATAGACGTTGATCCAGACCTTGCCGCCGCGCTTGATCTTGCGGGTCATGGCGATACGAGCGGCCTCGATCTGACGGTTCGTCAGCCAGCCCGCGTCGAGCGTCTTCAGGCCGTACTCGCCGAACTGGATCGAGGTCTGCCCGCGCGACAGCCCGGCCCGACGGCCGCGGTGCTGCTTGCGGTGCTTGACGCGTTTGGGAGAGAGCATTACCGACCGCCTCCACGGGCACCCGGGCCGAAGCCGGGCCGCGCGGTGCCACCGGCGCCGCCGCCTCCGCCGCCACGTCCGCCGCCACCGCCACCGCCGCCGCCACCGCCACCACGGCCACCCTGGCCGCCCGGTCCGCCGCCGCGACCTCCGCCGCCACGACCGCCGCCACCGCCACCGCGACCGTCGCGGTCACCGCGCCCGCGGCCACGGCCGCCGTCGCGATCCTGCTGCTGCTGGGCCGGACCCTCCATGTCGGTGAGGTCCGCGCCGGAGTACCCCTCGGGCATGATCTCGCCCTTGTTGATCCAGCACTTCACGCCGATGCGCCCGAACGTCGTCTTGGCCTCGAAGAAGCCGTAGTCGATATCGGCGCGCAGCGTGTGGAGCGGCACGCGCCCGTCGGAGTAGCTCTCGGTGCGGGCCATCTCGGCGCCGCCCAAGCGGCCGCCGACCTGGATCTTGCAGCCCTTGGCGCCGGAGCGCATGGCGCTCGTCAGGGCGCGCTTCATCGCGCGCCGGAAGGCGACGCGGTTCTGCAACTGCTCGGCGACGGACTGCGCGACGAGCTTGGCGTCGAGCTCGGGACGCTTGATCTCGAGGATGTTGACCTTGATCTGCTTGCGCGTGATCCGGTGCAGGTCCTTGCGCAGCGCGTCGACCTCGGAGCCGGACTTGCCGATCACGATGCCGGGGCGAGCGGTGTGGATGTTCACCTCGACCTCGTTGGCGTCCTTGCGGATCGTGATGTCCGACAGGCCCGCGTGCGACAGCTTGCTGGTGATGTGGTTGCGGATCGCGACATCCTCGGCGAGGTAGTCCGCGAAGTGCTTCTCGTTGAACCAGTTGGACTTCCAGTCGTGGATGTACCCCACGCGCATGGACTCGGGGTGGACTTTCTGACCCATCTGGTTACTCCCCGTCCCTCGGTGTGAGTGTGATCGAGAGGTGGCTCGTCCGCTTGCGGATCTTCGTCGCGCGCCCCATGGCACGCGGGCGGAAGCGCTTGAGCGTCGGCCCCTCGTCGGCCTTGACGGCATGGATGCGAAGCTCGTCGCCGATCAGCTCGTGGTTGTGCTCGGCGTTGGCGACTGCGGACTCGAGCAGCTTGGACCAGTCACGGGCGACGTCGCGGCTGGCGTGCGCGAGAATCGCGCGCGCCTCGGGCACGGACTTGCCGCGAATGTGGTCGCAGACCAGGCGGGCCTTGCGCGCCGACGTGCGTACGTACTTGGCGTGCGCGCGGACCATCGGCGGCGTGTCGCCATAGTCGCGCGGGGCGCGGCGCGTCTTTGCGGCGGGCTCGGCCGGCTTGTCCTCGGCCTTGCGACGTGTACGGCGCGCCGGCTTGGGCTTCTCCTCGGCCTCGGTCTCATCGGCCTTCGGCTTCGCGGCCGCCTTGACCGTCGTCTTCTTCGCCGGCTTCTCGTCGGCCTCGGGCGCGCCGGCGACCGGCTCCTCCGGCGTGGCGGCAGCCTCCGTCGTCGCGGCCTCGGGCTCGACCTTGGGCTTGCGCCGGGGAGTGCGCCGCTTGGGCTTCTCCGCCGGAACGGCCGGAACCTTGGGATCCTTCTCGTCGGCCATGACTAGCGGACCTTCCCGCTGCCGGCGTGGCCGCGGTACAGGCGCGTGGGAGCGAACTCGCCGAGCTTGTGGCCGACCATCGACTCGGAGACGAACACGGGCACGTGCTTGCGGCCGTCGTGGACGGCGATCGTGTGGCCGACCATCTCCGGGAAGATCGTCGAGGCACGCGACCAGGTCTTGAGCATCTGCTTGGAGTTGGACGCGTTGAGCGCCTCGACGCGCGCCATCAGGCGCTCCTCGACCCACGGCCCCTTCTTGCTTGAACGGCTCAACGCTTCTTCCCTCTCTTGCGACCGCGGACGATGTAGCGGTCAGATGGCTTGTTCTTCTTACGCGTGCGGTAGCCGAGCGTCGGCACGCCCCACGGGGTCACCGGATGGCGACCCGCGGTCGTCGAGCCCTCGCCGCCGCCGTGCGGATGGTCGACCGGGTTCATGGCGGTGCCGCGCGTCTGCGGTCGAACGCCCATGTGGCGCTTGCGGCCGGCCTTGCCGATCTTGACGTTCTGGTGATCGGAGTTCCCGATCGTGCCGATGGTGCCGCGGCAGATCTCGCGCACGAGACGCATCTCGCCGGAGGGCAGTCGCAGCGTCGCCATGCCGTTCTCACGGGCCATGAGCTGGATCCCGGTCCCGGCCGAGCGCGCCATCTGACCGCCGCGCCCGGGCTGCAGCTCGACGTTGTGGATGACCGTGCCGATCGGGATGCGGCTCAGCGGCAGGCAGTTGCCGGGCGTGATGTCGGCCTCCTCACCAGAGGAGACCGTCATGCCGACGCGCAGGCGCTGCGGCGCGAGGATGTAGGCCTTCTCGCCGTCGACGTAGTGCAGCAGCGCGATGTAGGCCGACCGGTTGGGGTCGTACTCGATCGCGGCGACCTTCGCCGGAACGCCGTCCTTCGTGCGCTTGAAGTCGATCTTGCGGTACAGCCGCTTCGCGCCACCGCCGCGATGGCGCGCGGTCTTGCGCCCACGGGCGTTGCGGCCGCCGGATTTCGTGAGCCCTTCGACGAGCGTCTTCTCGGGTCGGTGCTTCGTGAGCTCCGCGAAGTCCGCGTACGTCGCGAAACGACGTCCGGGGCTCGTGGGCTTGGGCTTGCGAATGGCCATGCTGGATCAGTCCTCGCCGAGGGACTCGAGGCCCTGGAAGATCGGGATTGAGTCGCCCGGTCCGACCTGGACGATCGCCTTCTTCCACTGGCGCGTGCGCCCGTGTATCGCGCCGCGGCGCTTGGGCTTGGACTTCACGCTCATCGTGTGCACCGAGACGACGGAAACGTCGAACAGCGCCTCGATCGACTGGCGGATCTGCGTCTTGTGGGCGTCGGCGTGAACGCGGAAGACGTACTTGTTGGCGGTCGCGAGAACGTAGGACTTCTCCGAGACGACCGGCCGGATGATGACCTGGCTGGGATCCATCAGGCCTCCGCCTCGCTGCGCTCGCGCTCCGTTACCGTGTTGGAGGAGCGCTCGCCCTTGGCGCGCGCGGTCAGCGCGTCGAGAGCCGCCTGCGAGCAGACGACCGATCCGGCGCCGATCAGGTCGGCGACGCCGACCATCGAGTCCGACAGCACCGAGACGCGCGCGATGTTGCGGAACGACAGCGCCGCCTGTGCCTCGTCATCGCCGAGGATGACGAGGATCGGCATGTTCAGCCCGGAGTCGTCGAGCAGCGCAGCCGCCTTCTTCGTCGCCGGCGTGTTGAACACCTTCGTGTCGAGGACCGCGATCGAGTCGCGGGCGGCGTGCACCGACCGCGCGCTGCGCAGCGCGGCGCGGCGCTCCTTGCGGTTGACCTTGAGGGTGTAATGGCGCGGCGAGGGCCCGAAGGTCGTGCCGCCGCCGGTCCAGATCGGTGAGCGCGAGGAGCCGGCGCGGGCGCGGCCGGTGCCCTTCTGACGCCACGGCTTGGCGCCACCGCCGCGAACGTTGCCGCGGGTCTTCGTCGAATGCGTGCCCTGCCGGCGAGCGTTGAGCTCCGCGCGGACAGACTCATGCACGAGCGGCTCGTTGAACGAGGCGCCGAACGCGGTCTCGTCGAGCTTGGTCTTCTTGGATCCACCGAGGATCTTCGCCTCAGCCATCGGTGCGCACCTCCACGAAGCCGTTGCGCGGACCCGGCACGGAGCCGCGCACGAGCATCAGGTTGTCGCCGGGATCGAGGCGAACGATCGTCAGACCCTTCTGGGTCACGCGCTTGTTGCCCATCTGGCCGGGGCCCTTGATGCCCTTCATCACGCGGGCGGGCCAGGCGGAGGCGCCGATCGAGCCGGGCGCGCGAACGTTGTGCGAGCCGTGCGACTTGGGGCCGCTGGCGAAGTTGTGACGCTTGATCGTGCCCTGGAAGCCCTTGCCCTTGGACGTGCCCGAGATCTTCACCTTCTGGCCGACCTCGAAGTCCTCGACGGTCACCGCATCACCGACGACGTGCTCGCCGACCTCGTCGCGGAACTCCTTGACGTGGCGCATCGGCGGCGCGTCGGCCTTCTTGAGATGGCCGAGCTCGGGCTTGGTGAGGTGCTTCTCCTTGACCGCGCCGAACGCGATCTGCAGCGCCTCGTAGCCGTCACGCTCATGCGTGCGCACACCCGTGACCGGGCAGGGCCCGGCCTCCAGGACCGTGACGCGCTCGACCGTGCCGTCCTCGAGGAACAGCTGCGTCATGCCGAGCTTCTTGGCGAGGATCGCGGGCATCGGTCTCTACGTCGCCAGCCGGATCTCGATGTCCACACCGGCGGGCAGGTGGTCGAGCCGCTGAAGCGAGTCGACGGTCTTCGGCGTCGGCTGATGGATGTCGAT
>DATLNO010000062.1:0-3605 GCA_035536715.1 Solirubrobacteraceae bacterium
TCGCCGGCGAGGACGCGCTGGACCAGTTCTTCTGCCGCCACCCCGAAGAGTTCCTCGAACGCCCCGTCGAGGCGGCGATTCTCGACCACGAGAACGAGCCGATCCACCTCGCGCACCTGCTCTGCGCCGCGCACGAGGGGCCGCTCGGCACCGGCGACGCGGACACACTCGGGCCGCGCTGGGAGACGCACGCGCAGGCGCTCGTGGCGATGGGTGAGCTCGTCGAGCGCGACGGCAGTTACCTGCTGCGCCATCCCGAGGACTATCCGGCCGCGCGCGTCTCGCTGCGCTCGGCGTCGCCGGACTCGTTCGCGATCGTCGACGTCGTCAACGGCGAGCTGCTCGGCACGGTCGAGTCCGCGCGGGCGCACACGACCGTGCACGACGGCGCGATCTACCTGCACCAGGCGCGCTCGTACGTCGTCAACCAGCTCGAGCTGCACACCCAGCGCGCCCTCGTCGAGCCCTTCACCGGCGACTTCTACACGCAGCCCAAGAAGGAGACGATGACCGAGATCGAGGCGCTGCTGGACCGTCGCGACACGTGCGGCGTGCAGCTCTCCTTCGGCCGCGTGGGCGTCACCGAGCAGGTGCATGCCTACCAGCGCAAGCGCATCTCCGACCACGAGGTCATCGACCTGCAGGCACTCGATCTCCCCGAGACGACGTTCCGGACCCAGGCGCTGTGGTTCGAGCTGCACGACGACCTGCTCGCGTCGGACTTCCCCCTGGAGGTCCTGCTCGGGTCGTTGCACGCCGCCGAGCACGCGCAGATCGCCGTGCTGCCACTGCTGGCGATGTGCGATCGCTGGGACATCGGCGGCCTGTCGACGAACGCGCACCCGCAGACGGGCGCGCCGACGATCTTCATCTACGACGGCCACCCCGGCGGCGTCGGCATCACGCGGCAGGGCTTTCTGCGCTTCGAGACGCTCGTCGGCGACGCGCACCGGCTGATCGCCGAGTGTCCGTGTGAGCAGGGCTGTCCGTCGTGCGTGCAGTCACCGAAGTGCGGCAACCTCAACGAGCCGCTGGCGAAGGCTGGTGCGCTGGAGCTGCTCGCGCGCATGCTCGAGCGGTGACCGGCCGGGCGGCGCGTTGCAGCGCTTGAGAGTGCAGGCGCCGTCGCCGAACCTGGACCGATGCGGCCGCTCGCTCTCGTCGCCGCCATCGCGTTTACGACGCTGGCATTGGCGCCCGCGGCTCCGGCAGCCGCCGGCGGGACGCCCGCGCCACTGCGCAGCGGCGGGGCGGCGTTCGGATCGCCGCTGCCCAAGCCCGCGCTGCACCCGGTCGCCCGCCGACTCGCACCGACGCCCCGGAGGATCACCGCCGGCGACCCCGCGCCCGCAATTCGAGTGCGCGTTCGCCAGCGCGGGGTGGCCCGGGTCAGCGCACGCATCGTCGTGCTGCGACTGCCCGCCAAGCGCCCTGTCGCGAAGGTGCGCCTCGGCTGGCTGAAGACGAATCGCAGCGTCACGGTGCGGCTGCCGAAGAGGCTGGCACTGCGCGTCGGGCGCTACCTCGTGCGCCTGCACGTCACGGACTCGCGCGGGCACGCGCTGCGGCGCAGCGGCACGTACCCCGGCCGCGCGCGGATCCTCGTCCGGCGCCGCAAACCCGCTGCCCCGCCGGCGGCGGTGCCCGCACCCGTGCCGGCGCTGCCCGTGCCGCTGCCGTCGCCGGGCGGGCGCGGCGTCTTCCCGGTCGCCGGACCGTTCGACCTCGGCGGGACCGCGGCACGTTTCGGCGCCGGACGCGCGGGCCACATCCACGAGGGTCACGACATCATGGCGGCCGCCGGGACGCCCGTCGTCGCGCCGTTCGGTGGGACGATCAGCCAGACGGAGTTCCAGTCCCGCGGCGCCGGCGAGTACCTCGTGCTCGACGCCGTCGACGGCCGCGGCTACTTCTTCGCCCACTGCCTGCGCCGCTCGACGGTCGTGGCCGAGGGCGCGGTGGTCACGGCCGGACAGTCGCTGTGCAGCGTCGGCGCGACGGGCACGACGAGCGGGGCGCCACACCTGCACTTCGAGATCTGGCAGGGTGGCTGGCGCGTCGCGGGCGGCACGCCGATAGACCCGCTGCCCGAGCTGCTGGCATGGGCAGAACCGTGAGAGCCCGCGCCGCGCGAGACGACGCTGGGTGGCCGCGGTAGAGCACGGCGCGCGGCGATATCCTCCGCGACCGCGGCGAGATAGCTCAGTTGGTAGAGCACACGACTGAAAATCGTGGTGTCCCCGGTTCGAGTCCGGGTCTCGCCATCGGGGTTTTTGGCCCTACGCCGCGGTTTTTGGCTGCCCCGACACGATTGGCCGGCTCTGTCAATGGGCCACGGGCCCTTCTGAACGGGCCACGGATTGGGCCATGGCCCATTCGATCTTCGTCCAGGTGGGCTGAGCATCGCTCTGGCTGATCGATTCGAGACCGGCCCACCTTGATCAGCACACGAGGTCCTTTCAGTTCGAATCCACCGGGCGCTGGGGTTGTGCTCCGGCGGCGACACCGACGTTCTCGATGGCGCCGTCTGCAGCGGGTCCTCAACTCGACCCCCGGCGCGTGGGAGAGTGCCCAGCGTGGGCTCGAGGACGCGCGCGCGGGCCGAACGACATCGCTCGACGATCTGCGGCGTGCCAAGGGTTGAACCAACCGCAACGGCCGCGGACGGCTTCAGACTCGTGCTCGGTCCGTGGCCCTGGATGCTTCTGCTCTACCAGTACGACGAAGCCGAAGATCTGGTGCTCGTCGTCACGGTGCAAGATGCGCGCCAGGGCTCCTCGGCAACGAGGCTCGGCTGAGCAGAAGTCCTCCCACTGAGAGCCGCAGTATCCCGGTTCGGTCCGGGTCTTCGTTTCGCCTTCGGTCGGCGGGCTAGGGCTGCCATGGGCGAGGGAGGAGGGCCGCCACGGCGTCGGCGATCGGAACCTCTCCCGAGGTCAGTTCGACGGCCACCCGGTTGAGCTGGGCCTCGAACAAGGCCGCGGCGATGAACGCGGCGACGTCGCCTCGCGGCACCGGGCCGTACGTGACAGCAGCGCGAGGAGTGCTCCTCCTCGCGCTACGCGAGCCAGCGGCCACGCGCGGGCGTGCCGTTGATCTGCCGCGGGCTGAGGTTTAGCCGTTCAACCCGGCGCGCCGACCCGGGGCTATAACGTCTCCTACCTCCCTGCACGGCGCTGACAACGCCGCTGTCTCGCGCTACCGATGGCCGACGCGAGCGCCGCGCGCAGAACGCGCGCGGCCCGGGCCTGCGCGCGGACGATGGCGCTACCCCGGGCCGTGCACGCAGCGCCGCCATCGCGCTCGCGGCGCTCGCGGTTCAGAACCGGCGCGCGACTTGCGGTAGGCCAAATCAGGCCGGGTAAGAGCCGGCCGGGCGCTGCTGTTCAGGCGAGTCGAGCCGGAAGCACATCCATAACTCGAACCCGGCGCCGTCGCGCGGCGAGCGATGCTCGACCTGATCGGCCACCCTGGCGATGAGCTCGAGCCCGAGGCCCAGCCCTGGAGAGTCGTTGCGTCGGCTCATGCCCATGCCGTCGTCGCGCACGATGACCTCTGCGATTTCGCGCGCGCGAACGTCGACTGACACGATGACGGTTCCCGGC
>DATLNO010000063.1:0-26496 GCA_035536715.1 Solirubrobacteraceae bacterium
GAGGCGCCGGACCTCCTTGCGCGCGGCTCGCAGCGCTCCGCCGCCGAGCGCCGTGGTGACCGGCTTGGCCCCCTGCGCGGCCGTGGCCGCGCGCGCGCGCTGCGGCGTCGCCGCCGCGGCCGTCCGTCGCGCCTCGACGTATTGCTCGATCCCGCCCGGTATGTGACGGACCCCGCCGTCGCCGGTGAGCGCGTAGACGTTGTCGCACACGCGCTCGACGAAGTAGCGGTCGTGGCTGACGACGACGAGCGTTCCCGGCCAGCTGTCGAGCAGATCCTCCAGCGCGGTGAGCGTCTCGATGTCGAGGTCGTTCGTCGGCTCGTCGAGCAGCAGGACGTTGGGCTCGGCCATCAGAAGCCGCATGAGCTGCAGCCGTCGCCGCTGGCCGCCGGACAGGTCACGCACGAGCACGCGGGCGAGGTCGCCGCGAAAGCCGAAACGGTCGCAGAGCATGCTCGCGGTGATCTGCCGGCCATCGCTGAGCGTTGCGACGTCCTTGACCTCCTCGAGCGACTCGAGCACCTGCAGGTGGCCGGGGATCTCGGCGGTGTCCTGCGACAGCCGGGCGAGCCGGACGGTGGCGCCACGCTGGACCTCACCGGCGTCGGGCTTCAGCGCGCCCTCCAGCAACGCGAGCAGCGTCGTCTTGCCCGAGCCGTTGACGCCGACGAGCGCCACCCGGTCGCCGGGGCCCAGGCGCCAGGTCAACCCGGAGAGCAGCGGCGGGTCGTCGCCGAACGCCAGCCTCACGTCGACCGCGTCGAGCACCTTGTCACCCAGGCGCGCGGTCGCGAAGCGCAGCAGCTCGGCCTTGTCGCGCACCTCGGGCTCGTCGGCGATCAGCTCGTTGGCGGCGTCGATGCGGAACTTCGGCTTGCTCGTCCGCGCCGGCGGGCCGCGCCGCAGCCACGCGAGCTCCTTGCGCAGCAGCTGGCGGCGGCGGTCGTCGCGCGCGGCGGCCTGGCGGTCGCGCTCGGCGCGCGCGAGCACGAAGGCCGCATAGCCGCCGTCGTACTGGTGCACGGTCCCGCCGGCCACCTCCCACGTCGCCGTGGAGACGGCATCGAGGAACCAGCGGTCATGGGTGACGACGAGCAGCGTGCCGCGGCGCGCGGCGAGATGGCGCGCGAGCCAGTCGACGGCCTCGACGTCGAGATGGTTCGTGGGCTCGTCGAGCAGCAGCAGCTCGGGGCCCGCGAGCAGGAGCCGGGCAATCGCGATCCGCCGTCGCTCGCCACCTGACAGCGAGGCGATCTCCGCATCCATCCCGTCGGGGAAGCGGGTCAGCCCGACGCCGCCGAGCAGTCCGTCGAGGACGGCGCGAAAGGCGCTGTCGGCCGCCCATTCGTGATCGGCGAGGCGGCCGACGAGCGCGTCGCGGACCGTGCGGAACCGGTCGAGCTCGTCCCCCTGGCCGAGCAGCGCCGGCTCGAGGCCACGCGCACGGGTCAGGAGGCCGGCATCGGGCTGCTCGGTGCCTGCGATCAGCGCCAGCAGCGTCGACTTGCCGTCGCCGTTGCGCCCGACGACCCCGATCCGCTCGCCGGCGGACACGCCGAGCGTCACGTCGTCCAGCACCGAGCGGCTGCCGAAGCCCTTGGAGACGGACTTGAGGTTGAGCAGGTTGCGCGCGACGGCCATGACGTCAGCCGATCAGCAGCGGCGAGGGCACCGCGCGATCGTGCAGGCGAAGGTAGAACAGGCCGATCCCCGCGTGTCCGTCGAGCAGCCCGGGCGCCAATCCTGCGCCCGTCGTGGCGCACGGCCAGCCTTCGAGGCCCCCGGCGTGCCGGCTGGCGGCGATCTCACCCGCGCGCTGCGCGAGCTCGGCGCCCTCGGGCCGCAGATCAGCGCCGAGCAGCAGAACCTCGGCGTTGCCGGCGAGGCCGCGGCCGAGCGTGAAGTCGGCGCCCGGCGTGAGCAGCGCGCGATCGAGGTAGGCCGCGGTCGTCGCCAGCGCAATCGTCGCCTCGTTGCGGTAGCGCTCGTCGCCGAGAACCCGCCAGGCGCGCAGCCGCGCGAGCGCGATGCCGGGGGCGCCGTGCGCCCAGCTGCACTCGAACGGCGCGCGGAACGCGCCGCGCGCCTCGCGGCGGAAAATGCCGCGCAGATCGGGCCAGTTGGCTTCCTCCGCGTCGAACCAGTGGCGCTCGTAGTCCAGTGCGCGTTCGGCGCTGTGACGGTGGCGCTGCTGCCCGGTGGCGGAGTGCAGCGCGAGCAGCGCCCAGGCCGCCCCGGCGGCGCCGCGCGACATGCCGCACAAGCCGTGCATCGACCGCGCACCGTGGGCGGGCCAGGACCAGCCTGCGCGGGCACGCCGCGCCCCGCCCGCCAGGGCGTCTCCCGGTCGCTGCGCGCGCTGCACGAGGCGCTCGTCGCCCTGCAGGTGCGCGAGCGCAAGGAGGCCGGCCACCGAGCCGGCATCGCCCGAGATGAGATCGAAGCCGGTATTCGATTCCAAGCGGCCGCGGGCGAGTCGCGCCGCGCGTGCCGCGAGGCGCCCCTCGCCGAGCAGCACGGAGCAGCGCGCGGCAGCGTAGGCGATCCCGAGGCGCCCCTCGTAGAGCCCGTGCGCCGGCACCTGATCGGCGTGCGCAAGCGCCTGCGCGATCGCGCCGAGAGCGGTGCGCCGGATCGCGGCGCGGTCGTCGCCGGCGGCGCAGAGCTCGGCCAGGAAGAGCGCGACCCCCGCGGTTCCGGAGCCCAGGGCCGGGCCCAGCGCCCGCTGCACCGCAGTTTGCGCGTCGCTGTCGAGCGCGATCCAGTTGCACTGTCCGCGATACCAGGTCGCCTCGCGCACGAGGCGGTCGCCGATGCCCGCGGCCGTCGCCAGCGGATCGGCGCCTCGTGACGCCGCGGCCGGCGGCGGGATGCTACGAACCGTCGTACGCATCGATCGATCCGGGCTGCAGGTAGGGGGCGTCGAGGCTGATCTGTGCGTCCGCGAAGCGCTCGTGCACCGCGACGAGTCGCGCATCCACCGCGTCGCCGGCGGCGATGATCGCCTCGGCCAGCAGCCGGCAGCGGTGCGCGCCGAAGGTCTCCCCGCCGCCCGGTTCCTCGACGAGCGCGAGGCCCCGCGAGAGCGGCTTGCTGAACGCGGGCGCGCCGTCGCTCAGGTGCGCGCCGAGCGCGCGCAGGAGCGGTTTGAGCATTGCGCGCACGGCGGCGACGTCGCTGCGCGCGAGCAGCAGGTGCGCGCCGGGGCGGCCCGCATAACGCGCAGGCTCATCGAGCACCTCGAGCGTGAAGGGGATGGCAGCCTGGTTGAGCGCGTACGTCAGGCGCGCGACGAGCGTCACGGCGCCGATCGCGGTGATGTTCCAGCTCAGTCGCGCGCGCTCGGTGCAACCCGGCGCCGGCGCGGTGTCGCCGAGCACCTCGATCACTCCCGGGCTCGCGCCCACGAGGTCCTTGGGCATCCGCACGTCGGCGAGCGTGCCCTCGACGCGGCAGTCGGCGGGGGCTGCGCGCAACACGAGCCCGTCGGGGCGAACGACGGCGACCTCTTCCTCCTCGATCCCGGCCACGCGCCAGCCGGGCTGCCACGACCCACGGCCGCAGTTGGCGTGCGACAGCGCCCCCGCAAACGACGCGGCGTCCGCGCCGGCCGCGCGTGGCTCGCGCCGCGCCGGCCGCGCCGCCCCCGGCTCGAGGAAGTCGACCCGCAGGCGCTGCGCGACCACGTCGGTCAGCGGCTCGCCGGCACCCGCCTCGAAGCGCCGGCCGAACCACAGGTACGCGCCGGGGGCGCGCACGCCGATCGCACCGAGGGCGTCCAAGACCTGCCCCTCGTAGCTCACGGCGCGATCCCGAGCAGCTCGACGGTCGCGGCCTGCGGGGCCAGCAGCAGGTCGCGCGCCAGCCTCGCGGCGCAATCGGCGCGCTCGTGGGCCAGCCCGGTCTCCTGCGTCTTCTCATAGGCGCTCTGCAGCAGGCGGGCACCCGCGTAGCGCACGGCACGCTCGAGCAGCTCGGCCGCCGGCGCACCACCGCGGCCATACGCGCGCCAGAACGCCGCGATGGCCGGGTCCGGAACACCCCTCTCGCCACCCGCGCGCAGCCGCCGGCCGAGGAACTCACCGAGCGCTGAGCCGACGTCGAGCGCGGGATCGCCCCAGCCCGCCATCTCCCAGTCGACGAGCACGATCGCCGCGGGGCCGGTGACGATGCAGTTGGCCCACTTGACGTCGCGATGGATGAGCGCCTCGACGCGCCAGCCCTCGCGCAGGTCGTCCAGCGCGCAGGCAAATGGCGCGTCGCGCTGGATCGCCTTGATCAGCGCGATGCTCGCGCCGCTGAGGTAGCGCAGCGCTTCCAGGCGCGGGCGATGCAGCGAGAGCACCCACGGCGCGTCGCAGCGCAGCTCGTCGTCGTCGGGCGCCACGGCGTGCAGCGTCGCGAGCGCGCGGCCGAGCGCCCGCGCGAGCGGCGCAGAGCAGCGGGCGCGGGTCGCGTGGTGGCGGTACAGGTCGACGCCGTCGTCGATCCACTCGAGGATCAGCAGGTCGTGCGCCTCGTCGAAGCCGTGCAGGCGCGGCGTGGTCTCCGCCAGCGACCCGCCCGCGGTCGTCAGGCGGTGGTAGATCGCCGCCTCGTTGGCGAGCGACTCGGCGCTGTCGGCCACGATTGCCTGCTTGAGCAGGAGGCTCTCGCCGGGTGCACCGCTGACGCGGAAGTTGCGATTGCGGCTCGTCGCGTCGGCGATCCGCAGCCTCCCGCGGACGATCGACCTGCGTGTGACCAGGCCGCGGGCGAGCAGGTATGCGGCGACTTCGTGCTGTTCGAGCATGTGCGTACCCCGCGACTTCGGCGAGGCCGGCGAGTCTAGATGCAGCGCGCGCCTTCAAGACGATCCCCGAGGCGATCTGGGCGGCGATCACCGACCCGGAGTGGACCGTCCGCTGCGGCTACGGCGCTTCGTCGCTATGACGACATGCAGCCCTGACCGGCAACGTCGACTGCCAGGAATGTGGGCCGCTTCAGGAGGCGGCCCGCGGGGCGGTCAGATCTACCGGGGCTGCGGGTCGTGCGCGTGACGGAACGCGCGCTGCGGGGTGGGCGTAGAGACGCGCACCCGAGTGCGACGGCTGGCGAGAGCGCGAACGCCGTCGGCAATCAAGATGCCTGCAAACGCCATGGCTGTACACAGCATCAGGGCGTACATGAGAACGGACAAGGTCATGCCGGGCCTCCCTTGGAGAACAGATTCCTGCGTGTGGCAGGTATCGACCGGTCGTCAGATCAGCTTGAGCTGCTCATGTGCTGCTCGGCCGGTGTCGGTAGCTGCGACGGAGCGCGCCACCTCGTTTAACTGAATTATTGCCCATGGAACCTGGCCTCTAAACGCTGGCGAGGGGCGCTCGTACATTCGTCCAGCGATGGGGCTTCCGTCTCGTGTCGGCGATCGGGCAAGATGCCGGTCGGATGATCGAGTTTCGCCCATGTTCCGTGGACGAGGAGCCCGCCGCAGGGCTCGTGCAGCGGATGAGCGATGACATCGCCGCCCTCTACGACGGTCTCGACCTCTCCGGACCCGACATGCCGAAGGCCGGCCCGGAGGAGATGAGCCCGCCGGGCGGGACGTTCGTCGTCGGATTCGAGAACGACGAGCCGATCTGCTGCGGCGGCGTCAAGCGTCTGCCCGACGGGACGTGCGAGATCAAGCGGATGTTCGTCGTCGAGGAGGCCCGCGGACGCGGCGTCGCGCGCGCTCTGCTCGAGGAGCTCGAGCGGCGCGCGCGCGCGTTGGGCTACGAGATCGCGCGCCTGGATACCGGGCCGCGGCAGATGCGCGCGCAGCGCATGTACGAGCGCGCGGGCTACGCGGCGGTCGAGAACTTCAACGCCAACCCGGTGGCGACGTTCTTCGGCGAGAAGCGGCTCTGACGCGACGACCCGCAGTCTGGGCGTCGCGGCCGATCACCGGGCCGATGCTCCGCCGATCAGCGCTTCTGCCCCGCTCGCGGCCTTCTGTTGGCTCGCGTTGCTCGCCGTGCCCGCGAACGCGGCCGCACCGACGACCACGGGCCTGCCGAGCATCACCGGCAACGCTCGCGCCGGCGGGTGCCGACGTCCGTGTCCGGCTCGCCGTACCCGGCACCACGAAGCGCTTACGCGAGCTGATCGTCCGAGCGCGTGTGCCCGAGCACGTACGTTCGTAGTCGCCGCCCTCCTTGCAGTGTTCAGTGCCGGGCGCAGGCCACCATCCGCGTCATCAACGCGGCGGCGTCCGCGTCCGACAGCCGCTCGGTCAGCTTCTGCCAGGTCGCGAAGTCCAGCGCCAGCGCGAGCATGGTCTGCCGACGCGTCGCGTCGCCGTCCCAGCCGGCGTCGAGGAGCTCAATGAGCGCCCCGAAGTACTTCCCGGCGCCCGCCATCGCGGCGCGCAGCGCGGGCAGCAGCTGTGCGTCGCGCCGGACGTTGGCGAGCATCGGCTCGACCGAGCGGTAGTAGGCGTACAGCTCGCCGAGGGCGGTCAGCATGCGCTGCTCGGGATCGGCGATCGCGGCCCACGCGTCGGGAGCCGGATAGGGATGAAGCCCGATCCAGTGCGCCGAGCAGGCGGCGAAGAGATCGCCATCCGTCGGGAAGTGGCGGTAGACGGTCGCGCGCTGCACGCCGGCACGCTCCGCGACGGCGCTGATCGTCGTGCGGGCGGGCCCGACGGTCTTGTGCAGCTCGACCGTGGCCTCCGTGATTCGCCGCCGGGTCTCCAGCTCGGCTTCGGCACGGCGGCGCTTCTCGTAGGGTCGCGGGACTTTGGCCGACATCGGTGTTCAATGATATTGACAGGCCGGGACGCGCGCCCTATATTCGTGCAACAAGGTGTGTAACCAAAGGAGCGGGCATGAGCACGGAGACCGAACGCAGGCGCTTTGACGGGACCGGCGGCCCGCGGCTGATCGGCCCCGGCGACGGCGAGCGCGTCGATCTTGCGACGCTCGGCGTGCGCTTCATGATCTGGGCGGCCGAGTCCGGTGGAGGGTTCTCGCTCGTCGAGCACCCGATCCCGCCGCGCGGGCTGTGCGCGCCGCTGCACCGGCACACGCACGAGGACGAGTACAGCTACGTCCTCGAGGGACGGATGGGCGCGCAGCTCGGCCGCGACGTCGTGTTCGCCGAGGTCGGCGACCTCGTGTTCAAGCCGCGCGGGCAGTGGCACACCTTCTGGAACGCGGGCGACGAGCCCTGCCGGATCCTCGAGATCATCTCGCCGGGCGGCTTCGAGGAGTTCTTCGCCGAGCTCGGCAGGGGTGCGGCGCCGCCCGATGCCGGCGCGCTCTTCGGCTTGGAGTTCGACCTCGAGAGCATCCCGCGCCTGTGCGAGGAGCACAACCTGATCTTCGGGATGCCGGGCGAGTAGGCCATCTGCGGTCAGGTTGCGGCCGCCGGCATCCGGTTGATCGCGTGGTCGCCCGTCGCCCACAGGTACTGCACCGCGTAGGCGCGCCACGGGCACCAGGCGGCTGCGGCGGCGCCAAGCGCCGCGGGAGCTGACGGCAGTCCGAGGGAGCGCGCCGCCGCGACGACGCCGAGGTCGCCGCCGGGGAACGCGTCTGGATCGCCGAGTCCGCGCATCGCGATGATCTCGACGGTCCAGGGTCCGACGCCGGGCAGCGCCAGGAGCCGCTCGCGGGCCTCGCCGCGGTCGGCGCCGGGTCCGAGATCGATGTCGCCTGCGACGAGCGCGGCGACGAGGCCGGTCAGCGTCCGGCGCCGCGCGTGGGGGAGGGCGAGCGTGTCGGGATCGAGCTGCACGAGCACGGCCGAGTCCGGGAAGAGATGCGTCAGGCCGCCCGCGGGATCGTGGATCGGCTCACCGTGGGCGCGCACGAGTCGCGCGGCATGGGTGCGGGCGGCCGCGGTCGACACCTGCTGGCCGAGCACGGCCCGGACGGCGAGCTCGTCCGGATCGACGGTTCGCGGCACGCGCCGGCCGGGGGCAGCGGTCACGAGCGGCGTGAGACAGGGGTCGCAGCCGAGTTGCTCGTCGACGGCGATCGGATCGGCGTCGAGGTCGAGCAGCCGTCGGCAGCGGCTGACGGCGACGCTGAGGTCGCGCAGGTCGCCGAGGCGCAGCCGGCAGGCGATGTGATCGGCCTGCGGGGACAGCGCTACGACGGCGGTCGCGTGGGGGAGGCGCAGCGTCCGGCGGTAGGCGCCGTCACGCCATTCCTCGACCCCGGGGATGGCGGTCGCGGCCAAGTGGCCGAACAGGTTGTCGGGACAGAGCGGACGGCGGAAGGGCAGGCGCAGGCTGATCTCGCCCGGGGCCGCCGCTGCACGGCCATCAGCTACGCGGCCGCGCAGCCGGGTCGGTGTGGTCGCAAAGACCTCCCGCACGGTGTCGTTGAACGAGCGCACGCTCGCGAACCCGGCGGCGAAGGCCGCTTGCGTCATCGGCAGCGATGTTGTCTCGACGAGGAGCCGGGCTGTCTGTGCGCGCTGGGCACGCGCGATCGCCAGCGGCCCGGCGCCGAGCTCGGCCCGCAGGTGGCGCTCGACCTGGCGCACGCTGTAGCCGAGCTGGGCCGACAGCCCGCCGACGCCCTCGCGCTCGATCACGCCGTCGGCGATCAGCCGCATCGCGCGGGCGACGATGTCCGCGCGCTCGTTCCACTGCGGGGAGCCTGGGCTCGCATCCGGCCGGCAGCGCTTGCAGGCGCGAAAGCCGGCCCGCTGCGCGGCTGCCGCCGAGGGATAGAACCGCATGTTCGCCGGCTTCGGCGGCGCGACGGGACAGCTCGGCCGGCAGTAGATCCCCGTCGTCACGACGCCTGTGAAGAACCACCCGTCGAACCGCGCGTCGGTCGAACGGACGGCGCCTATGCAGCGTTCGCGGTCGGCGTGCATGCTCCGAGGATTGCGCATCCAGGCCGCATTGTCTGGCAGGTTTGCGACATCGAGTCGACATCGCCACGGGTAGCGGCATCGCGCCCTACCAGAACGCTCGAGGCGATTCGTACGTTCGCCTAGGTGCGTGCTCAAGGTGCTTCGTACTTCCGCCGATGGGAGGGCATGAGGCGGTGACGGACCGCCCACGACACCTCAAGGGGTCAGCAACATGCAGCCGCTTTCCAGCGGACGTCGAGACAACACGCCCGCGCCGACACGTGTTGCCATCAGGTACCCGTGGGCCGTGCTGTCGGCGTGGCTGGTCGTCGTCGTGGCGCTCGCCATCGTCGGCCTCGGCATCGAGAGCCGGCTTTCGTCCAGCGCGCTGTCGGTCTCCGGCTCCGAGTCAGCCCAGGCGCGCGAGCTCATCGGCGGAAACTTCGGCGACTCGGCGACGGTGCCCGTGCTGTTGCAGGGCCCGCGTGCCGCCGTCAAGACGCAGGGCAAGGCGCTCGCCCATCGCCTCTCCAAGCGACCGGGCGTCCGCGTGCTCAGCCCGTGGTCGGCCTCGTCGGGACGCAGCGCCCTGCGTCCGGGCTCCGACCGCGCGCTGCTGCTGCTGTCGATCTCCGGAACGCGCAACGAGACCGAACGCCGCAGCGAGTCGGTGAAGAAGGTCGTCGAAGGCCAGACATCAGCGCCGGTGCGCGCCACCGTGACGGGCATGCCGCTGCTGAGCAGCGAGGGAACGCGCCGGTCGCTCTCGGCCATGCACAGGGCCGAGCTGATCGCGCTCCCGCTGCTCTTCATCGCGCTGCTGCTCGTCTTCCAGTCCTTCGCCGCAGCGGCGATCCCCGCCGCCTTCGGCGCGGCCACGATCGCGTCCTCGACGGGTCTGCTCGCTCTCCTCGCCGGAGCCGTGAAGATCGATGCGTTCGCGCTGGCGATCTCCTGCATGGTCGGGCTCGCGCTCGCCGTCGACTACTCGCTGCTGTACGTCTCCCGCGTGCGGGAGGAGCTCGGCGAGGGCCGTGACGGCGATGTCCGCGCAGCCGTCGGGCGCGCCGCCGCGCCGACGACGCGCACCGTGGCGGTCGCCGCCACATTGATCGTCGTGGCGATGGCGGTCGCCGCCGCCGCGTCGCCCGGCACCGGACTGCTCGCCGCTGCGATCGGCGTCAGCGTCGTGGCCGCCGTCTCGGCCGCCACCGCAATGCTCGTCGTGCCGTCGATCCTCGTCATCGCCGGGCCGTACCTCGGTGGAGCGCTGCCCGCGGGCGGCGCACACGGGGGCACCAGCGCGAGCATCGCCCGCGCCTCGATGCGCCGCCCCGTGCTCGGTCTCGTCGCGGCCGCGGTGCTGCTGCTGGCCTGCATTCCGCTCCTCGGCCTGCGCACCGGCGCGCCGACGGCACAGTCGCTGCCGTCCGACAGCGCGGCGCGCGGCGGATACGACAACGTCACGAAGGCGATGGGCGCCGGCTGGACAGAGCCGTTCGAGATCGTCGCGGTCACCCACGAGGGCGCGGTCACCACGCAGCCCCGGCTGGCCGAACTGCAGCGCGTACAGCGCAGGCTCGCGAAGGATCCCGCCGTCCGCGCCGTGCTCGGGCCGGGCGAGATCGCCGGCTCCGCCGCCAAGCTGCGCAACAGCGGCCGCAAGGCATTGGCTGCAGGTAACGGCGCGACCCCGCGCGACGGCGGACGCCTGCGCAAGCTCGGCGCAGGCGTTTCCTCTGCCGCCGACGGCGTCGGCTCGCTGCGCGACTCGCTGAACGGCGCCACGTCTGCGGCGAACCGCGTCACCGCCGGGTCGAAGAACCTCGAGGGAGGCGTCGGCCAGCTGAAGAACGGCATCAACGGTGCCGGCAGCGGCGCACGCAAGCTTGCCGAGAAGCTCGCCGACGCGGGCAGCGGCGCCAGCGAGCTCGCATCCCGCTCGGCAGCCGCCGGCAGCGGTGCCCGCAGCGTGCGTGACGGCGCCCGTTCGCTCAGCGACGGTCTCACCAAGCTCGCCGGTGGCGCCCGCTATCTGCAGGACCGTCTTCAGACGCGCATGAGCAGTCTTCAGGCCGTGCAGGCCAGCGTGCGTGCGCAGCGCCGCCAAGCCGACGACGCCTTGGCCGCCGCCGAGCGCTCGATCATGCCCACGACCTCTGCCGGGATCCGCGCTCGCAGCGCACTGGCCCAGGCCCGCCGCGCGCTTGCTGCCGACGTCGGCGGTGCGCTCGACGAGCCGATCCGCCAGGTCGGCTACGACGCTCAGTACGCCGCGAAGCTCGTCAGCGCGACGCCCGCCAACGAGGCGGCGAAGCTCGCGACCGCCGTCGGCAACCTCGCCACGGGCGCCGAGGCGATCACCCGCAGCGTCGAGAAGCTCGGCGGCTCCGTCGGCGCCCTCTCGCAGGGCAGCGACTCGCTCGCCAAGACGCTCGACGAGCTCGACGGCGGCGCCGGCAAGATCACGAGCGCGGTCGGCGCAGTGCGCAACGACCTCGACGGCTTCGCCAGCGGCGTCCGCGACGGCGAGCAGCGCACCGGCCAGCTCGCGACCGGCCTGAACGACGCGCAGAGCGCCGTCAACGGCCTCAACCGGTCGGCCTCCGGTGGTGGCGCCGCGACACCGAAGGGTGCGACCGCAAGCTTCTTCGACTCCGGCTACTTCCTGCTCGCCGCGCTCGAAAGCGGCAACGACAAGCCGCTGGGCGTCAACGTCGACCAGGGCGGGCAGGGCGCGCGGATCGTCGTCGTCCCGCGCTACAGCGCCTCTGACCCGCGCACCCATGCGCTCTACCAGCGTTTGCGCACGACCTCCGACGAGCTTGGCAAGGCGCTTGGCGCGGACGCCGCCGTCGGCGGGCCCGCCGCGGTGCTCGACGACTACAACGCGGTGGCCGGCGAGCGCCTGCCGATCATCGTGATCGTCCTGACGCTCGTGACGGCGATGCTGCTCGGCCTGCTGCTGCGCTCCATCGTCGTGCCGATCGTCGGCGTCGTGCTGAACCTGCTCGCCGTCGGCGCGACGCTCGGCCTGCTCGCGCTGCTCTTCCAGGGGTCCTCGCCGCTGCTGGGCGGCCCGGGGACGATCGACGCCGTCGCCGTGACCGCCATCTTCGGCGTCGTCTTCGCGCTGTCGATCGACTACCAGGTGTTCATCCTCAGCCGCGTGCGCGAGGAATGGCTGCACTCCGGTGACGAGGAGCACGCGCTGCACGTCGGCCTGTCGCGCACCGCGCGCGTCGTCACCGGTGCGGCGCTCAGCATGCTCGGCGTCTTCGCCGCGTTCGGGCTCGCCGACGTCGCAAGCCTGCGCCAGTTCGGTGTCGGCCTCGCGATCGCGGTGATCATCGACGCGACGCTCGTGCGGCTCGTGATGATGCCCGCCGCCCTGCTCTTCGCCGGCGAGTGGACGTGGTACACGCCCGGCATGGACGACGAGCACGAGGCCGACCCCGAGCCGCCACGGCCCGCTACGGCGCCTGCGCATGTCTACACGGGCTTCGAGTCACCGGCGTTCGAAGCCGGCAGCGCGTGAGCTGACGCCCGCGCGCGGCGCGCCAGGAGTGAGCCTGTAGCCGCGTCAGTCGGCGAGCGCTTCGAGCTTGGCGCGCTCGAGGCGCCCGTCAGGGAATCGCAGGTGGGCGTGGTCGTCGATGCAGACGACGCTCTCGGCGTCCTCGCCGAGGATCTTCGCGGCGAGAAACGTCGCCGCGAGCCTGTTGACGTCGCGGACGAGGCCGAGTGCAAGCAGCGAGCGCGTCTCGTTGGCGATGTTGCCGTCGCCGACCCGTATCACCGTGCGGATGTCCGCCTCGATGCCGCGCGCGGTCATCGCGACGGAGATGTTCTCGAGGTCGTCAGAGGTCACGGCGGCGACCGCGCGCGCCCGGTGCAGCGAGAGCCGGCGCATGAGCGACGGGTCGGCGCCGCGGCCGATCACGACGGGCAGCCCAAGCTCCTTCGCGATCCCGACGCTCTCGGCGTCCTCGTCTGACTCGACCGCGACGAGCGGGACGTTGCAGGCGCGCAGCAGCAGGCACAGGCGCATGCCGACCTGACCGAGGCCGACGACGACGACGTGGTCGCGGCGCGGGACGGCGCGGCGGCCGAAGAGCCCGGTCAGCCGGCGCTCGACCACGCGGTTGACGAGTCCCGCGGTGAACGCGGCGACGGTCAGCAGGGCGACGAGCATCGTCGCCGACGTGAAGAGCTTGTACCAGCTGGGCCCGTCGGCGACCTTGGGGTTGGGATCGACTGTGACGAGCGTCTTTGCGGATCCGTAGATGGCGTCGATGGCGCTCTGGTGCAGCGTGAACACCGCGGTGACCGTCTCGATCGCGAAGATCGCGACGAGCCCGATCGCGCCGAACAGGAGCATGCCCGCGCTCTTGTCGTACGGCGTGAACAGCGCGCGCGCGAGCCCCTCCGCGCGCCGCGGGTGAAACGCCGGGATCGGTTCCTCGGTCACGCCGTCGTCGGTCTCCACGATGCCGACCGGCTTGCCATCCTCGAGTGTCAGCGCGGTGAACCGCTCTTCTACGCAGGGCCCCGCCAGCGACGGCGCGACGATGTCGGCCAGCGAGCTGATCTGCGTCCCCGGGATCATGGCCGACACCTGCTCGGCCATCGTCCAGTCGAAGATCGTCAGCAGCAGCGGGACGTCCTTGGACGCGGCACGAACCATCAGCGCCAGCCGCAGCACGACGGCATCGCTGAGCGCGACCACCGCCACGCAGTCCACGCGAGCGCCCGCGAGCGCCTCGCGAACATCGTCCTCGTCAGGCCGGGGAAGGCGGATGACGCGCGCGCGCGACGCCTCGAGCGCGCGCGCCGTCTCCTCGCTCAGATCGCCCTCGCCGACCACGACGACGGCGGGTCGGCGGCGGTTGCGCTCGGTGCTCACACCCCGCAGCCTTGCACGCCGTGACGTCGTCTGTCGTGTCCGCAGCGCCAGCGCGTCCCCAGGGATCAGCGCCGGGTCACGCGCCGGCGTTCGCAATCGCGAGCGACGCTGTCGCCCGGGTCGACCAGCACGGTGTCGGCGCCCGGCCCGCAGAGGATCCGGTCGCTCGCGCGACGGTCGCTCTGCGTGGTGTCGCGGGCGTCGATGCGATCGTTGCCGCCACCGCCCGAGAAGCGATCGTGGCCGCGGCGGTCGGTCATGCGGTCGCGCCCGGGGCCGCCCTGCAGGTTGTCGCGGCCGGCGCCGCCGTCGAGCTGGTCGTCGCCGTTCTGGCCGAACAGGCGATCGTTGCCGCTGCCGCCCAGCAAGCGGTCGGCCCCGTTGCCGCCGTAGAGGCAGTCCAGGCCGGCCTCGCCGCGCAGCACGTCGTTACCGCCGAGCCCGGACATCACGTCGGTGCCGCGCGTGCCGGTCCGCACGTTGGCCGTCGCCGTCCCCTTGTAGACGAGCCCGCTGATCCCGGCGCACTTGCCCTGGGGCGCGGTGTCGGTCGCTGACGACGGCGTGACGGTCGGTGGGGTGGCGGTCCCGGTGCCGCTGGGCCTGCTGACGGTCCCCAGCCCCCCCGAGTTCTCGACGTAGACGATGCCGGGGGACGAGCAAGCCGACTCGTTGCCCGCGGGGTCGGTCGCGGTCACGTAGAAGGTGGTCGTCGAGTTGTCCGCAACGCTGACGGCGAGCCCGGGGGACGCCAGCGCCTGCGGCGTGCCGCTCGCGGCCACCGCGCCCGTGCAGGCCGCGTTGGTGTAGACGCGAATCGTCACTCCGGCCGGGGCGGCGCCCGTGATGCGCGGCGCGTTGTCGTTTGCGCCCGATGCCGGCGTGGTGCCACCAGGCGCCAGAGCGTTCGGGGGCGTGGAGTCCTCGGTGTAGTTGAGCGACAGCGTCGAGCAGGTGGACGTGCCGGCCGCGGACTGGGCCGTTGCGTAGAACGTCGTCGTAGCGTCGCTTGGCACTGAAACGACCAGGCCGGCCGAGGTGAACTCGGCGGCGGTGCCCTGAGCGGCCGGAGCGCCGAAGCAGTGGGGATTGACGTACAGCCGAACGGTGCTGCCCGCAGGTGCAGTGCCCGTGACGCGCGGGGTGTTGCTGTTGGAGGGCGATGGCGGCGTTGTGCTCGTTGGCGTGGGAGAGGGCAGCGTTGTCTTCTCCACGTAGGTCAGCTTGGTTGACGAGCACGCCGAGAAGTCATCCTCGGTGTCGGCGGCGGTCGCGGAGAAGGTCGTGGTGGTGTTATCGGCAACGAAGACCGTGATGCCCGTCGATGTGAAGACCGCTGTGGTGTTGGTGACCGGCGTGCCGGTGCAGTTGGCGGTGGCATACACGTTGATCATCTCCGCGTCTGCCGAAGCGGTGCCCTTGATCTCCGGCGCGTTGTCGTCGGCTGCGGATGCACTTGTCGGTGCGCTTGGGACGGTTGCGGTCAGCGTCGGCGCGGCGATCTTGACGTGCACGGTTCCCGTGCCGCTCGCCGATGCGGGTCCGCCGAGGTTCGAGACGGCCGTGGCGGTCACGTGCTGGTTCGTCTGAAAGCCGATTGCCACCGGATCGGAGTCGAGCGGCAGCTTGGCGACGCGGAAGGTCAGGCCGATGGTGCACGTCGCTCCAGCGGGCAGCTCGAGCGCGGCGCCGTTCGCCGGCGTGACCCGCACCGCGCCGGCGGCATCGGGGGCGGACACGATGAAGGCCCGACCTGGGCATCCCGTGCCCGTGCCGGTCGCACTCGATTGGAGGACGAAGACGTTCGGATCCGCGCCGGCCGCCGAGCAGCCGAAGCCATCGAGCAGGCCGCATGTCGGGGTAAGCGTGATGCCGGTCGCTGCGATCGTGGACGTCGTGTCCGGCGCCGTGTTCTGGTTCGTCACGACGATCTGGGCAGCAAGGCCGGTACTGCCGACAACCACGGTTGCCGGGAAGGACGTTGCGACCGCGATCCTCGATTCGGCGTTCGCGGCCGCAGGCACGAAAGCAAGCAACGCGAACGCGACGAGACCCGCCGCCAGTCCGAGCCAGCCCGTGACGTCTCGCTGACCTGCATGACCGACGTTCACGTGACGCATGTGGCTCCCCATGGTTTGAGCGCTCTTCCCGAGCAATCCTCTGCTTCGGCGTAGTTTGAGCACTCAGGCCCTTTCGCTGGGCTATCCGCTCGTACAGGTTCCTGTCGCGTGAGCACGATGATCTTCCAGCGACTAAGTCCCGCGCGCGCATGGACACGACTGCCGGCACGGCGGGGACCGCACAGGTCCGGGCGTTTACCGAAAATCAGGCCGCCGGGGACGGGTCGTGGGCTCCCGATGGACCTGCCCGTCTGTCGCCTGGGTGACCGACATCGGGCGGCCTGCCCCTTTGGGTAGGGAGATCTGCGCGAAGCCGCAGAGCCGTCGCAGAAGCGCGCAACGATTCCTCGTGATTGCGCACCTCTTTAGGTGAGTCGGACTCTAACGCGCCTACTCGGTCGGGCGACACAATCAGATCCAGATGAGAGCACGCTGAGAGTGCTCGGGACAAATGAAGGTCTTGGTGGCGGCGCGGCTCCACGGAACGGACTGCGCCGTCGTTCGCACGACTAGGGGGTTTCCGTGATGGATGGATCCACGCTCGCACAGCAGCGCGACCCGCGACGGTACGGACGGTGCTCGGCATGATCCGCGCGATCGTCGGAGCATCATTGAGGTTCAAGGGCCTCATCGTCGGTATCGCTGCGGCGATCATGATCGTCGGCGTCATCACGCTGCGCGACGCGCCGGTCGACGCGCTGCCCGAGTTCACACCCCCGTACGTCGAGATCCAGACGGAGTCGCTCGGTCTTTCTGCCCCGGAGGTCGAGCAGCTGCTCACCGTCCCGCTCGAGGCCGACCTGCTCAACGGCGTCGAGGGCGTCGACATCATCCGTTCCAAGTCGCTGCCCGGACTGTCCACGATCACGCTTGTCTTCGAGCCCGGCTTCGACCTCTACAAGGGTCGCCAGCTCGTCCAGGAGCGCCTGACGCAGTTGGGCGGCGCCGCCTTCCCGAACGTCTCCATGCCGCCGACGATGCTGCAGCCGCTGTCGTCGTCGAGCCGCGTGATGATGGTCGGGATCTCCTCCAAGAACCTGACGCCGATCCAGAAGTCGGTGATCGCGCGCTGGACGCTGAGGCCGCGTCTGATGGGCGTGCCCGGCGTCGCGAACGTGTCGGTCTGGGGCATGCGCGACCAGCAGATCCAGGTCCAGGTCGACCCCGAGCAGCTGCGTGACAAGAATGTCTCGCTGCAGCAGGTCATCCGTACCGCCGGCAACGCGCAGATCGCCTCGCCGGTGAGCTACATCGAGGCCTCGGTGCCCGGCACCGGCGGCTTCATCGAGACGCCGCAGCAGCGCCTGCAGGTCCGCAACGTCTTCGACAAGATCGCCGACCCGAAGGAGCTCGCCAAGGTCGCCGTCGAGGGCACCGGCGGGCGCCTGCGCCTGTCCGACGTCTCCAACGTCGTCGAGGACCACCAGCCGCTGATCGGCGACGCGGTCGTCAACGACGCCGAGGGCCTGCTCCTCGTCGTCGAGAAGTTCCCCGGCGCCGACGTCCAGGACGTCTCTGCGGGCGTGGAGGCCGCGCTCAACAAGCTCGCGCCCGGCCTGCCCGGCCTGGAGATGGACACGACGGTGTTCCGCCCCGCGAGCTTCATCAGCGAGGCGACCGACAACCTCACGACCACGATCATCATCGGCGCCATCCTCATGATCTTCGCCCTCGTGGCGGTGCTCATGCAGTGGCGGACGGTCCTCATCGTCCTCATCACGGTCCCGGTGTCGCTCGTCGCATCCGCGCTCGTGCTCGAGCAGCTCGGTGAGACGTTCAACGCGCTGACGTTCGCGGGCCTCGCGCTCGCGCTGGCATTGATCATCGACGACGCGGTCGCGGGCGCCGAGAACGTCGCACGCAGGCTCGCCCAGAAGCGCGCCGAGGGCTCGGAGACATCGATCCCGACGACGATCCTCGAGGCGACGCACGAGGTTCGCGCGCCGCTCGGCTACGCGACGCTGATCGCCCTGCTCGTGATCGTTCCGGTCGTCGTCATCGAGGGTCGACCGGGCGCATTCCTCGCGCCGCTGGCCGCCGGCTACGTCGTCGCCGTCCTGACGGCGACCGTCATGGCGATGACCCTGACGCCGGCGCTCAGCGCGCTGCTGCCCGCGCGTGACTCGCGCTCGCCGCTCGCCGAGAAACTCGGCGCGTGGTACTCGGGCATGATCGGCCGGATCGTGGGCAACGCCCGCGGCGTGCTGGTGGCCGTCGGCGTCCTCGGCCTCGTGGCCATCGTCGCGGTGGCGACGATGGGCACCTCGCTGGTGCCGACGCTCAAGGACCGTGACCTGCTCGTGAAGCTCGACGCCCCGACCGGCACGTCGAACCCGGCGATGACGAAGATCGCGTCCGATCTGAGCCGCGACGTGCGGCAGATCGACGGCGTGCAGAACGTCGGCGCGGCGGTAGGTCGCGCGATCGGCGGCGACCGGATCGTCGACGTCAACTCGGCCGAGGTCGTCGTCAGCATGAAGAGCGACGCCGACTACGACGCCACTCGCGAGGCGATCGCCGACGCGGCGGGCGGCGTCCAGGGCGCGAAGGCCACGGTCACCACATACTCCGCTCAGGAGCTCAGCGACGTCGGTGCGGTGAGGGACGGCGAGAACGCGGCCACAGGCACAGGCCTGGACGTGCTCACCGGCTCGTCAACCCCGCTGGCGGTGCGCGTGTACGGTCAGAACCTCGACACGCTCAAGACCGAGGCCGAGAAGGTCCGCGGGATCGTCGCCGGCGTCGACGGCGTCACCGAGGCGAAGGTGGCGCTGCCGCCGGTGCAGCCGAACCTCCAGGTCGAGGTCGACCTCGACAAGGCGCGGAGCTTCGGCGTCAAGCCGGGCGACGTCCGCCGCGCGGCCGCCGTGCTCCTACAGGGCATCCTCGTCGGCAGCACGTTCGAGGACCAGAAGGTGTTCGACGTCGTCGTGCAGGGCGATCCGAAGCTTGGCGACAGCGAGGCGGCGGTGAAGAACCTGGTCATCGACAGGCCCGACGGCGGCACCGTCCGCCTCGGCCAGGTCGCCAACGTGACCGTCGGCGAGACGCCGACGATCATCGAGCGTGACGCCGTCGCTCGCAAGCTCGACATCCAGATCACAACCAGCGGCCGCGGGGCCGACGCGATCAAGTCCGACCTCGAGGACGCCCTGGCCGAGGTCAAGTTCCCGCTCGAGTACCACGCAGAGGTCGTCGAGCGGACCGTCGGCGAGGAGATCAACGGCCAGCAGGTCCTGGGGGTTGGGATCGCCGCCCTGATCGCCGCGTTCCTGCTCATGCAGGCGGCGATCCGCAGCTGGGGCCTGGCGGCGGTCGCGTTCGCGAGCCTGCCCGCCGCGCTCGTCGGCGGCGTCATCGGCGCCCTGCTGGTGGGCGGCGACATCACGATCGGCGTGCTGATCGGGCTCATGGCGCTGTTCGGCCTCGCCACGCGCAACGGCATCGTGCTGATCCGGCACCTGCAGCGCGTCGAGGGCGAGCGGGGCGAGATCGGCGCCGAGGCCATCGCGGAGGCGGCGCGCGAGCGCCTGGCTCCGGTGCTGGCCAGCACGGCGGCGATCGCTGCCGCGATGGCGCCGTTCGTGTTCATGGGCTCCACCGCGGGGCTGGAGATCGTCCATCCGATGGCGGTCGTCATCCTCTGCGGCCTGGCCAGCTCGGTCGCCGTCGTGCTGTTCGTCCTGCCCGCCGTGTACCTGGGCTACGGCGCAGGCACGGGGACGCTCGACGAGGAGGCCGACGAGGACGAGACTCCCGCCGGCAGAGCCGAGCTGCCGTTCGAGCTCGGTGACGAGCGGACGGCCGGGAGCCCGGTGTCATGAATCGCGCGTTTCGGTTCCCACGACCGGGCCGCCGCATGTCGGCGACGCTCGCGGCGCTGGTCGCCGCGAGCTCGCTGGCAGCGTGCACCGAGGTCAAGAAGGAAGCGGCGGAGGGCTACAGCCCGGTCGAGAAGCTCTCCTACAACAAAAAAGGCGACGTGACCGCCGTGGAGCTCAAGCAGGAGGGCGCCGATCGCATCTCATTGCGGACCGGCACCGTCCAGGGCGACCATGGGCACGCGACGATCCCATACGCCGCGCTCCTCTACCACGCCGACGGCGGGGCGTACGTGTACACGAACCCCAAGGGGCTCACCTACGTGCCGACGCACATCGAGATCGGCCGCGTGCTGAACGATCGCGTCGAGCTGAAGCATGGGCCACCCGCGGGGACGAAGGTCGTCACCCAGGGGGCCCAAGAAGTGCACGGTGCCGAGCTCGAGTACGGAGCGTACTGACATGAGATGGATCATTTCCCGGAGCCTGAGGTTCCGCTGGCTGGTCGTGTTCTTCGCCGCTGCGCTGATGGTCTTCGGGGCCACGCAGATTCCCAGCACGAAGACCGACGTCTTCCCGGAGTTCGCACCGCCGCAGGTAGAGATCCAGACGATCGCGCTGGGCAACTCGTCCGATGAGGTCGAGGAGCTCGTCACGGTCCCGATCGAGGAGGTCATGCAGGGGATTCCCGGCCTGAAGGAGCTGCGCTCCAAGTCCGTCTCGCAGCTGTCCTCGCTCCGGCTGATCTTCGAGAAGGGCACCGACGAGACGCTTGCGCGTCAGCTCGTCCAGGAGCGCGTCGCGCAGGTGCTGCCGAACATCCCCACCTGGGCGAGCCCACCATGGATGATGCCCGCGGCGTCGGCGACGAGCCGGATCATGAAGATCGGCGTCGCGTCCAAGCAGCTCGACCTCACCGAGCTGTCGGCGATCTCGTACTGGACGATCCGCCAGCGGCTGCAGCGCGTGCCGGGCGTGGCGTCTGTCGACATCTACGGCGAGCGCCTCAAGCAGCGCCACGTCCAGCTCGATCCGAAGTTCCTGGCCAAGTACGACCTCACGCTCGAGGAGGTCATGCAGGCCGGCTCGGAGGCGCTCGACGCCGGCGTGCTGCAGTACGCCAAGAGCTTCACGGTCGGCCAGGGCGGCTTCGTGGAGTACTCCAACAAGCGCCTGAACATCGAGTACTCCAACTCGATCAAGGATCCGGATGACCTCGCGAAGGTCCCGGTCGCCAAGCGCGACGGCAAGATCCTGCGCATGTCGGACCTGGGCAACGTCGTCCAGGACAGCCAGCAGATCTGGGGCGAGGGCGTCGTCAACGGCGGGCCCGGCCTGCTGCTGATCGTCCAGAAGTACCGCGGCGCGAACACCGCCGAGGTCACCGAGGAGGTCGACGAGGCGCTCGACCAGCTCCAGGCGGGTCTGCCCGGCGTCACGATGGACCGAGCGATCTTCCGCCCGGCCACGTTCATCGAGCAGTCGATCGACAACCTCACGAAGGCGCTCCTGATCGGCGTGTTCCTCGTGATCATCATCATCGTCGCGTTCCTGTTCGAGTGGCGCACGGCGTTCATCAGCCTCATCTCGATCCCGCTGTCGCTCGTCGCGGCGATCCTCGTGCTCGACATGCGCGAGGTGACGATCAACGTCATGGTGCTCGCCGGGTTGGTGGTGGCGATCGGGGTGGTGGTCGACGACGCGATCATCGACGTCGAGAACATCGTCCGAAGATTGCGTCAGGCGCGAGAAGCGGGCATCAAGACGTCGACGTTCAGGATCGTGCTGAACGCCTCGATCGAGGTGCGAACCGCGATCACGTACGCGACGATCATCAACGTCGTCGCGATCGTGCCGGTGCTGCTGCTCGAGGGGCTGTCGGGCTCGTTCTTCCAGCCGCTCGTGATGTCCTACGCGCTCGCGGTCCTGGTCTCGATGCTCGTGGCGCTGACCGTGACGCCGGCGCTGTGCCTGCTCATGCTCAACCGGGGCATGCGCGCCCGTGAGGCCCCGCTGCTGACGTTCCTCAAGCGTGGCTACGGCGCGGTCCTCGCGAAGGTCATCAAGACGCCGCGTCCGGCGCTGGGCGTTGCGCTTGTGTGCGTCATCGCCGGCCTGGCCATCTACCCGACGATGGGGTCTCAGTTGCTCCCGAACTTCAAGGAGCGCGACTTCCTCATGCACTGGCTGACCGAGCCGTCGACGAACGTCGGCGAGGAGTACCGCATCTCGGTCGCGGCCTGCCAGGATCTGCAGAAGATCCCCGGCGTGCGCAACTGCGGTTCGCACATCGGTCAGGCGCTGCTCAGCGATGAGGTCTACGGCGTCTACTTCGGCGAGAACTGGATCAGCATCGACAAGGACGTCGACTACGACGAGACGCTGGCGAAGGTCGAACGGGTCGTCGCCGCCTACCCAGGCATGAAGCGCGACACGCAGACGTACCTGCGCGAGCGCATCAAGGAGGTCCTGACGGGCACCAGCGGTTCGGCCGTCGTGCGGATCTTCGGCGACGACGTCGACAAGCTCGCCGAGCTGTCCGACGACGTCGCCAAGAAGATCGGCGACGTCCCGGGCGTCGTCGAGGCGAAGGCCGGCACGCAGAAGTCGATCCCGCAGATCCAGGTCGAGCTCGATCTGGACAAGGCGCAGGAGCACGGCCTGAAGCCGGGCGACGTGCGCCGCCAGACGTCGGTGCTGATCGCAGGCGAGGAGGTCTCCGACATCTTCGCCGAGGGCAAGGCGTTCGACGTCCACATCTGGACGATCAAGGCCGCGCGTGACAGCGTCGACGACGTCAAGAACCTCCCGATCGACGTCCCCGGTGGGGGCAAGATCAGGCTCGCGGATGTGGCGACCGTCGAGATCGGGCCGAGCCCGAACGCGATCCTGCGCGAGCAGCAGTCGCGGATCATCAACGTCGAGGCCGAGGTGGCGGAGACCGCCGATCTCGGCGCCGCCGTCGCGGAGATCGAGAAGCGCGTCGACTCGATCAAGTTCCCCGAGGGCTACCACGTCGAGATCAAGGGCGAGGCGGCCGAGCTGGCGGAGGCGCAGGGCCGACTGGGGCTGTTCGGCCTGGCGGCCGCGGCCATGATCATCCTGCTCCTGCAGGCGGCGTTCGGCAGCATGCGGCTGGCGCTGCTGGCGTTCCTGCTGCTGCCGATCTCGCTCGTCGGCGGGGTGCTCGCGGCGAAGATGACCGGCGGCATCCTGTCGCTCGGCGCGCTCGTCGGGTTCCTCACGGTGTTCGGGATCGCGGCCCGCAACGGCATCCTGATGATCAGCCACTTCCAGCACCTCGAGAAGGAGGAAGGGATGCCGTTCGGCCCCGCCCTCGTCCTGCGAGGGGCCAGGGAGCGGCTGGCGCCGATCATGATGACCGCGCTGGCCACCGGCCTGGCGATCGTTCCGCTCGCCTACGCCGGCAGCATCCCGGGGCATGAGATCGAGCATCCGATGGCGATCGTGATCCTCGGCGGGCTGGTGACGTCGACGCTGCTGAACCTGTTCATCGTCCCGTCGCTGTACCTGCGATTCGGCAAGTCCAGGAAGGAGCGATCGGAGCTGACAGAAGCTCCCAGCGCGAGCCCGGCGCGGGTGCCGGCCTCGGTCTGACGAAGATGCCAGCGAGCGGGCGGTCATCCAAAGCGGATTGGCCGCCCGTGTTCGTCGGAAAGGCTTTCACCGAGGTTACATAACGCACGTTATCGAGCGTTGTAGCGAGCGTGTCCTCGACGGACTCATCTAAGGAAGGAGCCTGAATGAGCGGGACGAGCAGACGACTGGCGCTGGCTGTCGGGTTGGTCACGTGCGCGCTGGTGCTGTCTACGTCCGTGGTGTTGTCGCCGGCGGTGGCGCGGGATGTTCCCCGGCTCGAGGGACAGCCGGTGATCTCTCGCTCTGCCGATGCGGGTCCGGTCACCGCGCGCAGCGCCGTGGTGCCCGCCGGGTACCGCGGCTGGGAGACGGTGCCGGGCGTGATTCGCGCGGACGGCCAGGACAGCTTTCGCCTCGAGGTGACGGTAAACGCGCCGGTCCGGCGGGTCTGGCTCGAACATGTGTACGGGCACTGGGAACCATTCCAGCGCGAGCTGCAGGATGATGGCCAGGGCGCGGATCGCCTGGCGCAGGACGGCGTGTACAGCACGGGGCCGATCACCCGATCGGCGACCGCCCCCGTCGTCGACATGTGTCCGCGGACCGAGGATCCGTGCGTCGACGGGCTCGCCCTGGAGGACATCGGCACCGTCATGCTCGAGTCGCCGGAGGGGACGACATCGAGCCTCCTGATCGCGCCGTCGGTGGGGCTGGTACGCCCGGACGTACCCGACGCTGTCGGCCGGCGCTTGGGACCGGACGTACTCGCCGCGTCACACGTGGTTGCGGTACGCAGCGGGCATGGCGGCCAGGAGTTTCTGCGTACGCGCGACATCACGCGTCTCGCTCCTCTCGCGAGGACGGTCTATGCGGCGCTCCCGGACGCCTTTGACGTTCTGATGGCGTTCACCACGAGTCATCTGGAGCGCGCGCCCTCGAGCTTTGGGCGCAACTTCGTCGCCGGCACACACCTTCAGGTGCGGACGCCGTTCACGGGCACGGGGCTACAGCCGCACGACGACTCCGCCTATTACGGCAGCGCCGGCAAGCTGCAGGGGATCAACGTGTTCGACACGCTGCGGCGCGGCATCACGGCAGACATCGCCACGCACGAGCTGCTGCATCAGTGGGGCGCCTACATCGATCCGGGACTCGGGATCTCAGACGGCGCGCACTACTACAACTGGTCGAGCGCCGAGAGCCTCATCGGGGGTTTCCGGTGGTTGGGTGGCCTCGGTGACAGCTTCGACAAGGACTGCTCGGAGGGGGCCAACGGTGCGCACCACGCGTCCCCCCTGGACCTCTATCTGATGGGACTCACTTCCGGCGACGGCGTACCGCCACAGCGGGTGGACACCGCGCGCCGCATCTGCGATCCGTCGGGCGCCGCTGACTACTCGACGGTGACGATCGACGACATCCAGGCCCGCCATGGCATACGCACGCCCGGGCCCGCGACAGCTCAGCGCGCGTTCCGGCTCGGCTTCGTCGTGGAGTCCGCCGGCCGCGAACTGGCTCCCGCCGAGCTCACGTTCTACAACGAACTCGCGCGCCACTACGCGGCCTCGATCCCAGACAGCGCGCCTGACCCCCACCTCGACCAGGGCTGGGTGCCGATCACGCGGTTCTTCGGCCACGCGACGACGTGGCGCAGCGACGTGACGTTGGCGCCGCCACCACCATCGCCCGCGTCGCCGCTGTCAGTGCAGTCATCACCACCGGCGCCGCCGCCCCCACCGCCCGCGCCGGCGGCGCGACAGTCAGCGCCGTCATCTCTCATAACCGATGCCACGGCGCCATCCGTCACGCTGTCCGGTAGCCGGTCGCAGAAGCTCGGGCCAGCCGTTCTCGTACAAGTGGCCTGCCCCGACGAGGCGTGTATCGCCGTTGGACGCGCGACCGTCCGGGTCCCGAGGAGCGGGACAAGATCGAAGACCCACAGGTCGAAAACAGTCACGAGATCGATCGCGAAGGGCTCAACAGCGAGGATCCGTCTCACGCTCTCGTCGGCAGCGCGCGCCGCCATCGGCCGGGCCCTGCGATCCCGCCGAGCGGTCGCCGCCAGCATCACGTTCACGGCCTCCGATGCGGCCAACAACAGGACGCAGCGATCGCGCCAGGTCAAACTGAGGCGCTGATCGCGCTCGGCCGTTGCTTGCGGTCGTGGATGCTAGTAGCGTCGCGCCGACGAGGCGCCGAGCCGCGCACGTCATCTTTTCAGCAGACGACGCCGCAAAGGAGCAACCATGCCAGTCACCTCGTTCCGTGGATCCGCGCCGGCCGCGCCCGCCGCGCCGGCCGCGCCCGCCGCGTCCGCCGCCGCGCCACCGCCGCTGCCTGCCGCGGCGTCGGCCAACGGTCCCGTCGGACACGGCGTCACCCGCCTCAA
Organism: Solirubrobacteraceae bacterium; assembly: GCA_035536715.1. Classification (GTDB taxonomy): domain Bacteria; phylum Actinomycetota; class Thermoleophilia; order Solirubrobacterales; family Solirubrobacteraceae; genus CADCVQ01. The sequence goes on from DATLNO010000063.1 coordinate 25,672, forward strand.
GGCCCGCCCACCGGCGCACGCCGTGAACGCGCCGTTCGTCCCGGGCACACCGCCGCCGAGGGGGGAAACCGCTGGAGCCCACGGAGCTCACAAGGGCAGGATCTCGATTCGGTAAGCCGCCGCGCTCAGCCGGCCTCGGCGTCGGAACCGGAGACCGTTACGGAGGAGCGATGAGCCCGACCGACGGAGTCGTCGGGCTCATCGTCGATGTGCGTGAGCCTCAGGAGAGCGATCTCGGACGCGTGTCCTAACAGCTGCTGGCGGCAACGGGCAGACCAGCGTCACGCCAGGCGTGAAAGCCACCGACGAGATCGGTCGCCCTGGCAAATCCGAGTTGCTGCAGCGTCGCTGCGGCGAGGCTCGACTGATACCCCTCGTCGCACATCACGATCACGCGGCGCCCAAGGTCGCCGACGCGTTCGTCGTGCGCCTCGCAGTTGGGGTCACAGCGCCACTCGAGCACGTTGCGGGCGAACCAGATCGCGCCAGGCACCACCCCATCGGCGGCACGCTGCGATTCCGTGCGGATGTCGATCAGGACCGCGCCGGATTGCACCGCGTCGCGCGCCTCGTGCGGCCCCACGCGGACCAGCCCCGCTCGCGCCTGCGCGAGCAGCTCGTCGATCGTCTTGCGAGTCATCATCGTGCTGAGAATCTTAGTTGCCGCAGGTCGGCGTCACCCTCGCAGTCACGGAGCTGCCGATCCGAACGATGTCGTGCGGATCACCGGCTCGCCGGCCGCGTCCGAGGCGGCGAGGTCGACCGTTGCGACGATCGCGAAGTCGCGGTTGGCGTCGGGGTCCTCGATGATCTGCCGCACCGTCC
>DATLNO010000064.1:0-3119 GCA_035536715.1 Solirubrobacteraceae bacterium
GTCGCCGACGACGACCTGTGCCCCGCGTTGGACCAGACGCTCGACGACATCGGACTGGCCGTGCTCGAGCGCATCGAGGACGACGACCTCGCGACCTGCAGCGAGCAGCTCCTCGCAGACCATCGCCCCGATGTATCCGGCACCGCCGGTGACGACCGTGTGGCCGCTCACGGGTCGCTCGACCGCCGGAGGAGACATCGCACCCGGTCAACGGTAGCGGCGGTCGCTCCGGACCCGAGCGTAGCGCGCATGGGAGCGCGCTCGCCCGGGCAGCACGACTACAAGTCACAAGCTGATCACCTGGTTGGGGTACTCGTGCTTAAGGCTCGTCCGCCAGATGCCGATGAGTACCCCAGCGTGTGCAATGACTGCCAACCGAGGCGATCGCAGGGATCGTCCAGTCAGGGAAAGGGGGCGGCACGATGACCATCACCGGCAAGTCGCCGCAGAACATGGATGAGGTCCTGGACGCGATGGAGCCCTACGTCCTCGAGCACCACGGGCACGACAGCGCCGCATGGCGCTCGGGCGACTTCACCGCCGGCGCAATGCTCGAGTTCAAGGCCGGCACGAGCGATGCTCGCGCCGCCCACTGGACCGTCGCCGACCTGCGCGAGTTCCTCATGAACTGGTTGCCGGCCTACGTGCAGACCGACGACGACGTGCTGCACGACGTCCCAGATTGCACGGCCGTCTTCTTCAACTTCCTCGCCTCGGCCGGATTGCTGACCGGTGACCCGCTGGGCGAGCTGACTGCAGCGTCCGCAGACCTCAGCGACGAGTTCCACGTCGCCTGCAGGGACGCCTATCGCTGGAGCCCGGCGAAGTCGCGGCTCGCCGCGATCGCCGACACGGTCACGCCCGGCGAGACGCCTGACCGCCGCTCGAGGACGCCAGCGACCGCAGATCAAAGTCGGGGTCCTCGCCGAACTCGCGGCGCAGCCGGTCCGCGAAGCCCGCGTAGCGGCGCTTGGCCTCGCTTCGCTGACCGGTAAACAGCAGCGCGCTGATCAGCTCTCGGCTGATGTCCGAGTCGAGCGGCTCGATGTCGGCGAGCCGCTTGAGATGGCGGACCGCGCTGCCGTGGTCCTCGCGTTCGCGATCCAGGACGACGAGGACACGCAGGGCATAGCCGGCGAGGCCGCCGAGGCGGCTGCGCTCGTCGTGCGCCCAGTGCGCATACGGCTCGTCTCGTAGAAACTCGTCGCGGTAGAGCCCCATGGCGTGCTCGAGATGTGCGGCCGCGGCTGCCGGCTCGAGGCGGTTCATGGCAGCCGATCCCTGCTCGACGGACTGCTCGAACTCGTCGACATCGATCCAGATGCGCTCGCGGTCCAGCGTATAGCCGCCGCCGACGGCAAGGACGAAGGACGATCCCGTGTGCGGGGAGCGCAGCGGCTCGAGCTTGTCGCGCAGCCGGTGCATGACATGTCGGGTGTTGCCCACCGCTCGACGGCCCTGGCCGGGCCAGATCGACTCGGCGATCTCATCGGCCATGGCAACGCGATCGCGCGTGGACACCAGGTACTTGAGCACCTGCCCCGGCCGCTGAGCGAGCCATGTTCCGCCGAGCGACTGACCGCGCGCCTGGACCTGGGTTCTGCCGAAGGCCCTGATCTCGAGCTCCAGGGACGCTCCCCGGCGCAGCTCGTTGCGCCACCGTCGATCACCGATCTCGCCGGGACGGATGTGCACGATCGCGCCGCGCCGGCCGTCCAGCGGCGCGAACGTGAGCCACAGTGGTCGCGTCTGCCCGTCGCTCGCGGGGTCGATCCGAATCTCGGCCGACGCCTCCCCGGAATGCGTTGCGCGCTCGCGCAGACATCCCCGCTCGCACGGCCCGTCGCTGACCTGACAGCCGAGGACCTCATGGCATCGTCGCGTCGCATCCGCGGCGAGATCGGGCAGCAACTCGTGCGCGCGCGGGTTGGCATCAGTCACAGCGCCATCGGGATCGAGCAGGAGGACGCCATACGGCAGCGCATCCAGCACGTCACGCGGGCCGGGCGGTAGGCCCCGGCCGGGTACCGCGGTGCTCATCGGCGCCACCGCTTACCCCGTGCTTTCACGCTGCAAACACGGGGTGCACAGCCTAGGCGGCAAGGCGCAGGAAGCGGTGCGGTTTTACGCCTAATCGAGATGTAATCGAGAATACAACGCCCATCTAATTCTTCGATTGTACGTTGCTCCCTCGACTCAGAAGGTTGGCCTTGAACGGGGGGTCGCTCCACCAGGAGGAGCGGCAGAAAGCCGGCGGATGTTCTGAGCAAGGCAGAGAAACGGCAAGGGAGCGCAGGCATGGATCAGGCTATGCACCGCAACTCGAAGAGCAAGGCTCAAGGCACAGACGCCGCGATTGAGATCCCGGCGCAGAAGGCCTCCGAGCCCTCAGACCGTTTCGACGCAGTCCCCGATTCCTCACCGCGATTCGTCCGCACGCGCTGGCCCCGTCCCTCTCGGGTGGCCGTCTCGCTGGTCATCCCCGCGATGAACGAGGAGCGCAACATCGGGTGGGTCCTCGAGCGTCTCCCGGCAGTCATCGACGAAGTGATTCTCGTCGACGGCAACTCCGTTGACGAGACCGTAGCGGTCAGCCGCGCGATCCGCCCGGACATCCGCGTCGTCGGCCAGGACCGCAAGGGCAAGGGCGCCGCGCTGCGCGCCGGATTCGCTGCCGCCCGCGGCGATGTGGTCGTGATGATCGACGCCGATCGCAGCATGGACCCGGCTGAGATCCAGCTCTACCTCGATCTGCTCGATGAGGGCTACGACTTCGTCAAGGGCTCGCGGTTCATGGAGAACGGTGGCACGACGGACATGGAGCACCACCGTCGCTGGGGCAACGGCGCCCTGCGCGGCCTCGTCAACGGGCTCTACCGCACCGACTTCACCGACCTCTGCTACGGCTTCATGGCCTTCAAGCGCGACCAGTTGGACAAGATGGCGCTGCGGTCCGACGGCTTTGAGATCGAGACCGAGATCGTCGTCCGCGCGATCAACGCCGGCCTGCGCATCGGGGAGGTGCCGAGCTTCGAGTCCCCGCGCGCGTTCGGTGAATCGAACCTCAACACGTGGCGTGACGGCACGCGCGTGCTCAAGACGCTGCTGCGCCACCGGGT
>DATLNO010000065.1:0-7693 GCA_035536715.1 Solirubrobacteraceae bacterium
TCAGCGGCGTTCGTCGACGCCTACCGCCAGCGCAAGCCGGACTTCGTCACGTACTTCTCGTCCTTCGGCAGGCCGGAGTTTCACGGTGACCTCAATTGGGCCGCCTGGGCCGACGGCAGGTTCCTCGGGATGCCGCAGGCCAACGAGAACCTCAACACCACGAAGCTCAAGCCGCATCTGTGCGTCCGCGACTCGGCACCCTTCTCCCCGGCGGCATCCTGTGATGTCGCGAGCACCCTCCCACAGCGCTTCGGTGGCGTGCGGAAACCTGCCCCTGCGATGCTTGTCGCCGTGGCCTGCGTCCACTCCGTCCACCACTCATGAGCCCTACGTCGCCGCGGCGGGAGGCGACGTGACGCGCGTTCTCGTCTTCCCTGACGCCGAGGCCGTGGCGCGCCACGCATGCGAAGCGCTGGCCGCGGCGATCGACGACAAGCGACGCGAGGGACGTGAGCTGCACATCGCGCTCGCCGGCGGGTCGACGCCACAGCGTGCCTACGAGCTGCTCGCGGAGGTCGAAGGCTCGTGGCAGCACGTGCACCTCTGGATGGGCGACGAGCGCTGCGTGCCCGAGGACCACCCGGAGTCCAATGCACGGATGGTGCGCGAGTCGCTCCTGGCGGTCGATCGCGACGAGCCGCCGGTGCTGCATGTCGTGCCCTCGCCCGAGGTCCCGGAGGACGCGGCCTGGCTGTACGGGCTACAGGTCCGCGAGCGCGTCCCGGACGGCGTCTTCGACATCGTGCTGCTCGGCATGGGACCCGACGGGCACTTCTGCTCGCTGTTTCCCGGCCATCCGTTGCTCCACGTCGTCCAGGCGCCGGTCGCACCGGTCCGCAAGTCCCCCAAGCCGCCGCCCGAGCGCGTGACCCTGACGCTGCCGCTCGTCCGCGACGCGCGGCTCACGCTGCTGCTCGCGACCGGTGAAAGCAAGCGCGCGGCGCTGGCGCGGGCGCTCGCCGGCGACCGATCGATCCCGCTCGCGCTGCTCGGAGAGGGCCTTGACGAGGTGGCCTGCGATGTGGCCGCGTCGCCGGCTGGCGCTGCCTGACCGGTTGTAGTTCCTGAGCACGTTGTTCATCCGCCCCGGGGCGGCGGCGCCGGCGGCGGCGTGACCGGGACCGGCGGCCCGAGGACGAGTCGAGCGCGCGGCGGGGGTGTCGGACGGGCGCCGGTGATCGGCTTGGCGCAGGTGTGGTGCTGCGCGCCTGCGTACGGCATCGATGAAGGACGCGGGTTCGGACCGCGTCCTTCGTCCATCGTGCGTTGCGATGATCATGACGCGTCGGCGGGCGATCTCCACACCTACCGCGTCGGGACCGTTGGCCGTGCCGTGATCCGCCCGCGGGACCCCCCGTTCACCCTGCGGTCGTGGCAGCCTGCACCGCGGTGGGCGGCAGATGCGCCACGCCCGGGGTCACGTGAGCAGCGATCGGGTCCGCTAGGAACGGCCGGTGGCAGACAGCAGCCGCGCAAGTTCCACGGGACGCGACGCCATCGGGGAGTGGCTGGCTGCAAGCTCGACCGGGTCGCTGTCGACCCGCTCGCGCACTGCCGGCTCCAAGAGCGCGTTGTTCATCAAGCGGTCCTCACTGCACAGGATGAAGCGCGTCGGGACGTCCGGGACGGCCGTCAGCGAACACGGCTTGCGGTAGAGAGCACGGCACTGGCCGCGGCTGCGCGCGAAGCGCTCCCGCGCCACCGGCTCCGGGCAGTCGTGGCAGCCCACGCAGTGATACACGTCGAAGTCGACCCAGCGGCTGAGCGCGCCCGTGTTCTCGATGCCCGCCGTGTAGTCGGGCAACAGCATGTTCTCGCCCCACGCGAACTGCTCGTTGAGGCTCACGCCGGGCTCCGGGACCAGCGCCGCCAGGTAGACGAGCGCCCGCACCGGCCGTCTCGCGGCCACGAGGGCTGCGGTGTGGCCACCAAGCGAGTAGCCGACGACCACGACGTCGTCGCCGCGCCCATCCTCCAGCGCCGCGAGGATCACACCGGCGTAGTCGTCGAACGTCGCTGTCGGGTCCTCGCACGGGAGGTCGGGCGCGACCACCTCGTGCCCAAGCCGCTGCAGCTCGCCGGGCACCGTTCCCCAATGCCATCCCGTCCCCCAGGCGCCGTGGATGAGCGCGAACGTCGTCACAAGGTCACCGTCTACCTGAGCGCGCCCGCTGCAGCAACCCTTGCGTTGTTCTCCGCGGCGCCGGGGGATGATCGCGCGGGCGTCGAGAGCGCCGTGGCGCTGTCGGCGGGCAAGCCGAACACCGCCTGGATGCGGCGGGTGCTGTCGGTGTCGCCGAAGTTCCATCGCGTCAGCGACTGGGCCACGAAGGACGAGCCCGACATCGCCCGCGCGCTGCACCACTGCGACGAGCTCTCGGTGCGCGCCAGCGAGGTGCTGCGCGGCCGCAGCCGGCGCATCACTCCAGCTCGTCATGACATCCGCCTGCCACCTGCTGAGGCTCGTCGACGCGCGCGGCGAGAACCCGCCGCACGCGCACAAGGCCGCCGTCGCCGTCGAGGTCCGCCAGCTCGCCCAGCTGCGCCGCGACTACCGCGACTCGGCCAACGGCGACGCGCAGCTCGTCTACTTCGCGGGCATGGCGATCGGCATCGGCCTGCTGGCCTGGCTGTAGTCGTCGCGAACAGCGTGCTGAAGGGCGAGGGGAGAGAGGAGCGCACGATCTGCGTGATCGGCTCGCCGCGGGCTTCAGCGAAGCTGGGCGCAGGACACCCTGACGGGCGGGCTGACGGGTCGCGGCCGTAACAAGAACGAGCCTGCGACGGCGGCCAAGCCGGCCGGCAGGACGGCATCTGCGCGACCGGCCGCGGTCGGCGCCGACGCCGACTTTGCTGACTGACGAACTGGATGCGCCGAAGGGCTCGGCAGTGGTCGCCGCGCATGCGGTGGCGGCCACGCGACCGCACCACGAAAATGTGGGAGGCTTGCCAACCGTCAACCGAGGGGGTACACGTGCCCAAGTTCCTGTTTGAGGCCTCGTACACGCTGGACGGCGTCAAGGGCGTCCAGAGCGCGGGCGGGAGCAGTCGACGCGACGCGGTCGCGCAGGTCGCCGACAGTGTCGGTGGCGACATGGAGTGCTTCTATTTCGCCTTCGGCGACGCGGATGCGTTCGTGATCGTCGATCTTCCCGACAACGAGAGCGCGGCGGCGGTCGCGCTCACCGTCAACGCCGCCGGCGGAGCGACGGTGAGGACCACGGTGCTGCTCACGCCAGAAGACGTCGACGCGGCCGCGCAGCGTTCGGTCGACTACCGGCCGCCCGGCGCCTGATCGCACGCGAGCATGGGCCGCCGGCGTCGCCGATGGCCCATGCAGACGTCACCCGAGCGGAGGCGTGAGCCTCAGCGCTCGGGTACGACGATCCGATCGCGCTCGCTGATCTCCCGCACGATCCTGGCCGGTGTCCCGACCGCGACGACGCCGTCGGGGAGATCGCGAGTGACGACGGCGCCGGCGCCGACCACCGTGTCGTGGCCGATCGTGACGCCCGGGCACAGGATCACACCCCCGCCCAGCCAGACGTTGTCGCCGACGACGATCGGCTCGGCCGCTTCCCATCCCAGCCGCCGCGGCTCGGGGTCGATCGGATGGGTCGCGGTGAGAAGCTGCACCCGCGTCGCGATCTGGCAGGCCGCGCCGATGGTGATCGGAGCGACATCGAGCAGCAGAAGGTCGTAGTTGGCGAACGTCCCGGCGCCGATCGCGACTCGTGCGCCGTACTCGCACCGAAACGGCGGGCGGATGACCACGTTCTCGCCCACGTCCCCGAGCAACTCCACGAGGAGCTCGTCGCGTTCCTGCTGCGCGGCGTGCGGCGTGCCGTTGTAGTGGGCGACCAAGTTCTGAGCGCGAGCGTAGTCCGCCTCCAGGTCCTCGTCGTCGGCGATGTAGAGCTGGCCGCGGAGCATCCGTTCCTTCATGTGTCCCATGGGAGGACAAACTGCCCGACCCCGGCGTCGCCGACACCCGTCTCACCGGTGACGAAGATGCGCTTGCGACCGAGCCGGTCGGCCGACGCGCTCGCCTGTCAACGTCCCGATGAGTTCACGACGTCGGCGCGGTCCAAGGCCAGCGGCAGCATCACGCTGGTCCGCGCGATGCTCGCGGACGGCCTGGTCGACCAACTGCATCTGGTCGACTCACGGTCGATAGGACAGGTAGACCACACCGGTGTCGTAGGCGTCGCTGGCCGCCAGCGTCGGCTTGATCGGCGCGACGCCTGCGAAAAGGCTCGCAGCCGGAGGCCGTCGCGTCCACGGGGAGGGCGCGACCGACGGGGAAAACGCTCGTCGACGCTGGCGCGGTCGCGGCGCTAATGCGCGAGACCTCACGCCCGAGCGCCTGGAGATGCGCCTGCGCGCCGTCGTCGCCGGCGCGACGCCGCCGCTCGCAAGCGAACGCGGCCACGGCCGACAACCACGGTCGCCACCTTCCCGGAGCTGACCGCCCGCGAGCAGCGCGTGCCGGCGCTCGTCGCCGACGCGCTGCCCACCCGCGAGATCGGCCAGGAGCTGCACTACAGCCAGCGGACCGTCAAGGAGGTGCTCGGCGACGTCGTCGTGAAGCTCGGCGCGCGCAGCCGCTCGCAGGCGATCGCGCGCGCGGTGCGCCAGGGCATCATCTAAGCGGCCGGTCCTCCCACGGCCCGGTCGGGTGCGACGATGGGGCCGTGACGACGATCGCAGAGGCCCGTGAACAGTGGCAGCCGCACGGCGTCTACCTCAACACCGCGAGCTACGGCCTGCCGCCGCGCGACGGCTTCGACGCGATGCAGGATGCGCTCACCGACTGGCGCGGCGGGCGCACGAGCTGGGAGCACTGGGGTGCGTCCAGCGAGGCCGCACGGGCCTCGTTCGCCGAGCTGGCCGGCGTACCGGCGACGCGCGTCTCGATCGGCGCGACGGTGTCGGAGTTCGTCGGCCTCGTCGCCGCCTCCGTGCCCGACGGCGCCCACGTGATCGTCCCCGAGGAGGAGTTCACGTCGGTGCTTTTTCCCTTTCTCGTCCAGCAGGAGCGGCGCGGCATCACGGTGACGACGGTGCCGGCGACGCGCGTCGCAGACGCGATCGACGCGAAAACCGACGTCGTCGCGTTCAGCGCGGTCCAGATGAGCACCGGCGAGGTCGCCGACCTCGACGCGATCGTCGCCGCTGCGGACCACCACGGTGCCCAGACCGTGCTCGACGCCACGCAGGCGTGCGGCTGGATGCCGATCGACGCGGCCCGCTTCGGCGCCGTCGTCTGCGCGGGCTACAAGTGGCTGACGCTGCCGCGCGGCACGGCCTTCATGGCCGTCGGCGAGGAGCTTCAGCAGTGGGTCGTCCCGCACAGCGCCGGCTGGTACGCGGGCGCCGACGTGCACGACAGCTACTTCGGCCCGCCGTTGCGTCTCGCGACCGACGCGCGGCGCTTCGATACCTCCCCGGCGTGGTTTTCGTGGGTTGGCGCGCAGCCCGCGCTCGAGCTGCTCAACCGAATCGGCGTCGAGTCCGTATTCGCACACGATGTCGCCCTCGCCAACCGCTTTCGGGACGGCCTGGACATGGCGCCGTCGAACTCCGCGATCGTCTCGTTCACAGACGATGGCGCAGCGCAGCGGCTGCAGCGGGCCGGGATCGTCGCCGCGCTGCGCGGCGGGCGACTACGGGCGTCGTGGCATCTCTACAACACCGAGAGCGACGTCGACCGCGCGCTTGACGCGCTCGCTGGTTGACCGCGATGTAACAGGCGCTATCCCGCCAGGATGGCCGTAGATGATTCGCCGACAGGCGCCGGGGTACCCTGACCCCCCGATGGCGATCGCGGCCCAACCAGCCCTCGGTGAGGCCCTGCAGCACGCTCGCGATCGCACGCTTGCGCTTGTCGCGAGGTTCAACCACGACGACCTCGAGCGCGTCCAGCACCCGCTGATGAGTCCGCTCGACTGGGATCTCGGCCACATCGCCGCCTACGAGGACCTCTGGCTCGTCCATCGCCACGGCGGCGGCGACCTGCTGCGCGGCGACCTCGCCGACCTCTACGACGCCTTCGAGACGCCGCGCGCGGTGCGCGGCGACATCCCCTTCCTGCGCGGCGCCGACGTCTTCGACTATCTCGACGCGGTGCGCCGGCGAACGATCGCGATCCTCGACGAGGTCGGCCCCGGCGATGGCACGCTGTTCGAGATGGTCATCAGCCACGAGGCACAGCACAACGAGACGATGCGCCAGACGCTGTTTCTCGCCAACCTGCCCGGCGGCTACCCGACCGGGGTGCCGCGCGACGCCGGAGTCGCGCCGGGCTGGATCGACGTGCCCGCCGGTCCCTTCGAGATGGGCGCGCACGCTGCCGGCTTCGCGTTCGACAACGAGCGCCCGCGCCACTGCGTCGACCTTCCCGCCTACCGGATCGCGCGCCGGCCCGTGACCAACGGGTCCTGGCTGCACTTCTGCGAGGGCGGCGGCTACGAGCGGCGCGAATGGTGGTCCGCTGAGGGCTGGGCGTGGAAGGAGGAGTACGACATCACCCACCCCGCGGGCTGGACGGCGGACGGGAGGCCGCGTGACGAGCACGACCGACCCGTGATGCACGTCTCCTGGTTCGAGGCCGACGCCTTCGCCCGCGCGCACGGCGCACGCCTCCCCGCCGAAGCCGAGTGGGAGAAGGCGGCGACCTGGACCCAGGAGCCGACCGCACAGGTCGGAGAGGCATTTGAGTGGACGTCCAGCCACTTCGGCGGCTACCCCGGCTTTGCATCACATCCCTACCGCGAGTACTCAGAGGTCTTCTTCGGCGACCGCTACCGCGTCCTGCGCGGGTCGTCGTGGGCCACCGAGGCGCGGCTGCGCTCGCTCACCTTCAGGAACTGGGATCTCCCCCAACGGCGGCAGATCTTTGCCGGCGTTCGACTGGCAAAGGACGTGACGTGATGGAGCCGATCCTCGCAGGCAGCGTCGAGGTCCGTTCGTATCTGGGTCCGAACGACGAACGCACGCTCGCCGACGACGTCCTCGACGGGCTGACCCGACCGCTGAAGGAGCTGCCGCCCAAGCACCTCTACGACGCGCGCGGCTCGGAGCTCTTCGACGACATCTGCGAGCTGCCCGAGTACTACCAGACGCGCACGGAGCGGCTGATCCTCGAGACGCACGCCGACGACATCATCGCGACCACGGGCGCCGTCGAGCTCGTCGAGCTGGGGTCGGGCTCGGCGACGAAGACGCGTGTGCTGCTCGACGCGATGGACGCCGCCGGCACGCTTGCGCGCTACGTACCCGTCGACGTCAGCGCGACCACGGTCCATGCGGTCGCCGAGCTGTTCGTCGAGGAGTACCCGGGGATGGCGGTGCACGGCGTCGTCGGCGACTTCGAGCGCCACCTCGGGCACCTGCCGGCACCGGCCGGCCCGCGCCTCGTGCCGTTTCTCGGGGGCACGATCGGCAACTTCCCGCCCGGCAGCCGGCGGCGCTTCCTGCGCTCGCTGGCGAAGGTGCTCGGCGCCGACGGCCACCTCCTGCTCGGGACCGACCTCGTCAAGGATCCGGCGGTGATCGAGGCCGCCTACGACGACAGCGCCGGCGTGACCGCGCAGTTCAACCTCAACGTGCTGCACGTGCTCAACCGCGAGCTGGGCGCGAACTTCGACGTCGACGCCTTCGAGCACGTCGCGTTCTTCGATCGCGAGCGTGA